>JBIKMB010000171.1:0-12084 GCA_044359485.1 Pirellulaceae bacterium | reverse complement strand
ATTTGGTTCATCCTCGCACGCAAACGCCAGTTCCTCCGGCTGTCCTCGGAGGTGAGGCAGCGAAGCTAGACAGCGTTTATGATCGTCGTCAAATCCTCGCAGACTGGATCACCGACTCGAAAAATCCTTTCTTCGCAAAATTAATCGTGAATCGATTATGGGCTCATTATATGGGAAGAGGATTAATCGAGCCGATTGATGATATCCGAGATACCAATCCTGCCAGCAATGAAAAGTTGCTCGATGCCTTAGTGCAACACTTGATAGACGTAAACTTCGATCTAAAGAAATTTACGGAGACTTTGCTGATATCTCACGTGTATCAATTGAGTCATAATACCAATGATACCAATCGGCTTGACGAACAGAATTATTCTCATGCGCGCTGGAAGCCGATACCGGCTGAGGTTTTATTGGATTCGGTTTCCCAAGTGACGGGAGTTCCAGAAAATTTCAACGGTTGGCCGAGCGGTTATCGCGCAATTCAGATATGGGACAATAAACTACCTTCGCAGTTTTTTGAGGTCTTCGGTCGCCCCCGAAGATTGACTGTTTGTGCCTGTGAACGCGGCGACGAACCGAGTATGGAACAGGCGTTGCATTTGATGAACGCTACTTCAACAGCGGAAAAAATTGTGCATCCCGATGGACATGCTCTTCGTCTCGGTCGGTCGTCGGCATCCACAGAAGAAGTGATCGACGAATTGTACCTGACTGTACTCTCACGGTATCCGACAATTGCGGAGAAACAACGGTTGCTGGTTCATTTTGAAGAATCCGGCAACCGAATAGAAAGTACCGAAGATCTGATGTGGGTCTTGATGAATAGTCGAGAATTCGTTTTCAATCATTAGAGATTACGATGTCATCTACAAACCTTCATGCCAATGGGCCCATCCGCCGTTTAGATCGACGACAATTGCTGAGAATAGGCGGTTCAGGCTGGTTGACAGGGATATCGCTGCCCACGCTTTTGCAGTGGCAAGCGGAAGCCGCACTACCCACAACTCCCAAAGCCAAAGCGATTATCTTCATCATGCTGGAAGGTGGACCGAGCCATATCGATATGTGGGATATGAAGCCTGAGGCTCCAAGCGAAATTCGCGGGCCTTTCAAGCCGATTTCGACAGTCGTTCCTGGGACAATGATCAGCGAACTGATGCCGCGTTGTGCTCAAATCGTAGATAAGTTTACGATACTTCGCTCTCATAGCCACAACGACAATGCACACCAGACAGGACGGCATTGGCTGCTAACTGGCTATCCGCCCAGTTTTGCAGATGGCCAGGCCAAGGGCGTACCCTTTAATGAACTCTATCCATCGATCGGCTCAATCGTATCACGTGAATTAGGACAGCAAGGACACGTCCCACCTTACGTAGAGTTGCCCAATCCGCTGGGACCAGGCGGGCCAGGTTTCTATGGCCCTAAATATGCACCCTTCACGATCAACAACGATCCTGCTCAGCCCGATTTCGAAGTTCGTGATTTGAAGACGCCCGCCGGCATCAGTCCCGATCGTTTCATGCGCAGGCAAAAACTCCGGAGCGATATTCGGTCACTCGGACCGGGCCATGAATCTACGGGTAAGGCGACAACCTTTGACTCGTACTATGAAAAAGCGGTGGCTTTAGTAACCTCGAAGGAAGCACGCGAAGCTTTCGATATTCAAGCCGAGTCGGTTTCGTTGCGAGAACGCTACGGTTATAGCTCGATTGGGCAAAGCGCTTTACTGGCGCGTCGTTTGGTCCAAGCGGGCTGTCGATTCATTGGTATTGAGCACGGGAGTTGGGACACTCACACCGACAACTTTAGCAGCCATGAGAAAGCGCTTTGTCCCCCGACCGATCAGGCCTTTAGCGCTTTAGTCACCGACCTAGATGAACAAGGGATGTTAGATGAGACTTTGGTCGTCATGATGGGCGAGATGGGACGAACTCCCAAGATTAATGCGGATGCAGGGAGAGATCATTGGTCGCAATGTCAGACGGTGATATTGGCGGGCGGCGGGATCAAGCGGGGAGCTGTCATTGGTGCCAGCGATAGCACGGCAAGCTTTCCGACAACCACTCCTTATGGAATCCAAGATTTACTCCGCACGTTTTTCTACCTGCTGGGGGTCGATGCAGATAGAGTTTATCACACTCCACTGGGTCGACCCGTGCCCATCGTCAACGGCGGTAAAAAGATCGAAGAGGTCTTGGCATGAGGATTAGGTTGAATCATGTCTCAACGCTCGCTTTCGTGCTCGTTTTGGTCTTGCAAATTCCTGTTCACGCGCAAAAAGCTCCGCAATTAGGGTATATGTATCCTCCCGTCGTTAAAGTCGGCGCGATCCATGAGGTGCGATTGGGAGGCTATGACCTCACTCCCGATGTACAATGGTTTTTCCATCAAGAGGGAATTGAATTAACTCAAGCATCGAGTCCTGGGGATTATATTATTACTCCTCCGCCATATTGGACCGGACCTCGGATGAGTGTTGGCAATCCCCTTATTGCACGCGAAGTCGCTGCGACGATTCGGGCAGCCCAAGGTATTCCAGAGGGGCTGAGTTATTTTCAAGCAGCCAATGCCAATGGTATTTCTCAAACCGCCGCATTTTTAGTACGCTCCGGAAACGAAATTGTCGAGCAACGTTGGCGAGATGACCCACAAGTCATCGAATCGATTCCTGTCGGTATTTCTGGGCGTCTGTCCCGCTTGACCGAAGTGGATCGCTACCGATTTACGGCCAGTCAGGATGGTTTAGTCTATGTTGAATTACACGCCCGAAGGCTCGGCTCCAATTTCAATGCGATGCTGAAAGTGGAGGATGATCAGAATCGTTGTCTTGTCGATGTCGCGGACACTTTAGGTGCCGATTGCCGCTTTGTTTTTTCTGTACAGGGCAATAGGCAGTATACGCTGAGTTTACATGATGCCGATTTTCGGGGCGATGCGAGTTACGTGTATCATCTCGCCCTAAAAAAGGACCCCGTTGTTGAACGCTTTTTTCCGATAACCGTCGTTTCTGGGAGTCGCACAGAGGTTGATTTTTTGGGTTGGGGACTCGCCACTGGAGCTGCGAAATTAGAGTCGGTGCGAAGGCCGATCGAAATTCCGGCAGATTTTGCGGCTTCCGAATGGAGGCAGCCAATCGATACGGCGCTGGGGAAGATTGAGGTTGTGCTGCCGATCGCACAGCAACCCGAACGACTGCTTGATTCGGCCGCCAGTGTAGGGGGCGTGGTTGATGCGGGCGAAGGTAGCTTTGCCTTGGTCAAGAACTTTCAGGGGTCTGAACGCGAGCATCGATATAGCTGGAAGGTCCCCGCAAAGACAATTTGGAAAATCGACTTGCAAGCCATGTTGTTTGGAAGCGATTTGGATTTAACGCTAAGTTTGTTGGACAACACGGGTAAAGTCATCTTGTCGAGCGAGGATTCGGTGGGCAGCTTAGATCCGTCGATCGAGTACCGCAGCGATACTGATTCGGAGCTAACGATCGTCCTGCGGCGATTGACGCGATCTGATGAGGAATTAGCGAATCGATACCTCTTAAGGGCTTGCCCTCAAACAAGCGATTTCGCTCTAACAATGGAGCAATCTTTACCGATTGTTATTGGCGGTAAAAAAGAGTGGACGATCAAAGCAGAGCGACGTGGTGGCCATGAGGCAGAGATCGCTCTGGAGATCATCGGCCTACCTGAAGGAGTTTCGATCTCCGGAGAGACAAAAATCCCAAGTGGCAAAAATGAAGTGAAGCTCACCGTCGATGTTGCTCCAACTGCTAAAGCGGTTGCCGCTCCACTGCGTATTGTTGGTCAGTCGCCTATCGAGGGGCAGATGATTCGCCGCCAAGCATTGGCTTCAATTACCAAAAGTATCGCTCCACTTCGAGCAAAGCAGATGTATGTTTCGGCAGCGCTTGTGAGCACGACATTGACACCACCGTTTGACATTTTTTTATTGGATAAGACTAGGCAGCGGGATACCCCACGTGGTGCGACCTGCATCGCGGAGATGGATGTTGTGCGTAAGAATGGATTTGAGGGTGAGATTTCGATCGAAATGGCCGCACAGCAGTCTCGCTATTTATGCGGTAGTCATGGTTTGACATTGAAAGTTCCACCGGACGCAAAACGTGTGAAATATGGGGCGTGGATGTCAGAATGGCTTGGGACCGAGTATACGATGCGAATGGCGACACATGGCGTGGCACAGGTCTCGGATCCACAGGGAAATTTGCGCTATTTGGTCAAGGCGACTGACGCGCCCATCACCATGATTATGGAAGGGGCCCTGCTCAAGGTGACAACAGAACAAACGATCGTTACTGCGAAACTCGGTGAGCGTTTGGCATTGCCCGTGAAGATATCGAGATCACCAAAACTAACGGAGATCGTCAAGGTTCAGTTTGATTTGCCAACTGAAATTCGCGATCTATGCCCGACCTCACCGCTCACTTTGGCTGCTGATCAAGTGGAAGGGGTTTTGCTCATCGAAATTCCAGCGGAGAGGCGCCTGTTAGGCCCATGGAAAATTCCTGTTCGCGCAATAAGTCACATCGCTGACTGGCCGGTCCAAGCGATGTGTGAAGTTGAGTTGAGGGTAGAGCCTTAGGCTGGCTGTTTTGTTAAATCGAGAACGCCCTGATTCCGTTGCTATGCTTGCAGTGTGTGTTTTTTTCAACGCGAAAAAATGACCAACTGCATGCAGGAGTCGTTGCCTCATCGAGGAAATTTAGGGTAAACACTATATCCAACGTCTTGCCACCGAACCATTCAGTGAAGGTAGACCAAGATGCGTACCAGGTGTCTCGGAAGCATTGAATGGGCATGTTCCTCAGCGCTACAGCTAGACGTTAATTCTTTGCAGATACTCCTTCAAGTTCACCGCACAAGTCAAATGCTTTGAGTGCCTCAACGGTTGCGATGTAAGTGGTGTAATGATAGTTGCCGCGGTAGAGCGAATGCATCCACCAACGTCCACTCTCACGCTGCTCACGTTTTAGCCACGTCAAGCCACGCTGAATTCGAGCATCCGAGGCAGGGACATCGTTTTGACGCATGAGCACAATGGCCAGCGCGGTCATGTAAGCATCGCTTTCAGGCTTAGCCGCATCCGGTAAGCTGTTGATTAACGTCAGTACTTTCGGGCTCATCACATAATGCCACTCCTTAACGTCGGACATGTCGCGCGTGCTCCAGCCACCATCGTCGTGCTGTTTTGCGGTCAGGATCGCCATCGCATTTTCACGTTCCGACGTCGACACACATTCGGGTAAATAAACGCCAAGCTGAAGTTTGAGAATGCGATCAAAATCATTTTTGGGTGGAGCGTTTTTTAACCACTGCTTAAGTTTTTCTACGCGACTAAGCAAACTATCGTCTTTGAGATTTGCGAGCCAACCCGGAGCTGCCGTAATGGCTCTGGCAGCCTGGAGTGAGAGTTCAAAATCGGTAGTGATGTGCGGAATTTCGACTTCGCCATGACTCACAAAGGCGCCGCTGTCAGATTGCCGAGTAAACATTTCACGCAGCGATCGATCGGTGATATCGGCTAATTGACCAGTCACATGGCGATCCCACTCAGCAAGTCCCGCACTTCGCCAAACGCTGAAAAAAGCACTGGGATAATAGCTGTGGCCATTTTCATGAACCACTTGAACCTCTTCAATTACTTTGGGTACTGCCTTCGCGAAACTTGCCAGTACTTCTTCGTTGGGTTTGCCGAAATGGTCTGCCAGCGGGATGAAGTCGGTCAGATAAGGGCCCGTTGTGTGACAATTCACGCACGCTCGACCGCGCACCCAGCTGGCTGCGCCGACTTCTAGATACCTAGCTGCAGCCTCGAGCGAGTCTTTGCCAAACTTGGAGACTCGAGGTTCATCGGCAGTGGGAATCGTGTATCTCGCATTGTCTAACTCATATTGCAGCGGAGTTTGGTCCGCAGTCTGCGCGAGAACGATATCGGTAGCGGATAAAAATCCCGCCACAAAAAGCACTGCTCGTATCGATGAATGGTGAAATGCTGCAAACGAATTGGATGTTATTCTTCTAGTCATTGATTCAAAGCCCGTTCGTAGCTGAGACGCAGATACATGTCTTGTCGGACGCGGTCGTGGGGATGGCGGTGGGACAGGTAAGGTTCACTAGCTCTGGCGTGGTAGCAGGTTGGTAAAGGACTTATCGCCCTCACGCGGTCGAAGTTGCTAATCTTGCCAGCCTTGAGTTTACTCCTTGTGATCGTCCAAGGAAATATCCCCGCTCCTATTGAAGGGGAAACGAATTACATGCGATACAACCGATCGAGTTGGAGCTATGAGGATTTTTGTAGTCGGATCAGCTTCGGTAGGATCCTCTCGGGTACTGAAAAAACGTTACCCTTTCTCGGTTAGAGTGCAGCAAAAACCGGGTGGTTTAAAGCGTCGTTGACTGGACGATCACGTTCAACATAGATTTCAAAGAGCAGGACGCATTGGCCTGAAAATGTTTGATAACGAATCGTTGGTCAGTGAGTAACTTCGAGAGTCGTATCAATAATCTATCAAGTCGTCACCGTCGATCGTTGCCGGTTTGCCCAATCGCGAGTGAATTCGGCATGATCGATAGTGCCAATGAACTGTTTTTTCCGACAGCGTTAGCTATGAGACAGCGAGCGATTGCGAATGGTTGGGACAATTTGCTGTTCGCTGGCCAAACCAGGCTTATTGACGACACCGAGTTCACTTGGCGATGCGCCCAACCACTTGGATTGGCGACCTGTCATTGTGAGCGATCCGTTGGCAAGATCGATTTCCAGAAAAGCGAAGAGAGGGTCTTTGTAAGGGCACGTACTGCTCATCCATGGATACTTTTCGTGCAGTTCCTTCGATAAGCTTTCATGTTTGTATTCGCTTCCGACCCAATAGTAGGAAGCGGAGTTGACATGCCAGTAAGGGATACCTTTGACTTCGATAAGCTCATCGATATGGGTATGTCCGTTGATGGCCAGTAATACGCGATCTGCAGCAGCGCTGAGAAGTTGTTGTACTTCGGTCGCGTTGTCGATCGCAGCCGGACCGGCAAGCGGTTGATGGCTGAAGATGAGCATAGGTCCTGGATGCTCAAGTTCGCTGCGAAGCCAAGTCAATTGATCTTCAGCTATATGCGCGGGGTACCCGCCGCGATGCCCCTTTGGTTTGTCGTTGCAATCCAAGATAATCAGCTTGATGCCTTGCACAACTTCGGAGTAGAAGCGGCCTTTCATGTTCCATTTGTCAACGACCTGAGAAATTTTTAATCCACCATCGGTATCATGATTTCCAATCACATGAAACTTAGGAAGGCTAACACGGCCGAACAAATCGATGACGGATTGATTTTTAGCGATCGGTGTCGCGAAGTCGCCTAATTGAATAAGGGCATCCACTTTTTGCTCAGAGCTTACTTCGAGAAATTTTTCGAGTCTTGGACGAGCATCGGGGACTAAGTCCTGATGTAAATCGGCGATCAATCCAAGTCGCACTTTGGATGTTGGCAAGGGTGTCCCGTCGGCGAGTCGCTGAAGGCTCAGCACGGCGAGAGCTGCAGACGAAAAACGCCAGAAAGTTCGACGATATATTGTCATCTCGGCGGAAATTTGAGGGGGCAGGTGTGGTAACATACGATATCTCTTTTTTGAACTACCTTGATCTGCGGAATCGGCTGGAATTCCGGTGTTCGAGGTTGCAACTATCTTTCTATCGTACCCTTAGAGTACTCTAGTTTGTCATGTCTGAAACGTTCGATCAAGAATTCGTGAAAATTTCCGGAGAGGAGACGTCCTTACGTTCGGCTTTGGCCGAACTTGATGCCCGTCGGATTTACTTGGCAGACAGAAGAAGAAAAGCGAGGCAGGAAAAGGCCAAATATGAGCTTGCTCGTTGGTTGGGACCTGTGATGACTCAAGTTGATGTTTGGCCCATTTACGCAATTTATATCCTGGCCATCGTCGGACCGAGCGCCTTGGTAATGTTTGGGCTAGCAAAGGCGATCTGGTTTCCAGCATGGTTGGCCGCGATGGTTTCTCTGATCACGGCGATTGTAATTCTTTACTATGGCTGGAGGCTGAGGGATGTTGAGGCGGATATTCGCCAACGTTTCCGAGAGGACTACCAAAATGCAATACAACGCCTCGAGCTAGAGATTACTGATTTAGCGAGTGAATGGAAGTTGCTGGGCTCGCAGCAAGAAACTACGCAAGCAAAATTGACGAAATTATTGGTGCGTAAACAGCAAGTAGAGAATGAGATTTCGGTGCAGCAAGAGAAGGAGCGACAGGAGAATGAACAGATTCGCGAGCAGGATGAGCGGGATAAAAAGCAAGAAAAATTGCGATGGCTCAATAGTCGCTGGGAAACACTGCGAGGTATTCCATTCGAAGAGTTTCTGGCAAACGTATTAAGATTACATGGCCATGAAGTCGAAACAACTCCGGCCTCGAATGACCAAGGGGTCGATCTGGTAGCAGTGATCCACGGTCAACGATTTGCTATTCAGGCCAAAGGCTATGCTAACACGGTGGGTAACGAGGCTGTACAACAAGTGATCGCAGGAATGAATCTTTACAATTGTGACCATGCCGCGGTGATAACCAACAGTAGCTTTACCAATTCGGCACTGATTCTGGCGGAGAGCAATGACTGCCTAATGATTGACAACACTCGTATTCCAGCACTGATCATAAATGGTTGGCCGGAATAGGGTGTCAAGCGTTGAGCTCTTGCTTGGTGCTCAAGCGTTATAGGAAGGGGAAAACAACGTATATTATAAGATTGTCAAACTTGTAGTATAGGTTTGAGGTATTCGTGGTTTGAAAACCATAGAGAGTATGGTCGAACCAGGGCAGTTGGTTATTGGCAAACCTATTTTGAGGTTTGGAAAAATTCGAATGATCCGTTGTCGGTCCTATTTAGGAAATCATGACTCTTCCTATTACTCTATCAAGGTTCACTGTATGAAAGGTACTTATTTGGGGGCGGTATTTGTTTCGTGGCTTGTGTTGTCGAATTCGATGTTCGGGCAGGATCCGATCGCTAGCAGCGCTCCTGTTGATGACTTGAGCAGTTTGGCCATTGCCAAGATTTCGGGCGATACGAAGAAGGTTGTGGTGAGAGTACCTGGATGGCGGATGGTATATGAGACCAAGGAGGTCGAAGTTCCAGTGACGATAACGACGGAGATTGAGCAGGTTGTAGAAGAGAATGGTCAGAAAAAAGTAAAGAAGGTACAAGTTCCTCGGCAAGTGATGCAAAAGCAGGCTCAAACAATTTCAAAGTTGATTCCCAAAGCGTCGGTTCGGGGTGAGATAGCGATACGTGATATGAAGGTGTGGACGACTAAGGGGAAACAATTGACCCCCACTGAGGTAGAGTCTTTATTGGCAAAAACCACTTATCTTTTCGCTCTTACGGCAGAACCGACACCAGGAAAGCCACCGATGGATCCTTTTTTTGCCAATGCCCTCCGCGCTGATGTACTTTTGGTTTTTTCGCCTAAGTTGCTCGACGTATTTTTAGAGAGCATCGAGGAAGAGGGAGAAGTGCCGCAGGAGAAATAGCGATCCGCTGTCGCCTTTCCTTTAACTCCATCGAGCAAAGGAGTCTGAGCGGTGCGGGGTCTGAATTGGATAGTGTACGCGTAAAGCTCCGAACTTTTAATCTATGCATGTTTGTCACGGAAA
Organism: Pirellulaceae bacterium; assembly: GCA_044359485.1. Lineage (GTDB taxonomy): Bacteria > Planctomycetota > Planctomycetia > Pirellulales > Pirellulaceae > JAFLCP01. The sequence continues at coordinate 2,397 of JBIKMB010000171.1, read as the reverse complement.
TCTTCACGTGAGTTGATACCAAAACGACCAGAAACGCCCATTTCCGTTAATCCGAGTTTGACCTCGTCGCTAACCACGCCTTACAATCGAGTCGGTTGTTGCGACGTTTGGTTTGCGTTCGGGAAGGCAATAGCTTTTTCTTTGATATTGATTTTTGAGAGTTGCTCAGGAAACAACGGTTTATGTTTCCCTCAAAACCGCCGAACAATACATGTACTGAAGTGCCGCAATCGGCGGAACCTTCGAGAATGGGAAGCAAGTTTACTTCCTTGTATGCGCACTTGATTTCTCTGATATTTCATATCGGTTTTTTGTTGCTTCTCGCTGCGATGGTTTTGCCAGGTTCACCATTTGGTAAGGCGATTGTTTCACTCACGGCGACCATGGACTCTGCTTCCAAAAACCTCGATGACCGTTCGTTTGAATTGGCGGCGCCGACGATTGATATGGCTCATCTGGAACAGCCCATGGATTCAGCCGATCTAGAGGAAGATGAGAAAAAACTTCTCGAGCCAACTCTCGATGTTTCCATGCCCGAATTGGTGCTCGAACCGACCTTGGAACTCGAGAGCATGGATTTTAGTGAGGCGAAGGAGTTGGAAAAGGTGACCGTTGCGAGCGGAGCAAAGTCGAGTAAGGCGAGATCTAATTTGCGCAAGCTGTTAACGACTGCTTCTCGCAGTGGCAAAAACGTGACTGAGCCGTTAATGACAGTTCCTACGGAAGGGATTGTTCATTCTGATACGGTAGAAAATGCGACATCGGATTTATTGGGTGGTTTAAAGCAAGGAATCACCGATGATGGTATGACGAAAATTATTTGGCTCATGGATGCCTCGTTGAGTCTGAAAGAGGAACGCAGAGTCTTGGCACCTCAAGTAGCGGAATTTTATGGACAATTACTCGAAGAACAGTTGGCTTTAATGGAACAAGATGTTTCGATGCGAGTGAACTCGATCGTCTTCGCTTTTGGGGCAACCCTGCAGCCGGTGCGCATGGATCGCGGACCGGTCACTCCCGAGGCGATATCGCGAGGCATTGAGCATTTGCCGATCGATGAGACAGGAGTAGAAAATGTGATGACCGCATTGATTACGGCGGTCAGTAGCGTAGCTTCGGGGAAAAAAGAGCGAATTGAGATCGTGATATGGACCGATGAGTCGGGTGACGATCTTCATCGATTGGAAGATGCGATTGCACTGTGTCGGGCTTTGAAAGCGCGGGTTCATATTGTAGGTCCTTTATCCGTTTTGGGGATGCGCGATGGGACACAGCAGTTTGAGTTGCCAAAACCTTGGGAATATCGAGTCGAGTTGCCGGTGATGCGCGGACCTGATTCTGCATTTCCTGAACGGGCTCAATTGCCGATGTGGTTCGACAGCAATGCGGCGAGTTGGGAAGATGGGCCAGTTGTGCTGGCTGCTAATTCGGGAAATCTTGGCGGGCCTCATCGCAGAAAACTGTTGGCTCCGACAGGCCCCTATGCGCTCACACGACTAGCATTAGCGACAGGTGGAAGATTCATCGCGTTGCGACGGGATGGCGATCGCGCATTGATGCAAGGGGATCGCTACAAAGATTATCTTCCAGATTACGGCAGCGGATTGGAGGTGTTGGCGGATATCGAAAGCAAACCGTTGCGAAGGGCCGTTGTGGAAGCTGCCTCGATAACCGATGCGAAAATCTATGCGCCTCCCAATTATCTTTTTCCAACGTTGGTCCAGGATAATTATCCCTACAGTCGCGGTTTAATGTATGTTAGGCCAGAGAATTTTTCTGGTGTTTTGAACGACCAATTGAATGCTCAAATCCGTAAGCTTGCGGTCGCTCGTCGTACAGTGCAACAAGCGATTGATGTGATGTTATTTCAATCGACACCGTTGGCTACTTCTGGAACAGGCCGTGATAATACAACGGTAACGCGTTCAACTATACTTTCTCTCGCATCGATTCCTCCGGAGTATGAATATGAAAAGTCACCACGTTGGAGAGCTTGGTACGATTTGAATTTGGGCCGATTGCTTTATCAGAGTGTGCGTATCGATTCATATATCGCCTTGGCTTCGGAAATGACGTCTAGCAGTGTTATCGAGGAAATCCAAAAGAATGAATTTAATTCTGTTCTTTTCCGTCACTCAACACCGGTAGCATCATCGAGTGAGCTTACGGCGCGAGACTCGTTGGGAAGACAATTGCTGGAGCGTGTAGTCGAGCAGCATCCCGATACACCCTGGAGTCAATTAGCTCTTTGGGAATTAGAGCATCCTCCAGGCTTTACCTATAAGTTTGGCAAGGTTCCTCCGCCAAAGCCTGTGGTTGGAAGAGTGATATTGGCACCCACAACACCTTCCCCCCGAATTCCTCGCCTGTAAAGTTGCTTCGCTTCTAAAGTTAAGT
>JBIKMB010000170.1:0-12112 GCA_044359485.1 Pirellulaceae bacterium | reverse complement strand
ATTTTATGAAGTACAACTGCAGCCCAAAGGAGTGCTGCGAAGTGCGGGGCATTTTCAGGGAACACGTGAATTCATCACCGTCGAACGCGGCACCGTGAAATTAGAGGCTGGCCGCGATAGCGAGACCCTGGAACCTGGCGATTCTGCAAACTATCAAGCGGATATTGAGCATGCCTTGGTCAATATCGGCAATCAGGAAGCGGTTGTTTTCCTAGTGGTAATCTATAAGTAGTCGCGGCGAGCTGCATTGCGGGTCTTCACCGATGGTATCGTCGATATTCCAGCGGATCCAACGAGGATCCATTTGTTATGGATCGTAATGAATAACGAACCGTTTCTTCCACCACACGGTACGGTAGCTCGGCCTAAGTCAGAAAAAAATAACCCTTGAAATGTATCTTGCTGTCCAGTGCCGCATTAGGTGTGGCATTTCGTTGTTGCAGTTCTCAATCTCGAGTACCGCATTCTATATCTTTTCTCAAGTACCTAGGAAACGAACTATGCGGACACAAACTGCATTTAATGGTCAAAATTTAATCCCTTTGAGAGCTCGATATATTGGCCGATACGTTGGGAAGGCGACAGCCGCCTTGGCGATGGCCTTTGGACTTCAGTTAAGTTTGTGCGCACAGGAAGCGGATGAAACCGAGCGTAAAAAGGCTGAAGCTGTCAGCGAGGTTAAAACATCCAAGGAAGAGGGGAGTGGGAAAGTAGCCAGCCAGCCCTACAACCCAGCGGGCCAGACGATTGTGATGAATACGTTCCCCGGAGGAGACATTCTTGTCGGTAAAAAAATTGTGTTGGCCGATAAGGGGGTAATCGAGGGAGATTTCTTCGGTCTGTTTGAAAACAACGGCACGCTGGTAAAGCTATCGAAATGGAGGATCGAAAAGAAGCAAGTCGTGGCGGATTTCCAGTTGAAGGTTGAAGAAGATTTGAAAGACTTCCGCATGGAGATTCCGGTGAAGGGTATGCAAGCAGGTGCTACAAAAGCCCGGTTTGTGATGGCCAATGGGGATAAACCCGAAGTGGAAATCGCCGAGGTCTCGGTCCGACCGACTGAAGAGAGCGACACAGAGGAATCGCAAACTCAAGAAGTCGCAGAAACCTACCGCGAGCCAACTCGCGAAGAGATTTACCGGATCCAGCAGTATCAAGCACTCCAACGACAGCGTCAATTGGAGATGCAACGTGCGAGGGCGCAGCGACAATACGAAGACCTTCGTCGTCAAGCTGAGTACGAAGCGGCCGAGGAAGCGAATCGAGCGCTGAGAGATTTCAATTACAACCGATTTCCCTAAATTATCTTTTTGAGGAATCGATCGCAGCGCGATACCCTGATTGCAGCAGGGTATCCGTTGCGGCAGACTCATTTTGCCGGTGATGTTTGTTCGCCTAACGAGAAGCCTAGCGAACTCAATTTGTCTCGAATGGGTACTTGCATTGCCAGTTCTTTGCATTCGGGGATAGTACTCAGCATGGTTTGAACCATGCCGTTTCGCATGAACTCTTCGCTGCTAAACTCGCTCAAATAGATCAGGGTGTGATGAACGGTTTTTTCCTGTAAGTCGCTGTCTCCCTTTTCGCTGGCTAGTCGATGAATGAGTGCGTACCCCAGCAATTCGGAATCCAGAGGTTCGCCATGATGTAAGGTTCCGTAGCGCTGAAAGATACCCAGCACTAATTGGTTGGCTTCCTCTTTCCTTCCAAGAGTGAAAAGATCGCGAGCGTGACGCGTTGTGAGCAGCGTAAGGCAATTCATCAGACGGGGATAGTTGCTATCAGAAAATTCAGCCAGAAGATCTAAGCCTTCTTTGCGAGCGTTCAGCGATACATCGGAAATATCGGGAAAGAATTTGTCGGCATAATCTCCCAGTGCACTTGCCAGGTCGATCCTACGTTCACGACTAAAGGGATACTTGGCAACATTTTGCCGCAAGAGAGCGATATACTTATCGCAAGTGGCTTGCGCATGGGCTGGTGAGATTCGAACATCGGAGAGTGATTTTTTGGATAACACCGAAACAAAGACCCGCGAGTATTCATCGGTGTCTCTCGATGACTGAGGGATTTTTTCAAGGCAAGCGATGGCGTCGCCGAAGTAGGCTTGTGCAACGTCAAACAACTGCTCGCTATTCGATCGATCTTGATAGCGACGCAGCATTTCCTGAGTGAATTTACCTGACTTGTGGACGCACAGGCCGATGAAGGCGAGTAGTTCGGCTTTTTCGAGAAGCGTTTGCTCATCGTTGGGCCATCGCGCAAGCACCGCGTTGCAGCGTTTTAGGATTTCGACTGCTTCGTCGTGCGCGTCGAGTGTACCGAGTTCCCAGTTTCGAAACAGTGCGACTGCATACGTTCGTCGCATGTAAATCGATCGCGAAAGTTTACCTCGTTTTTCAAGTTGATCTTCGGGGATTTTATCCAGGATCTTTAGGCCTCGAGCCAACGTCATTGCCGCAAGGTCTTGATGCCTACCACGTATTTGGCTGACCGCAAGTTTGGTGTGAAGTTCCGCATAGATCAGGGTTATGTCGACATTGCTTTGTATTTGCTCCAGGGGGATGGTATGGATCAAGTCGCACGCGGCAGTTAAGACCCGTTCCGCCTCATGTTGCTGAGCGTTATCGGAGTGAATGTCTCCCAATTTTCCCATCAAAATGGCGGTCTCGATCACCGTGGATTTATCGAAGGCATTATGCATCGACTTATCGATTCCGGCTTCGATTGCGGCGACCATTTGTCGCTGAATCGAACGCAGTTCGTCCGTATCAGGTCGTCTATTATCGCTGGCGATGTCCAAGACGGATCGCAGGGTTGTTAAGCTATCTCGAATGACAGATTGTGCCCGCCGCTCATTTTGCTCCGCTGCTTGCTTGAGCGAATACGATATGGTCGAAAAAGCGATGGCCAGGATGCCGATAAGGGAGATGCTGGCGAAGATCGCGGTCGCTCGACTTGGCGAAGCACCGATCCAGCGTTGCATCTGCTCGATCGGATTGTACTGATGCGCATCAACGGGGAGGCGGGCGATCCAGGCATCGATATCGTCAGCAAGTTTCCCGGCGGACGGATAACGTTTCTCGCGTATCGGTTGAGTGGCTCGAATACAAATCGATGCCAGTTCATTGGGGATCGAACCATTGACAGCACGTGGATCACGTACCACACCGCTTTTCAATTCATGGGTAATGCGTTCGATTTCCTCTTTTTGTTCCGCGTCGGATTTCGATTCGGTAGCAGAAGACGTCGATCGGTCGGTAAGGGGGGCGTGGAGCAACGTTCCGGTCAGGAGTTCGAAAAGGATCGAGCCCAGTCCATAGATATCTGTCAGATCATCTAGCAAGTCGATGTTGCCAGCTGCTTGCTCAGGAGACCAAGAGTACGGAGTTCCCAAGCGAAGTCCTTGATGGGTAAGTCGGGGCGATTTCGAACCGGAAACAGATTCGTCCAGGTCGTTCGAATGCAGTTCCCCTGCGAGTCCCCAGTCGATCACATAGGGAAACTTATTTTTTCCGAGCAAGACATTGGAGCTTTTGAGATCACGATGAACAACCCTTTGTGTATGCGCGCTGTCCATGGTTCTGCAAATCGTGACGAAAATCCTCAGCATCGCGAGGAAGTGTTCATTGGAGCGTCGCAATGGAGGGTGAGAAGTATGGAATGAACGAATATGGTCGCTCAGTTTTCCACCCTCGATGTATTGCATGCAAAAGTATTCGCGTCCATCGGGTAGATAGCCGGAACCATAAACTTCCGGGACTCCAGGCAAGCGAAGTTGCGAAACAATTCGCTTTTCCTGGGCGAAGCGATTTATTTTTTGAATGGATTGTTCTTTGTCATGCCGCAATGTTTTGAGCACCACTTTGCGATCCAACACGGTATCGCGGTAGACGAGTACGTCTCCCATTCCCCCATTATCTAGAAAGTCGAGATATTCGAGTGTCTGCGAGCTCGACAAGTGCTTGTAAGAGCGCGGGAGATTATCAGAATCAACCTCTCTCGAAACTCTTTCAACGATCGAATAGGGAACTTCGATCGAACCTTCTTCTCCCATATTCAGCGTGATGAGTTCGCGGGCTTGATCGAGTTGTTCGAGTCTTTCCAAGCAAGAGGAGCAGTGATTCAAATGATCGGCGACGACTTGGTTGTCGTCAGAATCATCTTCGATCGTGATGAACCGGCGGAGTTGTTCATCGGAAGGGTGCCAGGGCGAGGTCATTCAGTTCGACTCGAAGGAGATTAAGCTGGGGAAGCTGAAGGTGTTCGTATAATATCTACCCCGGTGGAGAGTTTCAACCAAAAGCTCAGTGAAGACCCGTTAGAAATATCTTCCGATGCGTTATCGCGGATTCAAGCGGATATTGATAACCAGCAATGGCATAGCAATGGTGCTCAATTATTGTGATGTTGAGGTTCGGATTCATTCCTCACGGTTTAGCCAAGCAACTTTCTTCTTAAGTTCATCGAGGACGCGCCCTTTAGCCACATAAATAGTTTGTGGTTTCATGTCGAAGTGCTCAGCGAGTTCAGCAACCGATACGCCGGTGATTTCGAGTCGTGAGAAGATCTCCCAGTTGCGGCGACCGACCTCTGTTTTTTCGAGATCGTCGCGGACTTGTCTTCGGGCCTCCTCCAGTATTTCCAGGTCGAATAAACTCTCGATGTGGTCGTTTAGAGATTTTTCATTCAGTAGACCTTCGATCTTATCCGACTCGGTGGGATGCATTCTCTTTTGTTTTTCGCAAAAATCGAAGACCGCATGGCGGGTGACGGTTCGAAGCCAACCGCGAAAACTCCCTTTTTGATCGTAAATAAAATGCTTCATTCGTCGCAGCAAGCAGACCATGAGATCTTGGCAGACCTCTTCAGCATCTGCCTGATTGAGTCCCAGTCGGCGTGCCCAACTGTACATCTTGGGCGTGTATTTTTGGTTAAACCGATGCCATGAATTTTCAAATTGCTGGGCATCTGCTGAGTTCTGAAGGCCTTCTAGTAGGCTAACACGAGTTTCAAAAGAGTGATAACTTTTCATCGACTGGCCCAGCTGGCAAAGTGAAAATTGAAAGAAGTTTAATGTCTGCGTTGGAACCATCCAACGATACGGATTTCCCTTGATCGCCGTAGTTATCCCCGCTGTGGAGAGGATAAGTTACGATTTGCTCATAGCGATAGCCTAAGGGGAGCAGAATCTCTCAAACTTTTTTTATGATTTTGCCTCTTTCTCGATAAATTCCGTGAGCGATAGGGGGTTGGTGCCGTGCCGCGCTTGGGATGAGAGGAAAAAAGATCCTTCTGAGACTGGATAGCCTCAGAAGGAATGGTATTAGATACCCTCTTCGAAGCGATGCTATGACTGGGGCGGTGGTTGGAACGGATGCTGGCTAGGATCGAAGTGCCAATCGATTGCTCCTGCGTTGGGTATCATCAAGCGTATCGGCAGGCAGATAATGCAAGGTATGATCTGCTGCCAGTGAAGTCAGGAGTTCGTCCTGCTCTTCCGCGTCATCCAGTGTGGCGAGTGACTCCGCATCGGCATCTGCCCAGAAGGCGTTGATCACCTTGAGAGCATCTGTTGCTGTCAGCATGCCATCTCCGTTGATATCGGCCCAAGCAGCGGAGAGGGGAGCCGTAGCCTCGATGTTTGCTTCAGCTTGCAGTTTTCGTTCTTCCGCATGCTTGTTGATGGCATTGATCACTTGGAGGACATCGATGGGCGTAATCAGGCCATCTTGATTCACGTCTTCTTTGCGAAGCGAGGTCAAGGTAGCCAGACTTGGGGCGTCGCTCTTCGTCGACTGCAATTTGGCACTGTTCTCTTCACCGAAGGCGATGGCTAATTCCTCTGTGGAAGCAGCGGATTCTGTGTGAGTAGAGAAGGACTGGACCGATGCAGGATTGGAGCGGGCCGAGCCATCCCAGTCGCCAACGATCGGTTTCCAGGTGGAGGGTAGATTGTAGGGAACGTCTAGGTAAATAACTTGGTTGGTAGAACCATCGACACGGTTATTGAGATAAAAAGCGCTACCGTTTGGATCATACAGTCCGACGGTATCGCGATTGTCGTTGTTCCAGTCGCCCGCCAGCGGAATCCAGTTCGATGGAACCGAAGGAGTTTGGAATGTGATCAAGTCGTAAGTGGAGCCATCGACTCGATTGTTTAAATACCAGCGGCTGCTGAATGGGTCATAGAGTCCGATCGTATCCTTCCTGTCGCCATTCCAGTCGCCCGTAATCGGACGCCAAGAGCTCGGAACGCGAGGTGTTTGCACCGTGATCAGATCGAAGGTCGTACCATCGACTCGATTGTTGAGATACCAACGCGAGTTAAAAGGATCATACAGACCGACGGTGTCATTGCCATCGCCATCCCAGTCGCCCGCGATCGGGATCCAGGACGAAGGAACTGAAGGAGTGCGGAATTGAAAGACCCCCGACATCAATCCGAAGGGGCTGTTGTTCAGATACCAGGTGCATGTCGAAGGATCATAGAGACCGACGGTATCGGTCCCGTCGCCATCCCAGTCACCCGTGATGGGCACCCACCATGATGGAACCATGGGGGTTTGAAACTGAGTGGGGTTCAGGGAGCCGTCGGATCGATTGTTGAGGTACCAAGTGTAGCTGGCTGGATCGAGCAAGCCGACAGTATCCCTTGGCAATTCCAAAGCGGCCGAAATATTCAGTCGAGCGCCGGTGACAGTGATTCCTCTCAGCGATGGAGTCGGGGTAGCCGAATTTAGAATGACAGAGCGAATTTGCTGCGGAGTTGCGCCCGTGAATCGCGAGGCATAAAGAGCAACAGCGCCGGATACATGAGGTGCTGCCATCGATGTGCCGTTATATGCTGCATAACGATTACCGGGAACCGTCGAAAAAATATTCGATCCGGGAGCACCGATATCGACGGAGGTCGCTCCGTAATTTGAGAAAGAGGAAAGCGATCCAGATTCGGTGATCGAAGCGACCGAGATCACGGATTCATAGCTCGCAGCCGATTCACTGCTGGTTCCTACCAACGTAGAGTAACCGGTTGGATAAGCTGGGTTACGGTCGTTGTTGGATGACTCATTGCCTGCCGCAGCTACAAACAGAATATCCGCTTTGGCGTGTCGCAGGATTGCATCATGCAAGGAGCGATTGTAGGATCCTCCACCCCATGAGTTGTTGCTGGCAACGATATTGACCCCGTAGCGAGTTTTTAAATTGGTCAGGTAATCAATCGCTTTAACCGCATTAATCAGTGAACCCGTTGCATTGACGTATTCACTGTTGGAATGCATGAATTTGGCGGAAATCATGGTGACATTCCAGTTGACGCCAGCTACGCCCAATCCATTTCCGCCGCGAGCACCGATAGTTCCCGCAACATGCGTGCCGTGATTATCTCCCGGACCGTCATACACCGTGTTATTATTGTGGTAAAAATCCCAACCATGAATGTCATCTACGTAACCGTTTCCGTCGTCATCACGGCCATTGCCGGCGATTTCGCCGGGATTAACCCAAATATTACCAACCAAATCTTGATGATTGACGTCGATCCCACTGTCGATCACACCCACAACGATATCGCGACTTCCCGTATAGCCGGCATTCCAAGCTTCTTCGGCCTGCGAACCAAAAGTCGAAGTCGTTCCGCCCGGTCCGATATTCACTGGATTATCGTCGCTTTCCATTCCCCATAGAGAACCATTGGTATAGCTCGGATCGTTACTGATCGCAGAATGGGTGAGAATATAGTTTGGCTCGGCATAAAGCACACCTGGTTGATTGCTGTAGTGGCGAGCTGCTGCGAGAACGTCGGTATTCTCTGGAAGTTTAACCACCTGCAGGATACCCGCGTTCGACTCTTTCATTGCCATCGTGTGGATGGTTTCTTGCACGTCGTACGATGCTTGAGAGGCGATAGTAGATTCAGATGTCAGTGCTGGCTGATAGCCGGGTTCGAATTGGATCAACAATTCGCCAGCGACATAGTCGGCGGCGAACATTTCACGCGACTCTAGTTTTTCCAGTCGCGATTTGCGTTGTTGGATTTGTTTTCTTTGGGTGAATCGGCGAAACCAACGATTTTTTTGCTTGTTTGCAGGCATGTTAAACTCCAAGATCTTAAAAATGCTGCGGCAACTGCGGCGTTGTTGCGGCGGATTTGAGGTTTCAAAAGAAGCGGGCAATGGAAGTACGATCGAGCGAGCGATTTCTAACAAGAAATTTTCCGCAGGCCCGATTTTGTCCCTGCAGGGGAAACCGAAGCGGCTCGAGTTGTGACAGACTCGGCGAGTGAAAATATTTATTTGGAGGCCAATTCCACCAAGAGGAGGGGGTGATATAGCAAGGAAGTACCTCGGTAAGCCACGCATCCAAGGTGCATGTGACGCATCATCGAAAGCGGCCCCGGAAATCTCGGTCCTAAGCTTGCAGCGGGATTTTCTCGGTGCTGTCCGCAAATTGTTCGACCGGGGCCCCCATCACGTCCAGCATCGAGAGATAAAGATTTGCCAGAGGCGTGTTGCGCGAGTGGATCAAATGTCGCCCGGTGGCGATTTGGCCCCCACCTTGACCTGCTAGAACGATCGGCAAGTTATGGGGGTCGTGCGCGTTACCATCGCGCAAGTCGCTGCCAAACATCACCATCGAATTTTCTAGCAAGCTTTGCTCACCTTCGCGCAGGCTCTTCATTCGCTCGAGCATGTAGGCGTACTGTTCCATGTGCCACTTGGCGATGCGTTCGTACTGGCGCAATTTATCTTCTTCATTCTGATGATGTGACAAGGAATGATGCGCGTCGGATACACCTTCTAACCACGCGAAATTGATATTGCTGACCGAGTTACCAAACATGAAGGTAGCGATTCGCGTCGTATCGGTTTGGAAAGCGAGCACCATCAGATCGATCATTAAACGGCAATGTTCTAGATGTTTGTCAGGAATTTTTTCGCCAAGTTGGGTCATGCCCTCATACGATGCTCGCGGTTTCCATGGATCCCCTTGATGATTGGCTAAGCGATCCATGCGTTGTTCGAGCGAGCGAACGGACTGGAGATATTCATCGACGCGGCGGCGATCGTTGGCTCCTAATTGTCCCTGCAGTTGTTTAGCGTCTTCCAGCACGCGATCGAGCACCGAGCGATCCGCTTGTAGGCTCGCTCCCCCTTGCTGTCCTGCGCGCACGATGCGTTCATAGGCTAAGCGTGGGTGGATCTCTTTGGCCAAGGGACTGGTGGGGCCTCGCCAAGCGATATGAGCTCCATACACACGTGTGTAACCGACAACCCCATCGATGCCTACAGCAACCGGTTCGATACCCAGTTCCATCGAAGGGAGCGGCGTCAGGTGTCCGATCTTTTGAGCTGCGACTTGATCCATTGACACACCGTTGCAATTCAAGTCGACGCCCACGGTCTTATTGATCGTGGTACTGGTGAGTAAGCCGGCCGTCTTGACGTAATGTCCATCACCGGAGTCGCTGTTTTTATTCCAGAGTTGCGTTAATACCAGAATATCTTTTTGAAACGGGGCGAGCGGCTCAAGGATCGGGGAAAGCTTGAAGTCAGCGCCTTCGCCTTCGGGTGTCCATTTTTTGGGAGGGACACCGTTGGGCATGAACAGTACGGCCATGCGCACGGGAGCCTTGGCGGGAACATTTTCCTGTTCGCTCCCGAGCAGCTTGCGAATTTGCATTGCTTCGAGCCAGGGTAAAGCGAGTGCAGCCCCAGCACCGCGGAGCAGAGTACGACGAGAGAGCGATTTATTTTTTAAGATGTTCATTGATTGCTGGTTTGCGTATTGAGGGGAGTTGTGATTTCACGGGGTGGTCGCAACTGCATCGCGGGACTGCGGAGAATGCCAAGCATAAGTCGTTGTATTTTGTAATCATGTTCTTTGACATCGGCAACAAGTTGATCGACGATGCAATAATCGCTATCGACCAAGCCGCGTCCAAGGGCATAGCCGAGCATTTTGACCGTAAAGTGTCGCACGAATTGATCCTTGCGTTCCAGCACGAGCTTCTTTAATTCACGGGCATTCTGAAACGTTTCACCGCTGGTTAATTGTCCGCTGGAGTCGATAGGGAGACCATTATCTTTATCGCGATAGCGGCCGATTGGATCAAAATTTTCTAAGCCGAAACCGATGGGATCGAGGGTTGCGTGGCATGAGGCGCAGGCCGGGTTTTGGCGATGGATTTCCAGGCGTTGTCGCAATGTTTTGCCGGCCGTGTCTTCCGGCTTTTCGCTCAGAGGCTCGATATTCGGAGGGGGCGGTGGGGGGGCAGCTCCCAGTATGGTTTCCAAGACCCATTTACCGCGAAGGACGGGACTGGTGCGATTGGGATACGATGAGACGGTGAGCGGTCCCGCCATCGTGATGACACCTCCGCGGAGATGATCGGGGGGTAATTGGCATTTTTCCAAATTCTGCACCAAGTTCTCCGGGCGATTTTCCTTCAGGCCATAAAATCGAAATGTCTCGCTGTTGACGAAAATGTAATCGCTATCGATCAGCTCGATGAGGCTGCGATTTTCTTTCAGGATGTGCTGGAACATCAGCACGGGTTCTTCGCGAAAGGCTGCTGCGAGTTCATCGTCGAACTTGGAAAATAATTTCGAATCGGGTTTGATACGTCGACCGATTTCACGTGTCCCCAGCCATTGTCCAATGAAGCTTTCAGCCATGGGACGCACTTTGGAGCTATTGAGCATACGAACGACTTGATCGCGATACACATCCTCTTTGAGAATCGAACCATCGGCTGCTCGATCCAGCAACTCTTGATCTGGAGTGGAGTCCCACAGAAAGTAAGAAAGTCGAGTCGCGAAACTGTAGGCATCTATCGGTTGGACTTCGGTTCCTTCAATGGCGGGTTCGACCAAGAAGAGGAATTGGGGTGATACCAGCACTCCTTGCAGCGCGTAGTAGACTGCTTGTTCGAACGAATACTGGCGTTCCATCGCTGTCTGATAAAGCTTCAGTAAATTCTCGATTTCAACCTCGGAAGCAGGACGTCGAAAAGCGCGACTCGCGAATCGGCCAATCACCGCTTTGGCGGCGTCGACTGGAGTTGTGTTGGCATCGGGTAGTTTATGAAAGATCAGTCGCCGCGAGGATTCATCCTTAGCGGAATAATCCAGCGCTTCTTTGGCAGCTTCTAAATATTTCTCGCCGTGGATCGGCGAGAGAAACAAAGTTTCCGCAGCATTATCGAAACCTTCTCCACCCGCTCCATCGATTGGTAAAGAGTGTCCCGCATCAAAATGAATACCGAGCAAGTCGCGAATGGAGTTGCTGTATTGATTCCGATTCAGACGGCGGAGGGGATTGGGACCAGGCTGCGGTTTTCCTTGGCATGCAAACTCGCGAAAGAGGTTTTGTACCCAATGAGCCAACCATTGACGATCTTCGATAGGCATGGGCTCATGATCGCGCGGAGGCATTTCACCGGCGAGCACTCTGCGTCGCACCGTATCCCACAGAGGACGATCGGCAATGATCCGTTCGATGGATTCATACTGTTGCAGATCAAGATTACCTTCCTTCTGCTCTCCTTGATGGCAGGAGTAACAATGTTGCTCTAACAGTGCAGTCGCCTTGAGCCATGGATCGGGGGTCGGTGAGCTTGCCGGTTCGGGAGGTGAGCCGTTGGGCTCGGGGGATTCTGTTTTAAGATCGGTAACGGCGGCGGTTTGCTGCGCGAAAAGTGGGGCTGTGTCGGTTGCGTAAATTGATTCGAGGAGTGCGAAAGCGAACAACGATGTCCGTAAAGAGAGAGATGGAACGTGCAGGAAAGAACCGATACTTTTCCGAGCAATGGTCATACTTGCAACCTACGGCGTTTCAAAACGGAGTGCAAAAAACCGAGTGCGATTTGCGTGGCGAGCGGAACGCGAATCCTAGGCGGCGGGGTGGCTCTGTATGGCAGGGGTAACGATCGTCCACTTACGATCTTCGTAACCTTACCTATTTTATCGCCGTGAATCGGAGTTGGTAAACAGCAAAACGCTTGAGTTGGCCAGCGAATTCGGCCAAAATACGAGTATGAAAGCATCCCACCTCGGCATTCCCGCCCAGTTTATTGTCGTAGTTTCTGTTTGGTTGACCTCCGCCGGAT
>JBIKMB010000169.1:0-12151 GCA_044359485.1 Pirellulaceae bacterium | reverse complement strand
GTTGTCTTATCCTCGGTCGGTTCACTCCGATTGCGTGAGATGCTTGCTGCACCCACTTTTCAATGGAGGCGAATCCGATAACGTTCACGGATTCCGATAACGTTCACGGATTCCGATAACGTTCACGGATTCCGATAACGTTCACGGATGTCGTGTCTCTCAGTCTCGCGAATATCTCGGACGCACACTCTATGCAACGCTGACCCGGTCTGAACGCTGAGTGTTTCACTCAGGCGTCTAAGCCTTCTAGCAGTGCCTTCTCGCAGTGTCTTCTCGCGGTGCCTTCTCGCAGTTGCGGTGCAGCTTTCACATGTCTCTGCGTTTGCCAAAGCTATGCTTTGCTGCCAGATATTTTTGCCATCCATCGGATATCGGCTTAAAACACCTGGTCAGTCCTCGAAAACCACTCGGGCCGTGGGCATCCTGTTCGGTTTCTGGTCCTATCAGGCTTATCGGGGGCTATTTACGGAAAACTTGAGATTCAATCCTCTAGAAGATTACCTATAAAGCCAGAGATAATCAAGGCGTTCTGAGAGTCCATAGGTCTTCAAAATCTTGTTTTGTCGATCCTCTTCAGCCAAGGCGGGAACACCGAAGCGAATTTTGTCGGCAATTTCGTCCAGTGTATCACCCGGACGCCAGAAATTCAGCTGTAGAGTCTTGCGGCGGTAAAGCTTTTTGCCATCGACAGTTTCGATGCGGAACGCGTTGGTGAGGCCTTGGATCTGGACGGCGAAATAGTCGACGCGGGGATCAACATTTTCCCAGGTGACCACTCCCCAGACCGGTTTGTCATCGGTGGCCGTACTTTTGGGGATAGAAATCGTTTGCATTTCCAGCGTATCGTGGAGCGGGGCGCCTACTTTTTCTCTGGCTGCGATCGCATCTTTGGCTGCAGGTACAATTCGATCCAGGTACTCTTTATTGGTAGGTTTTTCGATCAACACAAAGCTTGGAAACACCCGCCGGCTGTTGTAGCTCACGCGTTCAGGGGTTGGAAAGGTGGCAGCACCGAACTGATCGACCTGAGCTTTAGGTTGAAGATCTCCCCCTTCGTAACGAAGACTATAGAGCATGTACCAAATCAGTTTTCGCTGCAATTTTCCGGTGGGTTGTGGAATATCGACCTCAATCATTCTCACCGGCTTAAAGCCGATTTCAAAGCCGTAAATCGAATGCCGCAAAACAACGTTGGAGCCTTTTTCCAGCAGGGTCTCACTCTTGGGGGCTTCGAGTGGGCGGTTGTCTGGGAAGTCGGGAGCTTGCCAAGCTAGTTCGGGGTGAGTGGCGACGAAATCGAGCGCCATTGGGCCTTCGAAAGTATCTTCAGGACGCAGGTCGGGTTGGATAAAAAGCATCACGCCGGGCGCTAGTTTACGAGTGGTCACACCGGAGCTACGCACGGGAATTGTATTGGGTTTCGCGGCGGCTGTTTCTTCCTGGGGTGCCGCTGCAGCGAAGGTTTCGCTTTCTTGGGCCGCGGCTGCTTCTTCTGGCACAGGATCTTGAGCCAGTGAGGTTGGGTGAAGACTGAACAGCTCGGTTCCGCCGACGATCAAACTGGTTGCGACCAAGCTTCGGCGTAGGGAAGTGCGAGATACATCAGCAAATACCTTGCCAAACCGATAGGTTCGTCGTAGCAAGTTCTGGAGCGACATATACTTAGATCAATCAGTTGAAAAGGGTAATGGCCCTCGCTCCGACATGGCGACTGCCCAAAATCGTCTGTCTGCGGGGCGAATTTGCGGTATGAACCCTGGGCCGTACGGGAACCAACTTACCTCCGAGTATAGTTACCCCAGAAGCCTAGGGTCAATGAAATCCCTCCAGGGTTCCCAAATTAACTGTTTTTTGGGTAGGGCTTGGGGGGCGCGTGCGAGTCACTAGGCATTAGGAACTAAGCACTAAGCATTAAGCTTTTGGTTGCCTAATTAGTGAGGCAACTCTTTCCCAGGCTATTAACGGGGGAGCTGGTATTAGGTGTCGATGCCACGATCGGCTGAGCCGACGGGGGCTGCATTTTCTTCCTGTTTTTGTTCTTCCCGCCACGGTTTGCCCGCTTTGTAGCTTTCCAACTCTTGCTTGAGTTGTTCGAGTTGTTCGCTATCTTCGCTTTCGCCTGCTTGCACCGCTTTTTCGGCCCATTTGATAGCGTTGATCATATCACCCGACTCGGCATATCCGGCGGCCAGAGTGCTCAGGATATGGGCTTCTTTGTAAGCGGTGAGTTCGCAGGCTCGCAGACCCAAATCGACAGAGCGTTTGCCGTTGCGGATGTCGTCTTTGGGGCTGGTAGCCAGTACCCAAGCCAGATTGTTCAGGATACCGGCCAAGTCGGAGTTGTCTTCTTCTGGGGCATTTTCAGCAGTGTCTTCTGCATCGGCAGGTTGATCTTCGGGCTTTTTATCCTCGTCCGGTTTATTGGCTGCAGCAGCTTTTTTTAGAGCATCGAGAAGTTCGGATGCTTTTTCGTAATCGCCAATGGCTTTTTGGTGATCTCCGATACTCAGCAGAGCGTCGCCTCGCAGTCGGTAGGCTCGCCAACTCTTCTCATCTTTTTTGATCACTTCCGTGGATACATTAATCGACATGTTGGGCCGGTTGTCGAGCTGATAATAGGAGGCCAGTTGCAGCATCCAAGCGGGGTTGTCGGGTTGGGCTCGAACGAGTTTTCGCATATCGGCGATAGCGTCCGAATAGCGTTTTTCGTTGGCTGCCACGAGGCTGCGAAGTAGAATTCCTTGGATTAGATTGGGTTCGATCAAGAGAGCATTATCGATATCGGTGCGAGCTTCTTCCATTTTCTTTTGGTCCATGTAAATTTCGCTGCGCATCATCAAAGCCAGTGGATCTTTGGGGTTGATTTCCAAGGCGGCCGATAAATCGGTCAATGCTTCGTCGAATTTCTTTTGCGTGACCAGCAATTGTCCACGCATGCGGTGTGCGTTGGCGTTCTTGGGGTTTTTCTCAATCTGTTTTCCGAGGAAGCCGATCGCTTCATCAATTTTGTTCAGTGAGGCTAGGGCTCGAACGGCGACTTCGAGAGCGACGAGGTTGTCGGGTTCGCGTTCGATAAATTCCAAGGCAACTTTATAGGCTTCGTCATGTTTTTTTAATCCATCGAGAAGAGCTAGACGAACTTGCCATGCATTGACATTGGATGGGTCGGCTTCAGTCGCTTTGGAGATATCGACCAATTTTTCTTCAGGTTCGGTGACCAGTTGAGCTCGTAGCAAATACGCCGCTGCAAGTTCGGCGGGGTTATCTCCCAGCAGATCGATAGCCTTGCTGACGGCTTCAACTGCCTTGGCAGGATTGGCTTCGGGGATCGTAAAGAGTTTCGCTTTGAGGATCCAAGCCGCGGGGAGTTTGTCATTGTTTTCGATCGCCAAATCGAGAGCGGCCATCGCTTCATCGCGTTGCCGTGAAAGAGTGCGTTGGGATAAACGTCCTTGGGCCAAGCGTTGGGTGATGCGTTCGGCTTGCTCGTAGGCCGAAGAGGAGATGAGTTGTTTGGCGAGTTCGGTATCCCCTTCGTTGAGGCCTTTCTCAAGCGCCTTTTTGCAGAGATCGATTACTTGTCCGAGTTTTTCGATATTATCCGCGTCCAGTTTCAAATCGGTTGCCTGATCGAGTTCCGCCTGTCCGGGTGACTGGGCAAGGGCAACCGAAGTGAGGGCAAGCGAAGTTGCCGCCATGAGGGTCAAGCAAGCAAGAGCGACGCGAGACGAACGCAGCAGCGAGTGATAGGACATCATAATCGGAGACTCCCAATATCAATAAATCTTGGGCGGCGAGGCGCTGGCAAGAATAAAAATTACAGGTAGTGAAGGTGGATTGGTTTGTGAGACTTGAAGGGCAAGATTCTCTGAGATCTCTGTTTTGAATCTTTTGTATGAATGTTTAAATCAACTTTTTCATGTGGGCGTGGGCCTGTCAATTGTGGGCCTATCGATTGGAGGCCCGTTTTTATGTTGTAACACTTTTCGGGGAACTATACCAAGTCCGAATTCACAAATGTTGTCGATAAACCAACCGCACTGTGCTAGATGAGCGTAGGGTTTCAGAACGAAACGACCATATCATAGATGCCTGGGCAAATGAGTTGTTGGATTGAATGAAAAAAAAAGCCGTTGGCTTGTGGCCAACGGCTGTAGCGCGAGAACAGTACTGCGTTTAAAAAGGGTGATAAACCGGATGCACCTGATGAAGCAGGCTACGGATAAAGACGGTTTCAGGCGGTTGGAGGTTCAGCGGTTTAGAGTGGTTTCAAGTGATAGGCCATCTTTGTTGGATGGGACCCTTTTTTCTGGTCATTTTCGGCGATTTCCGGGGAATTTAGTCATCAGCTGGGCCTGCATCTTTGATGACAAACCGAGCTTCCAGTCGGGCGACTTCGGAGGCGAGGCCAGCCAGTTCGACGCTTTTGAGTACTTCGCGAAAATCTTTGTATGCGGAAGGGGCCTCGTCCAGCGGATATTGTCGGCAGTTGGACATGATATCCAGGCTCCGCAACTCATCATCGACGGTCTTTTGGTCAAGTGTGCGGAACGCTGCTCGGCGTCCGAGGATGCGTCCAGCGCCATGGTTGATGCTGAAGCAAGATTTCTCGGCGCCAGATTCAGCCACCATCACAGCGGAGCCATCGCGTGGGTTACCTGGTAAGAGGATGGGGTGTCCAGTATCTCGGTACGGAGTTGCGGCCAGTTCTGGGTGTCCGGCTGGGAAGGCGCGTGTGGCTCCTTTGCGGTGCACCCATTGCCATTGGCCATGAACGAATTCACGGCGAGCGATGTTATGGCTAATAAAATAAACCAGTTCTCCCTGAACACCTGGGAACACTTCTTGAAACGCTTCGAGGACTAGCGCGTTGATCAACATATGGTTCACGGTTGCGAAATTGGCACCGAGCGACATATCGGCGATGTAGGTATCCGCTTCGGGCGATCCCAGTTCGGCGTAGACTAATTCGCGATCGTTGCCTGGGAATGGGATGTTATGAAGTTGGAATTTTTGTTGCATCGATTGAAATTGGTTTGAGGCCAGGCGATGGCCGATGCCGCGCGAACCGCAATGGGACAGGAACGCGATTTTTCCGTCGCGCAGTCCAAAGTGGTCGGCGATTTGGCGGTGGCGAGAATCTTGAGCAACGCGGACGACTTCGCATTCGCCGAAATGGTTTCCGCCCCCATACGACCCTAACTGGGCGCATTTATCATCGAATTTATTGAGGCGATCGGTGGCAATTAGTTCGTCCAAGCGAGTTGCCAGGGCAGCGGTCGAGCCATCGGCACCGAAGTGAAAGGCATCTTCGCAGCGAGTGGACCAGTGTGTGGGAATTCCGAGTGCAGCCAGGACCTCAGGGGTCGCGCCGCTGGTGCATGCGCTGTGGCCGACTTGAGGCTTGACAGAACGGGCTTTGGAAACATGTCGGCTTCCGCGTCCCATGCCGGTGGGAGTGCGGGCGCAGATCGCTTCGATCAAGCGGCGGCGAACGGGTGGCGCGGCGAGTTCCTCTTCGGGCAAGTCGGTTTGCAGCAAGCTCATGGAGCATTTGATATCCACGCCGACTGGACCGGGATAGATATGCGTTGGTGACACCAGAACACAACCGACTGGGGCACCATAACCCAAGTGGGCATCGGGATTGAGGACAACTTCCGAGACGCCGGGGGCGAGACGCGAATTGACAGCTTGCTGCAAGCAGACATCATCGAAGGTATCGCGGATTTTTTCGGTGCCGATGACGGTGATCGGTGGGATCGATTCGCCCACGTCGAGTTTAGAAGTTGCTTCATCGACCGCCTGAATACGATTGCGCCAGAAACCTTTTTCTTCTGCTGTCATCCGAGTTCCTTTTGGGAGGATAAGGTGAGTTGATTGGCTTTCGAATTTTTTTTGACTATGGTTTAAGGATTTAGCGGAGTCGTAAAGGGTTCAGTTTGAGGGAATTATTTGTAGTGCAAGTTGGCTTGCGCAGGCAAGTGTTTGTGTGAGGCTCGATCGCATGGATCGTGTCGATTCTTAAACGCTATCGATCGATTTAGCGGTGGAAATTGGGGGTGAAAATTCAGTTGGGAAAGCGGCGGAGCAGATCGTAGGTGACGATGGAAACAGCATTGGATAGGTTCAGGCTACGGGCTTCGGGACGCATGGGAATCGAGATAGCTTGCTCTCCGTGCTGCGCGTGAATGCTTGGAGGTAACCCGGCAGATTCGCTGCCGAACAGCACGCAATCGCCGGGCTGAAAATCGCATTGGTGATAAGTGATTTTTCCGAATTTGGTAACGATCCAGATTTTTTTTCCAGCCATACGCAGGGTAAATTCCTCCCAATGATCGACAGCTTCCCACTGGAGATGTTGCCAATAATCCATGCCGGCGCGGCGCAGTTGTTTTTCATCGAGGCGAAAACCCAGTGGTCGGATGAGCCAGAGTTTGGCTCCGAGGGCAACGCAAGTTCGACCGATATTGCCGGTGTTTTGCGGAATTTCAGGTTGGAACAGGGCTACATGCAGCCAGGGTGGCGGAGTGGGTTTTGCCCCCCCCTGCTCCGCTGTCGACTTTGGTGATGGATGGTTGTTGTCCACGGTCTCTCTTGGTAGATCGGAGAAATTGATTGGGTTGAGGCCCTTAATTTTATCGTTAAAAGAGGGGCATAAAAGGTCCGCTCGCAAATCGTGTCGTCTAAAATAGAGCACTGGGGTTGGAGGCACGATGTGGGGAGCGACGTGACGTTGCGACCATGTATTGACTTGCTGCAAGCGCCGATCGAAACTGGGGCCTGAATTCCGTGGCCTGAGTTCTGAGGGCATTAAGTCGCAGGGTTTATTGTGCCTCAGCGTATTGTCCTGATGCGGGAATTTCTGAGCTTTAGGACCACTTTGTCTGCTAGCCAGCGTTTCTTGATCCTTTTCGACGAATGTCCTATGAAAATAGCTGTAACTTGTCCAGGATGTCTTCAGCGATTTGAAGTCAGCGAGAAATTTGCGGGCAAGAAAGGTCCCTGTCCCAAGTGCAAGAAGGAGATTACGGTTCCGGCGTTATCGGAGCAAGTGGTCATTCATGCGCCGGAGACGGAGGGACCGAAGGATGCCAAGGGGAGTCCGGTCCTCAAGCCGATCCGTCGCGTTGATGTGAAGTTTAGCTGGCCGATTGCTGCGTTGGTTGCCGGTGTTGGCTTGGTGTTGGTGCTGACAGCCATTGGTATTCGATTCTCGGTTCCTGAGCCGCCGACGGTGTTATTGGCATTGACGGCGATTGCCTTGGGACCGCTGTTGGCATTTGGGGGTTATTTTTTTCTGCACGAGTCGGAGTTGGAAGGTTATACGGGGAAGGAAGCCTGGGTTCGCTCGGCGATCTGCGGTGGAGTTTATGCGTTGACTTGGGGGATCTATTGGTTGATTCCTCAATACTTGCTGGAGAATGCGACGATGGCGGAGAATTCGTTGCTGACAGCCAGCTTATTGTTGTTGGTGATGATGGTGATTGGGACGATCACTGCGATCCTGGCATTCGAATTGGAGAATTTTGCGGGGGTCATGCATTACATGTTATATCTGTCGATAACGTTAACGCTCACGATCATCGCGGGTACGGCGATCGCTCAGCCGTTAGCCAAAGAGGGAGCGGCGGCCAATGCGAGCGGTAGTAAAAAGCGAACGGTGCAGGTTGCACCATCGAAAGCGGCGGCGACGGCGCCGGCATCGGCGAAACCTGCAACTGGCGCTGCGCCGAAATAATAGAGACCAAACAAAATAGAGACCGAACGAATAGCGTTATGGATCGTCGAAACATTCCCGAGTTGGGAGCCTTGGAAGAGCAGCGGCGAATTATTCGTTTGCCACCCGAGATCGACATTGCCGTCACAACTCGAGTGATGCGATTGATCGACACGGTTCCCTTTCGACGCTTGAAGCATATCAGTCAGCTCGGATTGGTAAGCTTGGTATATCCGGGGGCGAATCATTCGCGCTGGGAGCATTCGCTCGGTGTTTATCGTTTAGCGCTTCGGTTGCTTAATCGCCTTTCGTCGGACGAGCGTTTTTGCCAATTGGTAAGCGATGAGCAGGCGGAGTTATTTTTGCTTGGCTCTCTGCTGCACGACATTGGTCACTGGCCGTATTGTCATCCGCTTGAGGATATGGCATTGGCGGAAATTCCCCGCCATGAGAATTTAGCTCGTCGCTTGATTTGCGAAGGTTCGATTGCGGAGTTGATTGATCGTGATTGGAAGTTGCAGCCTACAGCGGTGGCCGATTTGATCGCTCCGGCTCGCAATCAGAGGAAGGTGGATTTACTCAGCAACATGCTCAGTGGGCCGATCGACATTGATAAAATGGATTATTTGGTGCGAGATAGTTTCCATGCAGGTGTACCTTATGGAAAAAACTTTGATCAGCAGCGTCTCATTTCTAGTATGTGTTTAGGCGAGAATGAGCAAGAATTGGCGATTGTTGACAAAGGCCGTACCGCGGCGGAGATGATGGTATTTGCTCGTTACGTGATGTTCAGTGAGGTGTATTGGCATCATGCGGTTCGCAGCGGAACGGCCATGTTGCAGCGAGCCGTATTTCGATTGCGGAGCAACTCGCATTTGAATGCGTGGCAATCGATGAATGAGGCGGAGATGGTAAGCGATTTGCGGTCGCGGGGGAAAAATCGCAGTAGCGAGCGTTTATTGGAAGGCATTTTTGGAGCCGAGCGATGTTTGTATAAGCGGCTGTGTCAATTCAATTATGTCGAGCGGCCTGAGATGCACTCGCAGTTAGCTCGTAAGCCTTTTGAGGTTTTGGTACGGATTGGGGAGCGATTTTCCGAGTTAGCATCGGCTAAATTTAATTTGCCTATTGATCCCGATGAAGTCTTGATAGACGCACCACCGGTGAAATTGGAAGTACAGTTTCGGGTGCAAGTGAAAACTGAGCAGGGCTTTAAGTTCTTGGGTGATGTGAGTCCTGTGGTGCAAACGCTGGCCACGCGCCAATTTGACGATTATGTGAAAAAGGTGCGCGTGTTTGTTGCACCTCGACTTAAATCGCGACTGGATCGGCCCGATGAAATACAAAACCTGCTTCAGCAAGCGATTGCCGAAGCAGGTTAGGCGTGAGTTGAGAATACAGCGTGACTGGTGGTTTGCTGGCCAGTGGATTTAAGCAGCGCGGCGGTAATGGCCTTCGCGATAGAACGCAGCAATACCTTCGACAACGCGTTGCTGTTCGCTGCTGGTCATTTCAGGATAAACAGGGATATGCAGGATTTCGCGAGTTGCCAGCTCCGTTTCGGGTAAGGAACCTTCAGCGTAACCGAGAGAAGTAAAGCACTGTTGGCGATGTAGCGGAACGGGATAGTAGATTTCCGAACCGATTTGCTGGGCGGTAAGGTGTTGGCGAAGTGCATCGCGACGGCCACCTTGGACGCGTAGTGAGAATTGATTCCAAACGTGATATGCAGCTGGATCGCGGTAAGGGAGTCCCAACTCCTGTGTTAATCCCGAATGGTCGAACATCTCCAAATACTTCGCCGCGTTATCTCGACGTTTCTGTGTGTAGGTAGCGAGATGGTCGAGCTTAACATTCAGAACGGCGGCTTGAATGGTATCCAAGCGGCTGTTGATGCCGACAACTTGATGGTAGTAGCGGGGCTGCATGCCATGGTTGGCGTAAAGTTTGAGTCGTTCGGCCAACTTGGAATCGTTGGTGGTCATCATGCCACCATCGCCCATACCTCCCAAGTTTTTCGTCGGATAGAAACTGAGGCATCCAATATCGCCCCAACAGCCAGCCGCTCGACCATGATAGGCCGCTCCGATGGCTTGAGCAGCATCTTCGATGACGGCGATGTTGCGTTCTGCAGCAAAACGGCAAATGCGATCGATTTGAGCACATTGGCCGAAGAGATGCACGGGGATAATGGCTCGTGTTTTGGGGGTGGTTACCGCAGCAATGGTCGCTTCGGTGACGTTGTACGTTTTGGGGTCAATGTCCGCGAAGACAATTTTGCAGCCGAGGCGCCAAACGGCACTCGCTGTCGCGAAGAAGGTAAAGCTCGGTACGATGACCTCATCATTGCACTGAAGTCCGAGGGCCATAAGAGCGAGAAGTAATGCATCGCTGCCGGAAGCGCAACTGATGGCATGTTTCGTTTGGCAAGCTTCGGCGATGCGCTGTTCAAGTTTCTCGACGTCTGGGCCGTGGAGAAAGCGACCGCTGTCGACGACTTTGGAGATCGCTTCGCGAACTTCTTCGCGGATTTCCCAATTGCCTCGATTTACATCAAGAAGAGGTACAGAGGACAATTTGGATGGATTGCCGATCGCTGCAGAATTGCCGGTTGCTGGAGTATTCGAAGGGGACATGGGGCATGCTTCCGTGCATTATTGTAAATAACAAAATTGTAAAAAAAAAAGGGGAGAGGCTGCCATGCCTCACTCCCCGAGAAAATAGCTTGCTTGTAAGCAGTGGGTCAATAGAAAAAGCTTAACGCTGGCCCCTCTTTTCGGCTGCGTTGCGATAATCGACCACATTCCAAGCTAGGCCCAATGCTTGCATTAAGCGAATTGTGAGGAAAGTGATGTCGATTTCCCACCAGCGATGGCCATGTTTGGCCATGCGGGGATAAGCGTGATGATTGTTGTGCCAACCTTCGCCGTAGGTAATCAGAGCGACGAACCAGTTGTTGCGGCTGTTGTCTTTGATTTCATAATTTCGATAGCCCCAGATGTGGCTGGCCGAGTTGACTAACCAGGTGGAATGCAGCACGCAAACCATCCGAACGCAAGTTCCCCAAACTAGCCAGGAAAGCGCGAGATCGAGACCGCCGATGGCATAGCCGAGACCCATCAAGGCAGCGGCGAAGACGATGTTGATAGGCAAAAAGGCGGCGTCCAGGAATCGCAAGCCAGCATCCCGATCTAGATCGGGAACCCAATGATCGTAATGACCTTTCTCATCTCCTTTATCGGTGCGATAAGCTAACCAGAAAACGTGACTCCACCAAGAACCATCATTGGGTGTATGTGGATCGCCTTCCTGGTCGCTCAGCGCATGGTGTAAGCGATGATTGGCCACCCAACTGCTCGGTGAGCCCTCGCCGGCAAGGCTTCCAAAAAATGCGAGAATAAAACGAACCGGTTTGTAGGTCGAAAAACTAGTGTGGGTGAGCAGGCGATGGAAGCCAAGGCAGATTCCTAAGCCACCGCAAATCCAGTGCAAGAAAAGGACCAATCCCAAACCGCTCCAGCTGAATGTCCACGGTGCAAACAGAGCGCCGAAGTGCAATAATCCGATCCAGGCGATTGCCGCTGGAAAAAAGAGATTGTTCTTGGTGACGTAGGAGCGACCCGCGAAAGACTGATGCTGGCTCGGTTTCGGGGACTTAGCTCCTCCGCTATGGACGGGAACCGCGGGGGTATTTTCAGCCAATGGCGGAGCGACGGGTGAATCGACGTGATGTTGATGAGAACGATTAAACGGGGAGTCCATCTGATTTTCCTTGCTAACGAGCAGCCTGGGAAAGGGCTGCCTTGGTAACGGGCTGTTAGTAGGCCAAAACAACTTTTTAGGCCTCAACATTTGTTACGGCATTGGGTTGGTTCGCTTGTCCGGGTGACGTCTCCGTTATGTAAAAGAAATGTAAAATGGACTTAACTAAGTCTTTGGCTATCCTTTCGGGTGTCCGTCCGAAGATTCATCCACTTTGGAGTGCCTGGCACCGTTCTCAAGGCGTCCCGCCACCCAGTGCCTGGCACCATTTGTTTGGCACCGTTTGTTCAGTGCCTGGCACCGGGTCCGTCGACGCTGGCCTGCGGTCACACGCGTCGGATTGTCCGCGACCCCAAACGCCACCCCGCCGCATACTAGACCCCTTTTTTCTCTGTTATTTCTCAGTCTTCTCCTCCTCGGCCATATTTCGTAAGACCTCATCACCCGCTAGCATTTAGTGGATATAATTAGTTTTGTACATTTGTATTCTTTTTTCTTGTATATTTCCAAGATCATGCTTATAACTACTCTGTTCACTATTTCCAAGGAGCAGCAGCATGAGAAAAAACAGAACCGTTATCGCCAATCCAGCCTTTCCGGCCACCTTTCACATCACCGATCGCTGTGTCCGTCAAGACTTCCTCTTGGGGGACGGAAAAACCGCTCGCA
>JBIKMB010000034.1:0-39043 GCA_044359485.1 Pirellulaceae bacterium | reverse complement strand
CCCAGAAAAAGCGAACCCAGAAAAAGCGAACTATGAATACTCATCGATCGTCCCTCCTGCAGCGCACTTGCCAACAAGCCACCCTCTATCACGCAGCCCTTTGCTGCGCTGTCCTGACGCTTGGCATCAACCTTGAGCCAGCAGCGGCGGTTGCTCAGGAAGCTAGTTCTTGGAAGCCTGGCAAGGTTCCGCTGATGACCCGCTGGGGGAAAGAAGTCACGCCCGAAAATGCGTGGACCGAATATCCAAGACCCCAATTAGTTCGACAAAATTGGAAGAATCTCAATGGGCTTTGGGATCTCGCAATCGTTGAAAAAGGTACTCCGCAACCAACGAATTTTCCCCAGCAGATTCTAGTTCCCTATGCTGTTGAATCCAGCCTCTCTGGCATCATGCAAACGGTGCTTCCAACCAATGAACTTTGGTATCGCCGCAGTTTTGATCTGGAGCCGAACCGAAATCAACTGCAAACGTTGCTTCATTTTGGAGCGGTTGACTGGGAAGCTACCGTTTGGATCAACGGCCAACTCGCCGGTACCCACCGTGGAGGTTCTACTCCCTTCACTCTCGATATCACTCCGCATTTGCATCCAACCGGCAAACAGCAAATTGTGCTTCGAGTTTGGGATCCTAGCGATGAAGGCCCACAACCGCGCGGTAAACAACAATTGCGGCCTGAGGGCATTTGGTATACGCCAGTCTCCGGAATCTGGCAAACCGTCTGGCTGGAACAAGTTCCCCAAACATTTATTCGCAATGTCCTACCAAGTTGCGATATCGATGAGAATCAATTGACCGTTCAGTGCGATGTGGTCGCCCCGCAACCTGAAGACAAATTAGTCGTCACGATCAGCCTGGAAGGAACGGAAGTGGCAAAAGGGACAAGCGATATTGGCCCTGCTATCTCACTGAAGATTCCCTCGCCGCGACTCTGGACCCCCGATTCCCCGACCCTTTACGCTATCTCAATCCGACTGGTCCGAGGCAATCAAACCATCGATACAGTGGGATCCTACTCGGCGATGCGTGAAATCAGTTTCGGCCCCGATTGTCGAGGTATCCAGCGTTTGCTATTAAACCATCAACCACTATTTCAATATGGCCCATTGGATCAAGGCTGGTGGCCAGATGGCTTGCTCACGCCCCCTTCCGACGAAGCGATGCGGTATGACCTCGAAGTGCTCAAATCGCTAGGTATGAATATGTTGCGAAAACATATCAAAGTCGAACCTGCACGCCTTTATTTTCATTGCGACCAGCTGGGGCTAATGGTTTGGCAAGATATGCCCAGTTCCATGCAAAAAGGACGCAATCATTTCGTGCAACCTAATCAAACAGAGGAGGCCGAATACACGCCCGAAGAAAAACAACAATTCCGCACGGAGCTCAAGGAAATGATCGATCATCTTCGATTTTTCCCCTGTATCGTTGCCTGGGTCCCCTTCAATGAAGGCTGGGGCCAACATGATACCAATGAAATTCTAGCCTGGGTCAAAAAACATGACGCGAGTCGTCTCGTGAATGGTCCGAGCGGTTGGACCGATCGCGGATATGGTGACATGAAAGATATGCACAATTATCCCGGACCCGGTATGTTTCCCATCATGAAGGATCGAGTCTCTGTTCTGGGTGAATTCGGCGGACTAGGCTATCCCGTCACAGGCCATCTTTGGAAGGAAAACGACAATTGGGGCTATCGTA
This sequence comes from Pirellulaceae bacterium, assembly GCA_044359485.1. Classification (GTDB taxonomy): domain Bacteria; phylum Planctomycetota; class Planctomycetia; order Pirellulales; family Pirellulaceae; genus JAFLCP01. The sequence continues at coordinate 37,342 of JBIKMB010000034.1, read as the reverse complement.
CTTACCGCTCTCAAGAAGAACTCGATCAAAATTACCTACAACTCATGCAACGGCTCTACCCTCTGATCGGTGATGGACTAGCGGCAGCTATCTACACCCAAACCACGGATGTTGAAATTGAAGTCAACGGCTTGATGACCTACGATCGTGAGATCGTGAAAATCAAACCGGAGTTATTCGCGAAATGGCATCAGCGTCTACTCGGCCCCGTCCCCACATTTCAAAAACTTGTGCCCGATGCTCGGCAAGCCGAAATGGACTGGAAGTATGCCACGCAAGATCCGGGAGCGGGCTGGGAAAAGCCCACTTTCGTCGACCAAACCTGGAAAAAAGGGAAGGGTGGTTTTGGCACTCCCGATACGCCTGGTACTGTCGTCCGCACACGCTGGGACACGCCCGATATCTGGCTGAGAGGGGAATGGATGCTAGAAAAAACGGTCACCGGAGAAGCCCACTTATCAATACACCACGATGAAGACGCCGAAATTTACATCAATGGCATACTGGCGGCGAAAGTGACCGGATATACGACCGATTATGTTACGGTGCCCATTTCGCCCGAAGCACAAACCGCCTTGGCCAAAGGGAAAAACGTCGTCGCCATCCATTGTCACCAAACCGGCGGCGGTCAGTACATCGATGTCGGCCTGACCACCGCAGTCCCCTAAGCTGTACCTGGCAACTTATCTATCGGACAACCTCGTACGTTCTTTCGCCATCAGCGGTTACACCATTTTGGTAATTGCTGAGTGCAATCTGATAAAGCTTTTGACCATAGGGACTTGGGTATTCGGTCGTGATACACGCTTGGCACAGATGATCTCGCGGGAGATCGATCGCTTTGGCAATCGATTGAACAGGCAAATAACGCAGCGAATCGCAGCCAAGCACCTTAGCCATTTCGTTTTGTACTTCGTCGGTTAACTCCATTTGATCCATAAATTTCGGAGCAAAGAGTTCATCGATGGTCGACATATCGATGCCATAGAAACAGGGAGCAATGATGGGGGGACAAGCGATTCTCACATGAATTTCTTTGGCCCCACCCAAACGCCGAATACGATCGAGCAAGACCTTCATCGTGGTGGAACGAACGATCGAATCCTCTACCAAAAAGACGCGTTTACCTTCGAGCACCTCACGCAACGGCGTGTACTTGCTGGCAGCCTTAATCTTGCGGGCCCGCCCACCTTCAATAAACGTTCGACCACTGTATCGGTTTCGGATCAAGCCTTCACGGCTCGGTATGCCCAATTGAAAAGCCATACTATCCGCCGCCGCCTTACTTGTGTCGGGCACAGGAACCACAATCGTATCTTTATCGATTGGGACCAATCCCAATTGCTCTTCCTGACGTGCAAGCTCCTCTCCCAAACGAGTCCTCGATAGATAAACACTTCTCTCATCCAGCGTACTGGCCACATTGGCAAAGTAGATCCATTCAAAGAAACAATGTGCCGGCTTGGTCGTCTGAGTAAAGGCGCGGACTTCCATTCCGTTTTTATTGACTAGAATCGCATGACCGGGTGGCAGCGAGTGAATATCGGTGGGCTCAAAACCTAAATTCAATAAGGCAACGCTCTCACTGGCTGCAGCAAATAAGGCTCCATCGAATGCATAACACATCGGCTTGATTCCGAGTGGATCCCGCGCAATCAACAGCTCGCCACTGGCGTTGAGCAACGCGAGACTGTAGGCCCCATCAAATTGCTTGGCCACTTCACCCACTATATCGATTAACGATCGTCCCGGCGGACTGGCGGTCATCGCTCGACCAAACTCGTGCATGATGATTTCAGTGTCCGTGTCGCGGGCTAGATGATGCTCCCCTTCGTTCAAAAGCTTGGAACGCAAGTCTCCATAATTGGCAAGTTGTCCATTAAAGCAAAAACTAAACCATTTGTGCTTGTGGATATGTTGGCGCTCAAAGGGCTGAGCATAGTTGCGATCATCCTGGCCGCAGGTTGCATAACGAACATGGCCGATAGCAGCCATGCCAGCCAACTGCTTCATGATCGCTTCACTTTTACCGCGATGCGACAAACGAAAAACTTCGCTCACCACGCCAATATCCTTGAGCGTTTCAAGCAGCTGCGGTCGGTCGGGTGAAAACGATGTCATGCCGGCCGCCAGTTGACCGCGGTTCTGAATATCCTGCAGCATTCTCGGCAATAACCGAGAAACCTCTTCGGGACCAGGATCAGGACAGAGCGGACTCATCTCCCGATTGGGAAGGTGATACACCGCAGCGACTCCACACTCATGATGCAGTTCGCTCATAACGCTCCATCCTCCATTGATTAACTGTGCAAACAGCGGGCAAAGGTCTCTGTCTGTAGGGCCCAAAGAGCCATACAGTATCCATTCAGCACCTAAATTTTTGTACTTACTAAACTCGCGCTTTCTGTACGCTTATTCATAAAGTTTTCTTGCCCCAAGAAGCTCGCGGGCCAATTCCCCCACCTCACTTCCTTTCTGCTGCTCCCATAGTTTACCCGCACGCCGCCAACTCGCAAACGGTTCCTTACAATGGAATCGCCGAGAGCTATACTTAAGCAGCCAGAGAATCCCCTCAAACCCCAAATTTATCTGACTCGGTGGAAACCTGGAGCCCAAGATTTCGTTTAAAATCGGGGCAATTACCCAAAAATCAACCATCGACGGAACGCGCAGGTTCGAAATGGACAGCCCCCAAAACCTCCCACATACCTCAAATCCACCCGATGGTCGACAGCAAATCCTGCAGTTTACAGACACTTGGGTTGTCAAAGTCGGCTCGCGCGTGCTCACCGGTTCCGATGGACGACTAGACCGAAAACAGATCGAACAACTTGCTGGCCAATTGATCGACATCCGCCGGGCTGGCTACCGAGTCATCCTGGTCAGCTCCGGGGCCGTCGCCTCGGGCATGGGACGCCTCGGGCTCACCAGTCGCCCCACGGACCTTGCCCAACTCCAAGCCGTGGCTGCGATCGGTCAAGCTCACTTGATTCAGGTCTACGAAGAGACCCTCTCCCAATCGGAATACCCGGCAGCCCAAGTTCTACTCACCGCCGAAGATCTTGATGACCGAACCCGCTATCTCAACGTTCGCAACACGCTCTTGTCACTCCTGAACTTCAACGCTCTTCCCATCATCAACGAAAATGATACCGTGGCCGTTGATGAATTGATGACAACGTTCGGCGATAATGACCGTCTAGCCGCGATGGTCGCAGGTCTTTTCCCGCGAGCCATGTTAGTCATCTTGAGTGACGTCAAAGGTGTTTATGACCGCGACCCTGCAGATAGCCAAGCGCAACTATTAAACACAATACCCGTTATCGACGACTCCACCTTTCAACTGGTTCGCGATCGTAAAACGGGACTGAGTAAAGGCGGTATGGCGAGTAAACTGCGAGCCGCGCAGTTTGTTACCTCCAGCGGCCAACCTGTGATCATCGCAGGGGGAAAAATCCCCGGTATTCTGAATGCTTTGCTGCGCGGCGAAAATCAAGGCACACTCTTTCTTCCACAACAGAAAGGAATGACGCCACGCAAACGTTGGATCGGTTTCTCCGCTCAGTGCAGCGGACGGCTGGTGATCGACGATGGTGCTGCTAAAGCGCTTCAGTCGGGAGGCAAGAGCTTGCTCCCGATCGGTATTCAAGATGTTCACGGTAGTTTTGCGAAAGGGGATGTGGTCGCCATCATCAACAAAACCGGGGAAGAGTTTGCTCGCGGCTTAAGCAATTATTCCGCTGCCGAAGTGAGACAAATTCGCGGATGCAAGTCACCACGCATCGCTGAAATCCTAGGACACTGCCCCTACGAAGAAGTCATTCATTACGATAACATGGCGCTGGTAGGTACGCGGCCCACTTGAGGGATTCGCCCCTCCAAAGGATCTAACGCATCGATGTCGTCCGCTTTTAACTCTTCCACAGATATCAGTGAAATAACGCCGGCGACGATAGATAACCTTCGCAGCCTAACCGAACACGAAATCGTTTTCACCCGTATCTCATCCTTAAACGCTCCATCGATAAAACTGCTTCGTGAACTCCTCTCGCCGCACATTATCTCATTTCCCAACGTCCCCGAACTCTCGACCGACGCTGCCCTAGAACTAGCCAATGGCTTTCGCGCTCAACTGCACTTGCCAAACGTGAGTCATTTGAATCGCAACACACTGCGGGCTTTGTGTAGCTGGAAAAGAGCTTGGATTTACTTTCCCGAAATCAAAACCTTGGAAGCCGATGCCGAGCATCTCGAACTGGCCTTGCACTGCGGAAACCTTTCTCTCGTCCGTCTCTTGATCGAAAAAGGTCATTTCAGTCCCAACCATGTTTTTCGCAATCGATTGGTTCCTATCCTCATCGCAGGTCTACATCTTAACGCAGCACTTATTCGATTACTTCTCGAATTAGGAGCCAACCCCAATGCACAGTCACATAAAGATGGAGATACGATTTTACACCTCGCTTGCCGCGCACGTTCTAATGGGCTCATCGTTTTTCTGCTGGATCATGTAGACCGGACGCTGCGCAACTCCAATGGACGCATCGCGATGGATGAATATCTCGATCACGACCCGATTCGAGAAAAACTCCAACCACCCACTCCGCCGATGCTCTATTAGTTGCATGACGCAACGACTCCTCTTGCCGCTCGGAAGTCTATCCCTCCAAATTAGCCACTAATCCCCATCAACGGATTCTCCAATTACCCTGCTGGCTAGACAATCAAGAAGAGTATTTCAATTCTGCCGCATGATATCCTTAAAGACTTGTCGTATATCTGGAATATAACTCTGGACGTGATAGTAACCCAATCGATATTTTTGTAATTCATTTCGAAACAATTTCTGCCATTTCGTTCTGGAAACATTCTGACCTTTATCAATAGCTACAAGCGAATCGGACAACAGTAAGCCATGCTGCAGTTCATACTCGGCCCCCCCAAAGTCCCTCGTTTCAATCAAAAGTCTTGCCTGTTCCTGGATAGCAAAAAACAAATCATCCCGACCACTTGCCGATAATGCCTTGCCGCTAGCCGTAAGAAAATGCCTAGCCTGTTGATAAGCCCTCATGGCTCCCGATGGATGAGCCTGTTGCGACAGACTCTCTCCAAGCTTCAAACAAAGCTTCGCAAAACGTAAACAGACCTCGCCGCTACTGGGATTCCAGGCCCGCTCGCTCTCCAAATCATCAAACTCCATTCGCATCAAGCCCAGCCAATCTTCGATCATCTTTTTTTTGCGAATATCCGCAGCATCCGGCAATCGCTGAAACGACACAAGTTCCTCTAAAGACGTTAAGTACTTTGTTGCAAAATCATCGTAAGAGCTCATTTGCTGTCGAGATTGCGGTGAGAATACGAACAAGCACAGAAGCAAACATAAAAGCAAATACGCTGACCTGAGGCCCAATAGCGAACATGGAATGCGTAATCCGCAAAGATATCCCCGGAAAATACGTTTCTTTTTTGTCGCTAAAGGCCCACCAGAGAGATAGCCTCTAAGAGCCTCAGCAAATTGTCGAGCACTGAAGTATCGTTCCGCTGGATTCTTGGCTAACGCCTTTTGAAAGATTTCGTCAAGTGCGATATCCTTCTCCAGCCTGTACGCAGAAATAAGCGGAGGGGGGACATTAAGAATCTGTCGAAGCATTTCCGGTTGCGATGATGCGTTCACCACCGGATGTAATGTCAATAGTTCATAGAGGGTCGCGGCTAACGAATAAAGATCTGTCCGAAAATCGACTGAACCTTTTTCCCCTCGCGCTTGCTCAGGACTCATGTATCGCAACGTACCCAGCAAATCACCGGTATGTGTAATGTCAGCAGCATGACAACAATACGCGAGTCCGAAATCGGTGATCCATAAATGTCCTCTCACATCCACCATGAAGTTTGCAGGCTTAATATCCCGATGAATCACACCTTGTTGATGGGCGTAATCCAATCCCTCAAGAGCTTGTAGCGCCAGCCCAAGAACCTCTCGCACATACGCGGTGGAAGCGAAGGGCTGCCTGAGCCCGTTATGAAGTGACACAGAAGAAACATTTCCCAAATCGACTTGGCGGATATCCGCTAAATTGACGCTCTCTTTTTCTGCGGTGTTTCCGAGCGGACGCCTCAATACAACCCGACCTCGTAGGTGATCGATAATAGACTCGAGAGTCTCTCCTTTAATCAATTGCATACAGTAGTAGGCGTCCTCTTGCCTTTGGCCCATCTCTACAATGGGCACAATATTCGGATGCTGCAAACGGGCTGTGATCTCGATTTCCTGCCTAAATCGAACCTTCATCGACTCACTAATGCGTTTTTTTGCGCAGAGTAGCTTTACAGCCACTCTCTGGTTTAGGACTAGATGCTCGGCCTCATAGACAACCCCCATTCCACCGCGACCAATTTCGCGAATGATTCGCAAATCGGGAAGTTGATTTTTTTCTTCTGGTAATCCAGCGCAACTCTCGCCCCATTGCGTTCGATTCTTTCTGGAAACCAATATTTCTAAACCGCTTGCATAATAGCGAAGTGGAATAGCAAGCTCAGGATGCAATTGACAGTAATGTTCAATTTCCGGCCCACCATTTAGCTCGATACTTTGTAAATACTCATCGAGTATCTCGGCAACCTTCAGTTTCGAATCGTCCGTCAAAAAAACATCATTGATACTCGCAACCATCACGTCTCTCCATCCTCGCTGAATGCCAACAAATCGCTTTTCAATCGCTCGATAGCCCGCAACCAGAGCATTCGACAGGCCCCTGAGGATTTGTTCATCCGATCCGCAATCGCCGAAAATTCCAAGCCATCAAGATGACGTAATACGATGACTTGCTTGTAATCCAAAGGCAAGGCAGCGATGGCCGAATACAAAAAACCCCTTTTCTCTTCATCGCATACTAGGCTACTTGGAGACTTAGAAAGGTCTACAAAGAGCCAATCAAACCGAACACTACTTTGCTCGGCAAGAGATCGAATCTCAAGAAATGAGAGCTCATGTCTTGCATCGCGTTTCTGTGCTATCAGGTGCTTTTCCGTCGCATTCATCAAATTATGAATAAGAATGCGTCTCAACCAACTCCGAAGTTCATTCGCGAATTGCCCCTTGAAAAAGTGGAAATCGCGAAACGCCTCCAGCAACGTTTCCTGGACAATATCCGAAGCATTCAGGCGCCGGCGCAGTCGCCAGTCCAACTGGTCATCCGCCAAGGTCTTTAAATAACTTGAATAGGCATGTAACAACTGCCCTAACGCCTCCACGTTGCCAAGTTTTGCTGCAGCAATCCAGGTATCGATTTGGATTTTACTTGTTCCCATAGTTTAAGTGCTTAAAGAAGACCTGACCTCTTACTGCCTCAATGACGACTACGATGTGCCGCAAAACGATACAGCACTGTTGTACTTTTAGACACACCTAATACCTACCCAACGTACGATCGATTTCGAACAATTCGATATTCATTCCTCGAGCTGTATCGCAGCCTCACTAAACAGCGATTTACTGGTGTTCCCGCCAGAAATAAAAAATTTTTTTAGCCTCGGGAACTTTATTTTTTCGTTGTTGTCTACACACCTCACTTGCGTTCGAAGCAATTGGCATACCGCTCTGCGTTGTTGCGGAATGGACGCCTGAGAGAGAGATGTTTTTTGGGGTTTGGGCCGTTTTTCGCGTAACACAAATCTGCACCTTCGGCCTAGTGTGTTAGTCAATCACCGACGTGCGGCTAACACACTCTCCTAAGAGTTGCTACGTTCCATTGTCCCCTCGCACTGACACCGAATGAAAACATTTTTCGAAAAACAGTTTTTCACTTTTTAGAAACTTGAGGCTTCCCATGTATCGTCTGAAAAAACTTGGTTTTACATTGGTCGAATTACTTGTGGTGATCGCAATCATTGGAGTTCTTGTCGGACTACTGCTTCCAGCGGTGCAAGCCGCTCGAGAGGCATCTCGACGTACCCAATGCGCTAACAACCTCCGACAACTTGGCCTGTCTACAACTGAATATGAAACCCGGCGCAAAAGATATCCCGGTTTTATGGAAAGTATGGAACTGCGCAAGATAGCTGGCCAACCCATGAGGCGAATTGCTAGTTGGCATGTGGCACTTCTTCCATCCCTTGAACAACAAGAAGTTTATGATTTATGGAGCAGTCCCCAATACTCGTTATTTCAATCGCTGCCAGATTTCTGTCCAACCATAGGCACCTTCACCTGCCCATCCGATTCGGTCCTGCAAGGTGAGGAATCTTTCGGCAGAAATTCTTACGTTTCAAACAATGGTTTTTGGGATGATCGCTGGGGCGGTGTGATCGCACCAGGATCCCCACCGGCAAGTAATTTTGTCACTTACGATGATGACGTTGACCCGCGACCGATCTCAACCCAAAAAGCTGCTAATGGTGTATTCAGTAATCTGATCAAAGTTGACGGAGGAGCAGTGGATGAACTTGGCAATCGCTTGACGTCGATCGTCTTCGCACCTTCAAAAGCTGAAGTGAGATCGGTCGATATTCGCGATGGACTCAGTCAAACAGTCCTCTACTCGGAGAACCTTGCAGCCCGTCCATGGGGCTACTTTAATCCGAACGATTATTTATCCAGAGTTGGCTCACTGGCAAATCGCACAACCACGGGTATGGTTTGGCTCTTCCGCAGCGAACTTTTGGGTTATGGTGCGCCTTCGGCCGTCATACCTCCAGCCCCCATCGAGAAGATCAACGGAGATAAATGGCTAGCCGATTTGAGCGGAGAACCCAATATCGGCTTCGCTTCAATGGCACGCCCCTCTTCTGCCCATCCAGGACTCGTCAATGTGGTACTGGCCGATGGTAGCGTCCGAACCTTGAGCGATGAGACCGCGTACCATGTCTATATCGCCCTACTCTGTCCTCAAAGCAAAGTAAGCGATGCACCCAACAAGTTGTATCAGCTGAAAGAAAGCGACTACTAAGAAAAATATTTCCAAGAGCGGGTGATCGTATCCATTTTGAAACGCGAGCCAGAAGTTGAAACTTCTGGCTTTTTTGTTTCACCGAAATGCGTCATCCTCGCATAAACCTCCAGACTTACTGAAAACCCATAGGGAATGTATCAATAAAACGAATCCTGCAGATTTTTCCATTCTTGATACCAAGCAACCAATAGAAGGCAAAGGTAGGTTGCCCCAGTGGATCTCGAGGCACCCTTCGCGGATATGCCATGTTGAGCAACCAGTTGTAGGGTTTTTACTCAAAAAAAAATGCATATTATCCAGCAAACTGCCAACCATCTTTTCGCGTTAGAACTACGGTTTAGTTGAGGACTCGTTTTACGGGCAACTCACACTTCTCCAAGGAACATCAATGTGCAAAACGATCATTCGCTCATCAAGATATTCTCGGTTATCTGCGTCTTAGCGGGAATGTTTCTCTATAACAAAATGTCCCTGCAAGAGATCGAATTGCCGCGCGACTCCGAGTTCATTCGCCAAGTGACAAATGCTAAACCGGTCATCGTAAAATTCGGCGCCGACTGGTGCCCTCCCTGTCGATACGTCGAAGCGGAACTAGATAAGCTAACGACAATTTATGGGGATCGGGTCCATGTGGTTAAAGTAGATGTGGACGCGCGGCCCGATTTGGCGCAACACTATCGAGTCAGTGGTATCCCTCACATTATGTTGTTCGAGTATGGAAAACAATCCCGTGAATTCAAAGGGGCTAAAACCGCCGAGGATATCGCGCGGTGGGCTGGCTTGAACACCAAACCTTGATACGACAGTTTTACAAGCAATCCTCCCACTTTTTGCGAGGATCAATCTGCCACATTTCGTTGAATTCAGATCGATTTTTCTTGCATGCGATCTTCACTGCCTGCCAAAATGGGGCGTGCCAGGCAGATGGAAGGAAGTCCGAATGCAAGAATCCCAATCGATTCACAAGAATGTTGCCAAGCAGCGTATGCAATTGGCAATGCTATTCACGCTTTTTGTGTTGCTTTTGCCCACCACAGCCCGAACCGGAGAACTCGAGGATTGCCGCTCGCTGCTCTGGTCGGGTGAATATGAGTCCGCTATCAAGATCGCCAAGGAAAAGGTCGAAGCAAAGACCTGGAATGAGGGTTGGTCTCGTATTCTCATCGAAGCGTATCTCATTACGGGCAAGTATGAAGAAGCGGCTGCCGTCTTCGAGTCGGTCAAAGAACGGTATTACAGCAGTCTGACGTTGCGACTTTTGGCGATCGACGCCTATCGATTTAGCAATCAGGAAGCTAAAGCCAAAACCGAACTCGATACGATTCCGCTAATGATCGAGCGTTCTCCTTGGCAATATACCACTCGAGAGCAACTCGTTCCCCTCGGCCGATTTTTCGTGATGATCGGTGAAGATGCGCGAAAGGTGCTGGAACAGTGCTTCGACCGAGTTCTCAAGCAAGACCCAAATATGGTGGATGCCCATATTGCCAGCGCCGAACTGGCACTTCAAAAGGAAGATGCATCCGTCGCCCTAGCAGCTCTAAACAAAGCAGAAAAACTCCAACCCGCCAATCCTCATATTTTTTACCTGATGGCCTCCGCTTGGTCTCAGAGCGACAGTCAACGGGCCACCGAATCGCTACAACGAGCCCTGAAGCTCAATCCCAAACATATCGATTCGCTTTTGCTATCGGCCGAAAATCGCATCGATGCTGAAGATTATGATACTGCCCTGAAACTGCTCGATGAAATTGAAAAAACCAACCTGAGCCACTTCAAACTTTGGGCTCTGCGATCCGTTGTTCATCATCTCAAGGGCGAATTTGACAAAGAAGAAAGCAGCCGCAAAAAAGCCCTTGAAACTTGGCCCCTCAATCCAGAAGTGGACCATCTGATCGGCCGCAAACTTTCCCAACATTATCTCTTCCGCCAAGGAGTTGAACACCAACGATTGGCGTTAGCGATGGACGCCAACTATATCCCTGCGAAATCACAACTCGCTCAGGATCTGCTCCGACTAGGCCAAACAGAGGAAGGCTGGAGATTGGTCGGCGAAGTTCGCAAAGCAGATAGCTATAACATTACCGTTTTTAATCTTCGCCAACTCCAAGAAAACCTCCAAAAGTTTGCCACACTGGAATCTCCCGGATTTGTGGTCCGAATGGATGCCAAAGAAGCGGAACTTTATGGTGCCGCGGTGTTGAATCTTCTGAGCGAAGCCCGCAGTGTGTTAACCCAAAAATATAAAGCCGTATTGGAAGAGCCCATTTACGTCGAAATTTTTCCTCGACAATCTGATTTTGCGATTCGCACCTTTGGTATGCCGGGAGGAGAAGGGTTCTTAGGTGTCTGTTTCGGACGTTTGATCACCGCGAATTCACCTGCCGCCCAAGGTGCCTCTCCCACGAATTGGCAATCCATTTTATGGCATGAGTACTGCCATGTCGTCACCTTGCAAATGTCGCAAAATCGAATGCCGCGTTGGTTGAGCGAAGGAATTTCGGTCTATGAAGAAACCGTGCGTAAAAAAGCTTGGGGCATGCCCATGGACCCAACCTATCGCGCGATGATCCTTGGAGAATATCAAGCCCCCCTATCACAAACTGCGGCGGCCCAATCTGCACCCAATACCGACAAACCCAATACCGAAAGCCCAGTGAATCCCGGCGCAGATCTCTTCGAACCTCTCTCCCCCAGTCTCCGTCCCGCCAAAACGTACCTGAGACCCATCAGCCGAATGAGTTCGGCATTTATGGATGCGGAATCTCCACTGGAGATGCAATTTGCCTACTTTCAATCCAGTTTGGCTGTCCGCTTCTTGATTGAGAACTTTGGCATCAACAGCATTCAAGATATCTTAAAGAGCCTTGCCAAAGGCTTGTCCATTCAAGATGCCTTACAGCGTCACACCACTTCGCTCGAACAATTGGATAAAGCCTTCTTGCAATACGCAACGGACACGGCAAAAAATTGGGGGAGCAAAGCCATTTTTGAGCCCGTGGAGTTGCCCAAAGAGGGCGACAACATCGGTTGGAAAAATCTGCTCGAGGCAAATCCCAATCATATCTCCATTCTTCAAGCATACTCAGAGGAACTTCTACGCCGCAAAGAATTTGAACTCGCATTACCCTGGCTGGAACGTCTTCAGACATTGCTGCCCGACGATTCGCGACCCAATGGTCTGTGGGGACTTAAAGCTCAAGCATATCGAGGTTTGAAGGATATCCAACGCGAACGAGACGCCCTTATCGAATTGACCCATCGCAACGCAGATGCAGTCGATGCGTTTCAACGACTTGTAGAAATCGATACCAGCCAATCGCGGTGGACCGATGTGGTCCAGTGGTGCGAGGAAATTCTGGCAGTCGATCCATTTTTTGCCTCGATTCAGCGAACTCGCGGCGAAGCCGCTATGCGCGCCGACTTGCCCCAAGTGGCCGTTGATAGTTGGAAAGCTATACTTCAATTAGATCCGATCGATCCAGCCGAAGCCCATCTCAATTACGCTAAAGCCTGTGCGGCGAGCAACCAAATAGCCTTAGCGGAACGTCATGCGCTGATGGCAATCGAAGAAACTCCCCGTTATCAAGCAGCTCTTCTCTTTTTCGCGGCTCTTAAAGCAACATCTACATTGCCATCCCATGCGATCGGCCCAGACTTGAATGCGGAACCACCAGCACCATACGATACCGCCCGACAATCTACGAACGAAGAGGAAACCGTCAAATGACCCGCTGGCTCATCCATAAAAAAGCCTTCGTCGCTTGGGGAATTCTTCTCTCTCTGGTTCTCGTTTCCACTCTTGTGGCACAGATTTTTCAACGAGGTCGCGGGGGCCGTTTTCGCGGCGGGGATTGGATGACTATCGATCGGGGAGATGTTCCACGTTGGGATGTTGATGCCAAGTTTTCCAAAGATCTCTTCACCTTTGCCCGCGTTCGTTACAACTCCTATGGTCGAGGTGGCTGGGCCGTCGACTTCCCCGATAGCGATCTCAACTTCTCACTGAGACTACAACAACTCACCTCCATGAAAGTAAACCCAGATCCCGTCGTACTGGAACTCACTGACTCCAAACTCTTTGATTATCCATTTCTTTACATGATTGAACCAGGGAGTCTTTTCTTTAATGAAGATGAGGTCCTCGCCTTGCGGCGTTATTGCCTAAACGGCGGTTTTCTAATGGTCGATGACTTTTGGGGCGATGATGAGTACGAAAACTTTGCAAATGAAATCAAACGTGTATTTCCGGGCCGGGAGATAATCGATGTCCCCCTGGAACATGAAATTTTCCATTGTGTCTATGACTTGAACGAAAAACCCCAAGTTCCCTCCATCCACGCAGCCCAAGCCGGACGCGAGTATGGCATGACCTGGGAACAGCGGTGGGGAACCCCAACCGATCGAGCCAACTATCGCGCAATCGTAGATGATGATGGTCGCATCATGGTATTCATTTGTCACAATACCGATCTAGGTGACGGCTGGGAACGCGAAGGGGAAAACAGTTGGTACTTCGAGGAATTCTCCGTCAAAAAGGCCTATCCCATGGGAATCAACATTGTCACCTACGCAATGACGCATTGATGGCTCTAGGTTTCTCCATCCCATAAAAAGTATTTGTTACCAATTAGAAAGCACAGCATGGCAACCATCGATCAACAAGAAGAACTGGTGCAGCGCATTCGAGATGGGCGAAAGCTGATCGAACGGGAACTGGAGAAAACAATCGTAGGTCAAAAGGATGTGATCGAACAGTTACTGATCAGCCTTTTCTCCGGCGCACATTGTCTAATCACCGGCGCACCAGGTTTGGCCAAAACACTCTTGGTCCGCTCACTGGCCCAAGTATTCCATCTTGATTTTCGGCGCATACAATTCACGCCCGACCTCATGCCAGCCGACATCACCGGAACGGAAATCCTGGAACAAGCCGAAGATGGACGCCGCCGCATGACGTTCGTAAAAGGCCCGATTTTTGCCAACGTTGTCTTGGCAGACGAAATCAACCGTACGCCACCCAAAACTCAAGCTGCGTTGCTGGAAGCGATGCAAGAACATCAAGTCACTGCCTCCGGACAACGATTCGTTTTGCCCGAACCCTTTTTTGTTTTGGCCACCCAAAACCCAATCGAAATGGAAGGAACTTATCCCCTACCTGAGGCACAACTCGATCGCTTCATGTTTAACGTCCATATCGATTACTTACCCTTTGCTGATGAATTGCAAGTGGTTCTTACCACAACCGCAGGTAAGCCAGAAAAAATAGAGCCTATCTTCACGGGTGAGGACGTTCTTGCCTTTCATCAAATCGTCCGCGAAGTTCCCGTAGCAACCGAAGTTGCAGGCTATGCAGTACGTTTGGTGGCTGCAACGCGAACCGGTCGCCCCGAAGCACCCGCTTTTATCAACCAATGGGTAGCATGGGGTGCGGGCTTGCGAGCCGCACAAATGCTAGTGCTCGCCAGCAAAGCTCGCGCATTGCTGCATGGACGCTCGCATGTGACTCTCGAAGATATCGATGCACTCGCTCTCCCTGTCCTGCGCCATCGTATCTTACTAAGCTATAAGGCCGAGGCGGAAGGCATTAGTGTAGAAGACTGTATCCGAAAATTGCAGGGACTAGAAATGTTAAAATCCGCCTAAAAGCTATACGTACATTTGTACTTGAATCTTTTGGAACTTTGTCATGACTGCACAAATCGACCCAGTCGCCCTAATGCGCATCAAGAATTTGCAATTGCGCGCCAAGGCTGTCGTCGATGGATTTTACAATGGCTTACACCGAAGCCCATTACATGGCTTCTCCGTCGAGTTCAGCGAATATCGGCCCTATTCGGAAGGAGATGATCCCCGTACCATCGACTGGCGATTATTTGCCCGCACCGATCGATACTTTATAAAAAAGTTTGAAGATGAAACCAATCGCCGCTGCTATCTAGCCGTTGACCAAAGCAAATCGATGCAATTCGGGTCACTTGGCTATAATAAGTGCGAATATGCCCGATCACTGGCCGCCACTCTGGCCTATTATTTTCATCTGCAAAGAGATGCCGTCGGCTGCTTGACCTTTGAGGCAGATCTGATCGAATTCGTGACCGCCAGACATCGACCAGGGCAATTTCAACGCTTGATCGCCTCATTGGATCGTGAGCCGCAAGGAACCGCCACCAATCTCCTCCGCCCTCTGGAATTACTCGCCGAGATACTCCATCACCGCGGATTGCTACTGCTGATCTCGGATTTCTTGGTACCCCTGGAGCATATCGAACAGCGTATTGCTTTCCTCCGAGCTCGCCGACATGAAATCATGGTATTTCGAATCCTCGATCCCGCCGAAGTGCATCTACCAGGTGAAGAAGCCATCACGCTTGTCGATGCGGAAACCGGGCAACGAATTTATGTGGATCCCTCGCGAGAAAGGGATCGATACCAAGAACGATTCAGGCAGCATGAATTACAACTCGAAGAAATACTGGGCAAGAATGGTATCGACTATGTTCGCTTACTAACCAACGAACCCCTCGATCGCGCTCTATTCGAAGTCCTAACCATGCAGTCACGCCGGACTTCGAAAAACCAAATTCCTTCCGCTGTGGGCAGAAGGAGCCGAAGATGAGTTTTTTGGCACCACTCTATCTGCTCGCCGCTGCCGCAATCACACTTCCCATTTTATTCCATTTAATTCAAAGACGTCCCCGTGGTGAGCAACTCTTTAGCTCACTGATCTTTTTGTCCCCTTCGCCACCAAGAATGGTGCGCCGAAGTCGCCTCGATCAATGGCTCCTATTGCTTTTGAGAGCCCTAGCTCTGTTGGCGATCGCATTTGCTTTTATGCGTCCATTTTTTCGCAGCTCAAGCACTACCGAGTCTGGAGCCCTGGGGAGGCAACGCATTATCTTGGTTGATACCAGCGCCAGCATGCACCGCACGGGCGTATGGAGTCGAGCCACACAAATCGTCCAAGAAACCATTGCTGAATCGACTCCAGATGATCTAGTCGCCCTCTACCGCTTCGACTCTACGCTGAAGCCCATTATCTCGTTCGAATCGATTTTAGAGACCACACCATCTCAACGTGCCGACCTCCTTCGCAAAGCCATAGACGATGTCAAACCAAGTTGGCTTCCCACCGATATGGGAAGAGGCTTATCCATGGCCGCCGAAACCTTGCAGACCGCAGGCAATGGCCCAAATGTTGAAGAATCGATCGGAGGCGAAATTATCCTGATATCAGACTTTACTGGTACCGTAAATCTATCGCAATTAGAAGGCTACGACTGGCCCAAGGGCGTCCGCGTTATCCCTCGCTCCGTGGACGCTACCAACCTGAACAATGCAACCTTGACTTCTCTCTCCGCCACCGATCGAGGTAATGAACAGGGTACGGATCTGCGCGTTTTGATCAACAACTCTGCGAGTTCGGAAATCTCGCAATTCCAGTTGCAATTCCTCGATGCCCAAGAGAACGTATTGCAAACCATCGCTTCTCCCTATCAAGTCAACGCGGGTGAACGCCGTGTTATTCGCCTTTCAGAAATCCCTTCACAAGCGATATCGGTACAACTTCTCGGCGATACCGATCCGAGCGATAATCGAGTTTATTTTGCAATTCCCCAGAAAAAACCGACCTCTGTTTGGCTGCTGCAAGCCTCTGCCGAATCCAAAGAATCTCAACTGGGATTTTTTGTTGAGCGAATTCCGTTGAGCTCCACAACTTTGGAAGTTTTTTTCAAACGCTTGACCCCGGTCGATTTTGTGAGATCGCCTGAGCCTAAGGATGTCTCACTCATCATCGTAGATGGCTCAATCGATGCACGTAGCGCTACCTTGCTCAGAGACTATGTCGAAAAAGGGGGAAAAGTTGTCCTCGCACTCGATCAACCGCTCACCCCAGAAAATCAATCTCGAGTCGTTCTAGCGCTCAAAAAATTACTGGCAGATGAAAACATCCAAGTTTCTGAGGCATCCGTAACAGACTACGCCATGTGGACCCGAATTGACTTTCGACATCCGCTCTTTTCTCCCTTTGCCGACCCACGTTTTAATGACTTCACAAAGCTGCGCACATGGCGTCACCGAATCATTGAACTTACGGATACCGAGAATAAACCCCTCGCCTCCTATGATAATGGAGCCGCCGCATTACATGAAATTCGAATCGGCCAAGGGAGAGTATGGTTGTTCGCCTCTGGATGGCAACCTTCCGAAAGTCAATTGGCACTATCGACAAAATTCGTCCCTCTCGTGATCGGAATCTTTCGTCTCAGTGGGGAAAAAAAACAATGGCCCGCATCACTCGTTGCAGGTCAAACCCTCCCCGCTTTACCCAATACCGCATGTCAGTCACCCTACGGCTCGCTACTCACACCCAATTCGGACAATGTGTGGGAACTTGATGTTCCTGGTATCTACGAATTACGGGACACAGATAAAAAGTCACTATTGGCTGTCAATGTTCTGCCCCGCGAAATCGACCCATCCAAACTTGATCCGGACCGACTCGAGCAGTTGGGAGTTGCAACCGGCCCGTTACCCACTGCCGAATTTATACGCGATCAACAACGGTTGATGCGCAACGCCGAACTTGAAAAACAGCAGCAGGTTTGGCGGTGGTGCATCCTGTTTGCCGTGATTTTGATTGCCCTAGAAACGGTCTGGAGTTCCATTGGTATGCTGAGGGCAAATCCAGCCACCTAAAGTTAAATCAATCATTACGATCCACGCATTATTGCGAGATATACGCTATGGAATCATTACTAAAACAAAAGCTGAGCCAAGTAACCCGTCGCTTTCAGAACGGGCGATTCGCTTTCTACTTGCTTGTTTTCTGGGCCATACTTCTGACGCTGGCAGTCGTCGCTCATAACCAAGGTATGCGTATTCAAAACACATTCGGCTTCACCATAGCCTTCTTGGTGACAACCACTGCACTTGTGTCGATCGCATTTTTCCTATCCAGGTTAGCCTATCGCAATGAAAGCTGGATTGCGAACCAGATCGAAACACATTTTCAAACCCTGGAACAACGACTGATTACCCTGTTGGAGAAACCAGTCGATTCAGCCAATACGGCATCGCTATTTTTCCGTCGACAACTCCTTAAAGAAACTCTGGATCATTCACAAAAATACGATTGGCGGGAGTCGATGCCGTCCGCTTGGTTCAATCAAATGTGGTTTGCTCAATCGGTACTGTTGTTTATTCTGATCTTCGTGTGCAGTAATCTTTTGCTTCCGAAAACCGAATCACAGCAGTCTCCTAGTACACTGCTCAGCAAGACAACCACAACCTCATTAATCGTAGAACCTGGCAATATCGACATTGAAAAAGGAAGCAATGTTGTCTTTACGGCTCGTTTCGAAGGTCCTCTCCCAGCCGAGGTGTTGCTCGAAACAACTCACAAGAACAGCACAGAAAAAACTTCGCAGGCCCTTCGTCGCAATTTGAAAGACCCAGTATTTGGTGGTGTGATTATGGGAATCGACACTCCTTTAACCTATCGCATCGCCTACAACGATACGGTCAGTCAGCCGTATCAAATTAACGTTTTTGAATACCCCAAGGTTATTCGAAGCGATGCCAAAATTGTAGCCCCCTCGTACGCACAGGGTCCCGAAAAACTCGTGGAAGATACGCGTCGAGTCACCGTCGCTGAAGGAAGTCAATTAACGTGGATATTGCATCTGAACAAGCCCGTCGTCTCCGTCGAATTGACCGACAAATCGGGTACCACACACGCACTAAATGCCGAAGCCGATAAACCCACAATGTATTCCTATTCCATTCAATTAAAGGAATCAAACACCTGGAAGATCCAACTGATCGATCAAGATGGAAGAAAAAATAAATTTCCTGAAGAGCTCACCGCCAAAGTGCTCCCCAATAATCCGCCAACCATCAAGATTGCAAAAGCCTCTGACCGCCGTGTCTCTCCCTTAGAAGAGATGGATATAGGAGCGAAACTCAATGACGATTTCGGAATAGCCAAGATTGGTTTAGCCTACGCCATCAATGGCGACGAACCTACCGAAGTTATACTGTCAAGTTCCGATGAAGCATCGAAAAAAGTAGAAGCCTCTCATTTGCTGGCCCTGGAGCAATTAAAAGCAAAACCGGATCAACTTATTTCCTATTACATATGGGCAGAAGACAAGGATTCCGATGGTCTACCGCGACGTGTCGAAAGCGATTTATTCTTCGCCGAAGTTCGACCTTTTGAAGAGATCTATCGTGAAGGCGAAAGCCAGTCCGCAAGCCAGCAACAGCAGCAACAGCAACAACAGGGTGGAGCTCAGCAACAAGCCGAGGAGGCCGCCGAGTTGCAGAGACAAATTATTGTTGCCATCTGGAACATCCTCCGCCGTGAAACCACCGAAAAACCAAGTGAAACATTCGATGCCGATTTGCAAGTCATTGCTGAATCACAAGCGACCGTGATCGAAAAGTTAGCCGAAATACAGCAAAGTGCTAACACACCTGATGCAGCGGAAATCGTGGCTCAAATCCAAACTCACATGGAAAATGTGATAAAGTACTTAGGCAATGCGAGGGAAAGCCAGACCTTAACACCGATACAAAATGCGCGAGCGGCGGCTCAATCAGCCTATGCTGGATTGCTTCAATTACGCGCTCGAGAACATGAAATTTCGCGATCCCAGCAGCAACAAAGCCAGTCTCAATCTCGAGCTCAGCAAAATAGGCAACAACAACTCAATGAACTTGAGCTGAACAATGACCCCAATCGTTACGAATCGCAACAAACACCACCTGAACCGGAAGAAGAACAACAAGCGCAAGAAGTTCGACAAGCTATCAACCGTTTGAAGGAACTCGCCCAGCGACAAGAAGATCTCAATGAAGAACTTCAAAAAATTCAAGCCGAATTAGAGAAAGCTGAATCGGAAGAAGAAAAACAAAATCTTCAGGAACAACTTGATCGCTTGCGCGATGCCCAAGAAGAACTGCTCCGTGACGCCGATGAACTCAAAGAGCGAATGAACGAGGCCAATCAAAATGAGGCCATGGAACAAGCTCGGCAGCAAATGGAACAGGCTAGAGAAAATGTACGTCAGGCGACCGAATCCTTGGAGAACAAGGATCCCAATGAAGCACTTGCGGCAGGAACCAGAGCGGAAAGAGAATTCGAACAAATGCGGGACGAATTGCGGCAGCAGTCTGCCAATCAATTCGCCGATCGCATGAAAGATATGGTTCAACAATCTCGCGAACTCAACGAAAAACAAAAACAGCTGAACGAAAAAGCGACTCAAGAACCACAACCAGAGGAAAATAGCGGTCTCCGCGCTGAATCAACAGAATCCCAATTACCACAAGAGCTAAAAGATCAATCACAGCAACTCACAAAACTCCTAGACCAAATGCAGCAGACGGTTACCGAAGCGGAAACCAGCGAACCGTTGCTCGCAGATAAACTGTATGATTCATTTCGCGAAACCAAACAACAAAATATTGAAGAAAATCTTCAGCAGTTATCGCAACTTGCCGAACAGGGTGTCGAGGTAGGTCGCGTCCCAGAAACTCAGCGATTCTTGGACCAAGCCACTCAGGGAATAGATCGACTTCAACAGCAGGTCGAGGCAGCCGCCAATTCCGTTCTTGGCAGTGAAGAAGAATCGCTCCGTCGAGCTCTGCGTGAATTGAACGAAGCAGCCGATGATGTCAACCAGGAATTGCGCACCGCCACCGGCCGCGAAGCAACCGAGCAGCAGGAGAACCCGAACGCGGATAGCGACCCCGCGAATCAGGAAAATTCGGCCGATCCAGCAAGCAAACCTCAAGGTCAAGGCACTGACGCTTCTGGTACAGATAACCAACAACAGCAGCAGCAATCGCAACCCTCAGATGCTTCGCAGCCATCGCAGGAGTCTGATCCATCGCAGGAACTGCAGCAACCAGCCAACCAACCTACCGCGCAAGCTCAGCCAAGCTCTGGTGAGCGGGAATCGGAGCCAAGAAATGCCTCAGATCAACCGCGCCGACCTAGCGCCTCTGAAGCTTCCGAAAACGAACCATCTCCGAATCAACCGTCCGGCCGACCCAACCCACAGGCACCTAACTCCCAGGCACCTAACTCCCAGGCACCTAACTCCCAGGCACCTAACTCCCAGGCACCTAACTCCCAGGCACCTAACTCCCAGGGACCCAGTGGCAATCGACCCGAAGATTCATCGCGCGAAGATCCTGCCCGAGAACGGGCAGCGCGAACCGGCCGAGAGAATCTTTTGGATCAAATTGGACAAGCCAATTCGGCAGCCCCGATTAGCGGCGATGATTTTCTTGAATTCTCCGATCGATTGCGAGATGTGGAAGAAATACTTGACGATCCGGAACTGCAATCGCAGGTCGCGCGAATCCGTGAAGCGGCTCGTGACATTCGACGCGAAGCTCGCAAACATGCGGCCGATCCACAGTGGTCTCTTGTCGAACGACTGGTCGCCAATCCACTTCGTGATTTGAGGGTCAAACTTCAGGAAGAGTTACTGCGCAAAACGGCCGCGAAAAATAGTTTGGTACCTATCGATCGCGATCCAGTTCCCTCAGAGTTTGAAAAAGCCCAGCAAAAGTATTATGAAAATCTCGGGAGTGGTAAACGATGACCGAGCGTTTCGTATTGGGCTCTCCTCAACTGTTTTGGCCTTTATTGCTCCTATGGCTGCTCATCAGCGCTGGTATGCTTTGGAGTACCCTGCGCGCACCGGTGCGCAGCGCATGGCTCTATCTAGCCTTCGTTCTGAAAGCGTTTGCGATCGGTTTGCTACTGGCTGCGCTGCTTGAGCCTATGCTTGCGGGTGAAAAAGCACGTCAGCAAGCAAACTATTTTGCAGTGCTGGTCGATAATAGCCAAAGCATGAAAATCGAATCCGAAGCCGCTGCCGACAACCAACCGCCGGTATGGACAAAAGTTCTCGACAAAGAACAACCGTGGCAAGTTCGCTTGGGACAGGACTTTCAATTGAGGCGTTACAAGTTTGACCGGCAACTTCAATCGATCCAACAGTTCGACGAATTGGATTGGAGCGGGAGTGGATCCCAGATTGGAGATAATCTCATTGAACTCGGTCAACGCTACCAAGGACGCCCCTTGGCTGGCATTTTGCTTTTTACAGATGGCAATAGCACAGACAATGCTTCGTACAGCGAGCGTTGGAAATCGGCCGGTATACCTGTTTATCCAGTACAAACTCGAAAATTGGCCTCCCTGACGGATATCAACATTAAGCGAGTTGCTGTCACGCAGACAGATTTCGAAGCCTCTCCAGTGACCCTCTTGGCACAGATATCGGCCAATGGACTGGCTGGAAAAGAGGCTCGTCTTAGCCTGCTCAACTCAAAAGGGGATGAAATTCGATCTGCAACACTAAAACTTCCTAACGACGGAGAGATCCTCAATCATCCCTTTCAATTTCGACCGGATGGTAAAGGTGTACAAGGCTTTCAAGTCAAGGCACAACTGGTTGATGAATTACAGTTGGAAGCAGGAACTCGCTCCTCCGAAGCTACCTTGCTGAATAATTCTCGGTTCGCCGTCGTTGATCGAGGCATCGGACCATATCGCATACTATACCTGGCAGGACGTCCCAATTGGGAATTCAAGTTTATTCGGCGAGCACTCGATTCCGATGAAGAATTAAAGCTTGTCAGCTTGTTGCGTATCGCTCGCAAGGAACCAAAGTTCTCTTTTCGCGATTCGAAAGTCGATTCTGCGAATCCACTTTTTTCTGGTTTCGAAGATATTGCCGAGGAAGATAAGGAAGCGTACGACGAGCCTGTGCTTATCCGCCTGGGTGTCGAGCAGTCCGATCAACTCAGCAAAGGTTTTCCCAAAAGTGCGGAAGAATTATTCGAGTATCATGCGATCATACTCGACGATATTGAACATGAATTCTTCACCCAAGAACAGCTTTTGCTTCTGCGACAATTCGTTTCGATGCGTGGTGGTGGCCTGCTGATGCTCGGGGGTCAAGAAACACTTCGGGGCGAATCGCTGCGAAATTCTCCATTGGGCGAAATATTGCCGGTTTACCCCGACGATGCAACTGCCGCTAATGTATCTGATGAACCTCAGCAGTGGCGTTGGGAATTAACTCGCGAAGGTTGGCTGCAACCCTGGCTACGCCTAACCGATAACGAAGATGCCGAGAAAAAACTTTTGTCGCAACGAACGGTACTCGGAGTTGTTAACTCGATCAGCGGCCTCAAGCCGGGCGCCTCGGTCCTGGTCGATACAGCAGAGGAAAATGGAACTCGTCGCCCCCTGATGGCTGCTCAAAAGTTTGGTAAAGGTAAGTCGGCCGCTATTATGGCAGGCGACCTATGGCGTTGGGCTATGCATCGCGAATCCATGGATTCCGAAGCTCCGCTGATGGCTGCTTGGAGACAAACAGTCCGTTGGCTCATTGCAGACGTTCCTAAGCGTTTGCAAATCAGTGTCGATCGGGTTGGCAAAACTCAATCCCAAATAACTTCGAATGGAAATCCTTTGGCCACAACTTTGCGGACCTCCGTCTACGATTCCGAGTTTAAGCCAGTCGAAAATGTGCAACTGACCTATACCATTTATTTACCAAGTGGAAAACAAATTGCCTTAAGAGGCGAACCATCTGAAAATGTAATTGGAGCCTTTGAAACCTCCTTGGTCTCCAGCGAAGAGGGGATCTTCCGGGTCGAAGTTATCGCCTTGGCAGAAGATGGCTCGGAAATAGGCCGCGGAGAAGCTGGATGGATTTCTGAACCCTCCGCCGAGGAATTCGAACAACTGTTACCGAATTCTGCTTGGCTGCGTCAGATCGCTTCGGAAACCAAGGGTGAAGTGATTGCTGCCGACCAACTCGAATCCTTCGTCAAAGGTTTACCCGAACGAAGTGCGCCTGTCACTGAAAACTATGCCTACCCAATCTGGCATGAACCCTGGGTGATTCTATGTGCTATTTCCCTGTTCTGTCTGGAATGGGGTATTCGGCGGAAATCGGGGCTTCCCTAGTATGAAATCGCGCACCTTACTCTATACGTACAATTGTACGTCTAATTTTTGCCCTGATTCTTGGATTACGCTCGCGAGGACTTGCCTGTTATGGGCCTGGTTGGCATCAATACCACTATACGAGTCAGCGCGACTTTATGCTCAGGACTTGCAATCCGACTCTGGTCAATCGGCTCCCGCAGAGAAATCTATTTCTCAACGAAAAATGATTGTAGTCACCGGAGCGCCAGGCGAGGAGAGCTACATTTCGGCCTTTCGCAGTTGGAGTGAACGCTGGCTGGCCAGTTGCCAAGAGAGCGATATATCTTGCGAGTGGATCGATGGAACGCAAACGCAAAATGATGCGATTCCTACGACTGGTCCCAGCGATAAAAAAAGATTTCTCGATCTCGTCGCCGCCGCAGGCGACTCGGAATTATGGGTTGTTATGATCGGACACGGTACGTTCGACGGTAAGGTAGCTAAATTCAATCTCCGCGGTGAAGATGTCAGCGCCAACGAACTTGCCGCCGCACTCGCCACGGGTAAAGGCTTACAAGTTGTTATCCACAGTTTCTCCTGCAGTGGGGCCTTTTTACCACTTCTATCACGTCCCGGTCGAATTGTGATAACAGCGACCAAAAGCGGCGCAGAAATGAACTACTCTCGCTTCGGCGACTATCTGTCCAACGCTATGCTCGATCCGTCGGCCGATCTCGATCACGATCAGACGGTCTCGATCTTAGAAGCCTTTTTGATGGGGGCTAAAAAAACGGAAGAGTTTTATCAGGCTGAAAAAAGGTTAGCCACCGAACATCCGCTCTTGGAGGATGGCGGGGATGGCAAGGGCGTGGCGGCTTCTTTTTTCCGCGGTATCCGGCTCGATGCACAAGCGTCCCAGGGTGCTACGATCGATGGTGATTTGGCGATGGGAACACTCCTAAAACCATCCAAAACTGATTTATGGCTGACGGAATATCAGCGTCAAAAACGCGACGAATTAGAACTTCAGCTCAGAACACTTCGTTTGAATAAAAAGAATATGGCAGTCGACGAATACTATCGCCAAGTAGAATCCATCGCATTACAACTCGCCGACATCTATAAAGAACATGCAACAACAATTCCCAACACCACACCTTGATTCTACTGTCGTTTGAAGATCCATATTTCTCCACCGGATCGCGTGTCAAATTCTTTGAAATCAGGAGCCGGTGTGTTGACCAAGTGAAGTGCGAGGCGAGTCTTTGTGACCCGATAATAACCTTGTCCTCCCCACGCACTTTCATTGATTTGATCGGGAACAAAGCTCATCTCGTTTTGTGCGCTCGATGAATACACGTTCCAGCCTCCCAGGCACACACCTTTCTCACCTCGCCACCGATATCGCTCCATTTCAACCACCAATTCGAAGCTCTCCTGCTCCATGCTCTGCCGCACCCCATCTTTCTCCTGGGAGATCAGTTTCCAGGTTCCGACCAAACTTGCAAACTCTTGACCTCGCTGGCGGATGGTAACATTTCTTTGCGTCTCGATTCGCTTATGTAAACCCCAATAGGACTCAAGCATTTTTGTTCCTGTCCACAGGATGCAAATTAGAGGTAACGCGAATAAAGCCAAGCTCCAATAATCGCAGAGCCACTGCAGATATCGAGTGCGGACTAGGAAAAAGACGACTAAACTATCGATGAGCAGAAATATCACCGCGCCAGCAGTGAACGCCAACGGTCCCAAATGTAGGAATTGAACCCACGGCTGCACCCATTGAATTAAGTCAGGATTAAGATAGCCCTTGTTCTCATGAAACTTCAAATACTGCGGTAACCATAAGATTCCCCACCAACCGATAACCAGTCCGATAACGAGTGCATGGACAACAACAATCAACAGCGTTCGACCAAAAAGTTCCTCTCTACCTTTCCAACATCTCCAGAAGTTAATCATCGCTGAGGCTCCTTCTCGAAAACCAGAGTCTCGTAACGGAGATCGTCCCATTGAAAATCCAATGGAGGAGCAAGCGATAGCGAATCCCACTTAGGCATCATCAGATACAGTTTATCCTTTTCGAAGCGATAGATTCCGCTGCGAATCGTCCAACGCGATTCAGGATGCATCGCAACAAACTTAACATGCTTGGGTTCGCGTTGCGATTCAAAGTAAATCGTCCCTATGGCAGTCCCCATTTCGTTTGAATTCCAGTTAAAGGTTCCATGTTTGAATTCAATTCGTTCGGGAATATTAACGGCGACGGCCTCCTGCTCTCCAGCAACTTCGGTTGCTTTCCCAATCCATTTTCCATCAAAGAGGTCTAACTCAGCGGCGACCTCGGGTGTAACAGCGCTCATCGCATAGGGATCAATCTCACGCTCCAAGAAACTTTCTATTTGCACGATTCCTATGCCACAGCAAAACAGGAGTGGGAGAGCAAGCAGACTGATAAACCACAAATCGCGCAACACACGCATCAAGGGTGTCGGCGAAAACTGTATCATGATATAGATGTCAACCACGACCAAAAGGCCGAATAACACTGCCGTTGGATACGGATACCTCTCCACCCAAGCCCAAAACTTTAGGATCTCATTAAGCAATGGGGGTAAATCAAACCCTTTGGACTGAGCCCATACTAAATAGGGCCTCTCCCATTTCATCGAGAGATAATACAACGATAAACCCCAGGCGATAGCATGCAATACCGCACCGGAGAATGCCCGGGGCAGCGCCGCAATTCGCAATTGTAAGGTGGATACCTGATTCACGACACTCCCTCATTGTCTAATGAAGCTGGACCTAGGGTTCATAATCAATCATGTCTCGGACATATCCTCTGATGATTTCCCCGAGTGGCGTTCCACAAAAGCCTTGGCCTTCGCTTTCTTTTTTGGTGATAAAACAGGGTCATGGAGTTCCAATGCCTTTTGGAAAAAAACAATGGCCTTCAGAGGCTGGTTGCGAACAGCAGCCATCAAACCCTGATTAAATTGCAGCCACGAATTCTTCGGCTGAAGAGAAAAAGATTCATCGAAGGCTTCCTGCGCCTCATCATATCTTCCGAGACCAACCAACGTTTTGCCAAGTCCATTGAGGGTATAGGCTAGAAGCGTATTCAGTTCTGTTTTGCGGGCTAACTCGACCGCTTCTTGCAGATCGGCAAGTGCCAAATCAAATTCGCCCAATTCACAATACGTTTGGCCGCGTCCATTAAGAAGACCCGGCTCACGGCTTTCTGCCGCCTCGATCAACCGATTGTAATCGTCAAGTGCTTCGGCAAACTGATCCAGATAGCAGTAAACACCAGCCCTTATCCGTATCGCTTGTAATGGCTCTTGCTGACTTATCTCGATAGCCTCGTTTGCTGCAGTCATTGCCTCTTCATATTTTTCCTGAACAAACGCTAATTGCGCGATCTGCAGCAACCTCGAATAATCCGACTCCTCTGCATACTCAGGAGCACTTTGAATAGCCGCATCAAGATCGTCCTGCGACTTTTCTATTTCGCCTTTCTGATTCCACACGGCGCTGCGGCCGATCAATGCGGGCGTAAAGTCGGGGTCATTTTTAAGAATTTCACTAAAGTCATTGATCGCTTGATCCAATTTCCCAGCATGCATGTTCACTTGAGCGCGCATGTAAAGGGCTTGTATGGAATCCGGAATCGATTCAAGTACACTGTTGAGATCTTTTTCTGCAGCCTCTAATTTGTAGTCTGACATACTTAGACGAGATCGACCTACCAAACTATCTGCATCCTCCGGATCGACTGCTAGAGCTTTATCATAAAATTCAAGTGCCTCTTTGCGCTTTTCCATTGCCTCAAGAGCGATCGCCTTACCACGCAAGGCAGCCACTGAATTTGGATGCGTCTCGATGACACAATCAAAATCGATTTTTGCGTTTTCGTGTTGACGAAGCGACAAATAGTTGTAACCACGTGTTAAGAGAACAGAAGGCTTGTCGGGATGATACTTCAAAACAGTACTCAATTCATCAATCGCTTTTTCCAAGTCACCCTGGTACGCTCGCAGTTGCGACAATCGATAACGAGCTTGATAATTCGTCGCGTCGATATCGCAAGCCTGAACCAAATAGTTTTCCGCAATGTCGATATCCTGATTCATCAAATGGGCAGTTCCGAGAACACCCAATAGATAAGATGACGACTCCGTAAGTTCCATAGCTCTTTGCCCATGCATAATCGCTGCCTCATAATCTCCACTGGCAAGGTAGGCACACGGCAGTACCTGGAGTGCTTGAGTATTTCCAGGCTCGAGCTCGAGGACTCTTAAATAATCTTCGATAGCCAACTCAAATTTATTGATGCCATAGTAATATTCCCCCCGCAGTAACCTTAGGGGAACATGTTCTGGTTCCCTCTCTATCGCCGCTTCTACGATGGCTAGGCCTTCGTTTACTCTGCCTAGGTGATACAGACAATGGCAGCGCAATTGCACAACGGTCCAGATGACTCCCAAAATCTTCTCAAGTGAATCAATTTCATCGAGCGCTTCAAGAAACTTTTCTTGCAGAATTTTCTGTATCGAACTGAGATACCAAGTTGTTGCAGCATCAGGAAAAGATGCTTTCATCTTTTCGACGCTTCTTGCAACTTGCTCACTATCATCAAGAGCAATGTACACTCTTACTTCTGCCATCAGGAAATCAAGGCTTTGTTCAGTTTGCGGTGATCGACGCAAAATCTCGGCTGCTTCCTCGGCTTGCTCTAATTGCAATAACAAATGAGCCAGCATACCAAAGGCATCCGTATTGTCTGGTTCATCTTCGATGAGTCTTTTGCATACACCTGCAGCCCGTTCATGATAACCTGCTTTGTCGAGAAAAATGGCGTATTGCAAGCGCACTCCAGCTACAGATCCATTATTCGCAATGAATTTTTCCCATAGTTCGATTGCCTCAGTAGTAAGTGATGAACTTAGCAATTGATCTGACAGGACAGTTAATAAATGCAGTTGCTTGGGGGCAGCTTTTTGCCATAGCCGCAAATCGTCTAGATTGACTTGCTCGCTCTCTTCGCAGCTCTCGTCTCCCGATTCAATACTTGTTGCTCCATCGCCCCGCTCTTGAATTTGATCCGATCGCAACCGTTGCGGTACCGGTGGATCGATACTTTTTGAAACTTGCTCCACCCTTGTCGCGTCCGACCTCGATGTCGATTTCCGCTTCATCTTTTGTTCAGCGAAAAAAAGCAACTCGTCGCTCACTACTGCATTTGGTAGCTTTCTATAAAGTTTTGTTCCAAGGTCCCTGGCATAATAAATCTGTAAAGAGATCGGACCGTTGACTGGGATCGAAGGTAAAGCCTCAAGCTTGCTAATGAATCGCTCGATTTTTCGCTTGTCGAGCCGTGGCAACCCATCCAGCCTGAGCTTGCGCCGCCGATGGTCAAGCAACTCCAGTTGCAAACGTAGGATAAAATCTTTTCGTCCCTTATACTCTGATGCGAAAAGCTTCAACTCCTCGACCAAAATCTCTAGCAGGGTAGAAATGACAGCTGTGCTGGCCGTATCGCGTTCAAATTGGTGATCCACCAATAGCCAATGGAAACCCCACTTCCAACCAAAACTGTTGCGTAGTGATTCATTCTCACGGTTGGCGGCATAATTCTCTTGGTCATTATCCAGTGGTAGTATCAATTTTGTATGGGGAATTGCTTCAACCAGTCGTTGATAACGCTCAGATTCGCGTAGCAATTTCAGTAGTCCGATTTCGCGTTGCCGACGCCCCTGCAAACAGTAGGGGCGGAGAAAAACAACTGCAGCCCCTGCCAGCGAGAAACAGATTAGCCCAAGCAGAACTTGTGAGACAATCCACAATCCAATCGCAGAGACTAACAGAGCACCCGCAGTCCATGCCGATCGATTGACTTCCAATGCTTCGAAAGGATGTGTCTTCGCGCACTGCCGGCAAACAGGAACTTTAAGTTGACAAGCGAAGAAAAAATTATCTAGCGTCACATACTGTAGGCGTTCAGGTTCTGCGTTGCACTTAATACACCGAGCGGGATGCCCCTCCGATTGCAATTGAGCCGAAGTCGCATTGTAGGCCAGCATCGCCTGGACCTGTTGGTCACTGATGAATTCTATTTTGTCTTCCGTAGACCCATTCGCATCGCCGGAGTTAGATGAGATAAATGGCATAAGGTAAGTTTAGAGCAATAAATC
Source organism: Pirellulaceae bacterium (assembly GCA_044359485.1). GTDB lineage: Bacteria > Planctomycetota > Planctomycetia > Pirellulales > Pirellulaceae > JAFLCP01. The sequence continues at coordinate 7,229 of JBIKMB010000034.1, read as the reverse complement.
GCCCGTAACTCCACGAAGAAAGAATTCCCTTGACCCTCCATCCCAAATCGGGCCATCATCAGGGCCAATATTGTAATGGATGAGCGACCACCCTAAACAGTTCATCTTGTCCCTATATCGAACGAACTTTATAGAATCTCATTCTTTCTAGGGAATTTCCATATTCGAACTACCAACGGATATGAACCGAAACCACTCGTATCCTTAGTGCTGATTCTCTCGGATTGCAATCTTTCATCTGCTCATCCGGATGCACTAATGTATCGGTTCGACAATCCGCAGTCCAATGACGAGCGATAACCCAAACGCTCGCCGCAACTGGGAAGCGATTTACTTGTGCCAATTCTTCTCGCGAGAACTCTGAAATGCCATCCAACAAAAAGTTGCCACTTGGACCAAGTGGCGACTATCATCTACCTGCCGGCTACACGCTCGCAATCGCCACAAGACTAGCTCATGACAATGAAACCACTTCCCCTGAAGCCGATCCATTCATGCCCGAGCAATTTCTAGATCGCAGTTACTCCGCATTTGTCTACATGCCCTTCGGAGGCCCTCGACGCTGTTTGGGCGCAGCACTCGCCAGTTTTAAAATGGCAGTGGTTTTAGGCTCTCGATTAAAATCTTTTTGCTTAGAATCACTCGATCAACGCGAAGTGCGGTGCATCCGCCGCAGTATCACAATGGGCCCTACAAACTCCGTGAAATGAAATCAGGCCCCTTCGCCCTCATTGCCTCTTCTCTGATTATACTGAGGCTTGGAACTTTACTTTTTTGCACCTTGAGTTGTTGCTATGCCGGTCAATCTTCAAGACACCCTCGTTGTTGGTATCACTTCTAGCGCTCTATTTGACATGGCAGAAGCAGATGCCATTTATCGCCAACAAGGACTCCGAGCCTATACCGATTACCAGCTGAAAAACGCCGAAGTGCCGCTCATGCCGGGCACCGGCTTCGCGTTGGTAAAAGCTTTGCTACGACTGAATGAATCGAAAGATCGAAAAGTAGTCGCTCCTCGCCGAGCTGAAGTTGTGGTCGCCTCCAAAAACAGCCCCGCTACGTGCGAGAGACTATACAACTCCATCAAGCATTATGGTTTAGATGACATTCAGCGCTCGTTTCTGACGGGCGGCAGGTCGATTGCGCCTTATCTACACGCGTTTTCTGTCGATTTGTTTCTATCTCGTTCCATCGAAGATGTCGAAGCCGCACTGGGTTCTGAGATTCCTGCAGCAGTGGTCTATGCGGCACCCCAAAATGTCACCGACGATATCAACGAGATTCGGATTGCCTTCGACGGAGACGCTGTGCTCTTTTCCGATGAGTCGGAAGTCGTGTTCCAGAAACATGGCTTAGATCGCTTTGTGAAAAATGAGAAGAGCAAAGCGAATATCCCTTTACCCCAAGGTCCCTTTTTCAAGCTACTTAAAATACTCTCCTTGCTTCAGTCCAATGAAACAGACAACAGCAGCGAACCCCCAGTCCGCATCGCGCTGATTACCGCTCGCAGTATGCCCACTCATGAACGTGTAATTAGGACGCTGAAACAATGGAACGTCCGCATTGACGAAGCGTTTTTCATGGGTGGAGTTCCCAAGACAGATGTCTTGAAAACATTCCGGCCTCACATTTTTTTCGACGATCAAGAAGCCCACTGCGACCGGGCTGCTGATGTCGTGGCCACCGCCCTGGTACCATCGCGAAAACCCGCGAAAAACCAAAAACGACCGACTAAATAGGAAATAAACAGCTTAAGCTAATTTGGTACTCATTCATTCGAACCTTGAAGTTCGATGGAGTGTTTGAGAAGCCCAACCGTCCTCGTTGAATTTCTATTGCATTTTACCTTGCCTTAACAGATAATCCCCTTAAAGCTACTAGGCCAAAAGCTCTACTTATATGCCGGATATCGTATGACACGAGTTCCATGTCGAGTGATTCCTTGTTCTTTCTTTCTTTCACTAGTAGTCACCGCCTGTGGTTTGAGCCAAGAGCCAAACAAGGCGAGTTTAGCCTTCTTCGAATCTCGCATTCGTCCGTTGCTAGTGAAACACTGCTATGAATGCCATTCTCAACAGGCAAACCATGCGAAGGGGGGCTTGCAAGTCGATAGCCGGGAAGCCCTATCGCTAGGGGGGGACAGCGGTGAAGTCATTGAGCCAGGTAAGCCTCAGTCGAGTTTGCTCCTCGAATCGGTTTCCTACAAAAATCCAAAATTGCGAATGCCGCCCAAATATAAGTTATCCGAGGAAGAAATCGATGACTTGGAAACCTGGATCGAAATGGGGGCTCCCGATCCACGCTCCACTTCAAACGTCACTAAAAAATCGTATGCGATCGATTGGGATGCCGGCAAAAAATATTGGTCCTACCAACCACCGCAAGCCCCACCCCTCCCGCAAGTCAGAAATCAGCAATGGCCTCGCGATGATCTCGACCGCTTCATTTTGGCAAAACAAGAGGCTGACCAAATTCAACCCGTCCGCGATGCCGATCGATTTGCTCTTATTCGCCGCATCAGTCTCGACTTGACAGGCCTTCCACCCTCGGTAGAAGAAGTACGCGATTTTGTTCAAGATCCTGCTTCGGATGATGAAGCCTTGAGTAAAGTCGTCGATCACTATCTGAGCTCTAACGCCTTTGGTGAACGCTGGGGACGTTATTGGCTCGATGTGGCGCGCTATGCTGATTCGGTTGGTAAGACCCGAAATGTTCCCTTTCCTTATGCCTGGAAGTATCGCAATTATGTGATCGATTCATTCAATCGAGATAAACCCTATGATGAATTCATTCGCGAACAAATTGCGGGCGATCTCCTATCTCCCAAGAATGATCGAGATTGGGAAGAGAATCTAATCGCCACAGGTTTTCTGGCTCTTGGCTCAATGGATTTAAATGAACGCGATGCTGAGCAATTTACTTTGGATCGCATCGACGACCAAATCGATACCATCGGCCGAGCGATCATCGGCTCAACGCTTGCTTGTGCTCGTTGTCACGATCACAAATTCGATCCTATTGCCCAAACCGACTACTATGCGCTGGCAGGCATACTCGCAAGCACCAAAACATTAAGCGGCCAAACCAATCGTCGAGGCGCTGGTAAAAGCTATTTCCATCCTGATTTGCTGCTGGAAGTTGATGCGGAGAAAGCTGAGCCAAGCAACAAGTCTTCAGCGAGCCTATACGCCAAACAAAAACAAATAGCCGAAATCCGCACGACCATTCGCAACCTGACCGTGGAAGTCAAATCGGGAAACCTAAAGCCCCTCGAAGTCCGAGCAAAACGTTCCCGAATCGCCGCTTTACGCAGTCAACTCCAAAAATTAGCTCCCGAATCTACCGGCACCGCCAACCCAAAAGAGAAAAAGAACCAAGCCCCCATCACAGAGATCGATCCCAAAGCAAATCTCGCGATGGGAGTCGTCGATGGGAATATCGAAGATATCCCCCTCAGAATTCGAGGGGAACCCGATCTTAAAGGTGATGAAATCGACCGCGGCTTCCCCAAAATTTTTGCATCCGTTCCCGGTGAATCGATCACCGATCGGAGCAGTGGTCGGCTGGAGCTTGCTCGCTGGCTCACCCAACCTTCCCATCCATTGACTTCTCGAGTCATTGTCAATCGTGTTTGGCTGCATCTCATGGGCAAAGGTCTTGTCGAAACGGCAGACAACTTTGGCATGTCGGGATCCACGCCGACGCACCCAGAACTTCTAGACTTCCTGTCCGTCCGCTTCATCCAAGAGAAGTGGTCTATTAAAAAATTGGTTCGCCATATCGTCCTGAGCCGAACCTATCGCCTCAGTGGTGAACACTCGATCGAAAATGCCAAACAGGATGAAGCCAATACACTTTATTGGCGAAGCAATTTACGACGCTTGGAAGTCGAAGCGATCCGCGACTCTTTGTTAGCTGCAGGTGATATGCTCTTGAGAACTCGTCCCCCCGGCCCACCAGCGCAAGTTCCCCCCAATGCAGATCTATCTCGCAATAAACAACTCGATAAAGAAGGTGATCTAGGGGATAAACCGGTTCGCAGTGTCTATTTACCTGTCTTTCGCTCCAAACTACCTGGGATGTTCACTGTGTTCGATTTTGCCGAACCAGATCAAGTCAATGGAGTTCGAGATGTTACAACCGTAGCCCCGCAAGCTCTCTTTATGCTCAACAATTCCTTCGTCGTATCTGCCGCAACAAGGGCCGCCGAGAGAGTTCTCGCACAAGATGTTTCGGACGATACCGCCCGAATCCGTTACGCCTATGCCTACACACTTGGACGCTATCCATCAGAGGCCGAAGTGCAAAGATCGCTTGAATTTTTGACTCAAGGCTCCGATCGGAAAGCAGCTTGGACCGAATTGGCTCAAGCCCTTTATGCCTCTGCCGAGTTTCGATATATACCGTGATACACCATAGTATTCCTAAGTCTCTGAGAGCGATGTGATGAGCAATCTTTGCCAAAATGTCTTTCCGTTGCAAACGCGACGTTCGATGCTGCAATGTACGGCAGCAGGCTTTGGCTGGTTAGCGTTCTCTGCAATGCAGCGCTGGGTCCAGGCGTCGGATCAACCTTCGTCTCCCCTGACACCTAAACCGTCACATTTTGAAGCCAAAGCTAAAAGGGTCATCTTTCTTTTTATGCAGGGCGGTCCCAGTCACCTCGATACATTTGATTGGAAGCCCAAACTCAAAGCGGCAGGTGGCAAGGATTCACCAGGAACGACGGCGAAAGGTGGCAAACTGCTTGCTCCTCAATTCGAATTTTCCCCGCGTGGAAAAAGCGGAATCCCAATTTCCAATCTGTTCCCCGAACTAAGTAAACATGCTGATGACCTTTGCTTGCTCAATGGTATGCATACCTCCAATGCAGCCCACCCTCAAGCGACAATCGCTATGCACACCGGCAGCGTAAACTTTGTTCGTCCTTCCATGGGCTCCTGGGTTACGTATGGCCTGGGCACCGAAAACCAGGATCTACCGGGTTTTATTACAATCAATCCGGTTGGCTTAGGGGGTGCACAAAATTATGGCTCCTCCTTCCTCCCCGCTTCGTTTCAAGGGACACGCGTCGAACTGGAAGCAGGCGGAATCGCCAACGTTCGCAATCGTCACCTAAACGACCAACGCCAACGTTCACAAATTGATTTGATTCAAGCCATGAATCGAGAAATGCTCGATCAACATCCAGGAAGCTCGGAATTAGAAGGCTTGATTCAGTCCTATGAACTCGCCTACAGAATGCAGTCCTCGGTTCCCAAAGTGTTGGATTTAGCACGTGAATCTGCAGAGACGCTGACAAAGTATGGAATCAACGGTAGCCCAGCCGAACCCTTTGGCCGCCAATGCCTAATGGCAAGACGCCTTGCGGAAGCCGGCGTTCGTTTTATCCAAGTGAGCAAACCAGGCTGGGATCAACATCGCGAGCTGAAATCCTCGCTGACACGAAACTGCTCCGCTATTGATCAACCCATCGCCGCTCTCCTTCAGGATCTCAAGGACCGCGACATGCTGAAAGAGACGCTGGTTGTTTGGGGAGGAGAATTTGGCCGCACTCCTCAAGATCAAGCCAATGGCGGCGATGGACGCCGTCATAACAATCAAGGCTTCTCCATGTGGATGGCAGGTGGTGGAGTTAAAGGGGGAATCCGCTACGGCTCCACCGATGAATTAGGAGGCGTAGCGGTCGAAGGAAAAATGGGAACTCATGATCTGCACGCTACCATTTTACATCTTCTCGGTTTGGATCATACTCGACTTACCTATCGCTACTCGGGCCGCGATTTCCGCCTAACCGATGTCTATGGCGAAGTCGCTACAGGCATCATGTAAACTAGTAACGAGTGTCTGCATCCAATGCCCCTCTCCTCAAATATGTTAACACTTCTTTGTGGCCTCTCTTTTTTGGCATTGCAAACAGATGCAATTGCACAAGAGCGTTACGTACAGGAACAAAATATTTCCTATCGATCCGCCGCGGAGAGCGATCCCTACATCCAGGAACGCTGTCGCCTGGATATCTACTATCCTCAAGATGAAAAAGATTTTGCAACCGTGGTTTGGTTTCATGGTGGTGCTCTTGAAAAAGGAAACAAAGAGATACCCGATGCACTTAAACGCAAAAAAATCGCCATTATTGCCGTGAACTACCGGCTCAGCCCCAAAGTCAAGGCACCGGCTTACATCGACGATGCCGCCGCGGCTGTTGCTTGGACGTTTCAAAACATTGAGCGCTACGGTGGAAGCAAAAACAAAATCTTTGTCAGTGGACATTCAGCCGGCGCGTACCTGACCGCCATGATCGGCTTAGACAAGAGTTGGTTGGAAAAATATAAAATGGATGCGAACGATATCGCCGGTTTGGTCCCCTACAGTGGCCAAGCGGTGACACACTTCACTATCAGGAAAGAACGCGGAATTCCAGATACACAAATCGTAGTCGACTCGCTTGCTCCCCTGTACCATACGCGTCCAGACGCAGCACCTCTACTACTGATCACAGGCGACCGCGAGTTGGAACTGCTCGGTCGCTATGAAGAAAATGCCTATTTGTATCGAATGTTGAAAGTATGTGGCCACCAGAACGTGGAACTCTATGAGCTAGATGGATTTAACCACAGCGAAATGGCCACACCTGCCCATCCGCTGCTGCTGAAATTTATCGAAAAAGTCCTCAGCAATTGAACTCTCGCTAAGCTCTCTGAGCTAACCTCTTGCCGCGCGTAGCTCGTCCATAATTCGCTCGCGTACGTCCATCAATGCAAAACCTAAAAGGTTCGTTCCCCGCCAACCTAATGGATTCGCCGCGTCTGGATGATCCGCTGAAAGTCCAATGCCCCAGATTCTGTCAAGCGGACTGGCTTCCACCAAAATCGCTTCACCCGTCGCTAAAAGAAAATGTTGCAAACTAGGATGCTGCGTGAACTTGGCATAATTGCCGTCGGCTACAATCTGTCGCGCATTGGCCTTCCAGACTTTGTCATCGAATCCGCGAACCTTGCGACCTAACTTCTTGGCTTGATCCGGGGTGCTCGCTTTTAAGATTTCAGCCAATATCTCATCATCGCCGAATAATCTCGCTTTACCCGCCATCATCCAATGCTCAGCAGTAGGGTAGTATATCTCATCGACCGTGAAACCGAGCGGATACCATTGGCTCATGCAGGTTGAAACGATCGTTCCATCGGGCGGAACTCTATGCCCCCAAAAAAAGATATACTTAAACGACT
>JBIKMB010000168.1:0-12390 GCA_044359485.1 Pirellulaceae bacterium | reverse complement strand
AGCATTTTCCGAGGGAGAATTTGCGGCGAGCGGTGCGGCTATGGATCCCACCGCGCCGCCAGCAGCGATGGTGGTAGAGGATGAAACCAAGAAATTTCGGCGGGTCAAGCTGTTATCACTCATGGCAAGCTTTGCGAAACGGGAAAATGAAAAAAGGGCTATCCCCAAGTTTTATCCAATCGCCACCATGAATCAATGCCCGCGCTGGCGATCGTTCTTGAATAACGCCGCTTTGAACTAAGTGTTGATGAAGCGCTGAGCCTGTTTTTTGAAATCCAAGCCGACCATTTGTTGCCAACCGTTTTGCAGTCGCGATAAAACCGAGTCTGGACCCGGCACATCCAACGCTCGACCGTCAATCGACTTGGCGTGCCAAATTCCCCCATTGGTACCTGTTAAAAGAATCTCTTTCGCGTCGCGGAGGTCGTCTTGCGAAATATTCGTGAACCGTGTCGAAATATCAAGTTGCTGGGCTAAGCTGAGAGCGAGTTCCAGCGAAATACCGGGTAACACTTTTTCACGCACAGGAGCCAGTAACTCCATGTCTCGGTTGATCATCATCACGTTCGCAAATGATGTTTCGGTGATGTTCCCATCGATGTCAAGCATCAACGCTCCAGCGTAGGCGCCAACTTGGGAGGCTTGCTGATCGGCTAAGAAATAGTGCAGACGACTTCGGGTCTTAATATGGACCGGCCAGCATTGGCTAGGAACATTTCGAACCGATGCCGTAATCAGATCCTGACCCGACTCGTACCAATGTGCCAGCTTTTTCCATGGTAGCTCACTTGCATGCACGATGCGGGTCGGTTCGTTGGTATGTACTGCACCAGGAGTGGCCAAGATCACCAAGCCAACATCTTCATCTTGTCCTAAGGTCTCAATCGCGGATGCGGCAACTCGTTCACAGGTTTCAACCAGATTGAAATTGCACCATCGATCCCAGTTGAGCCCTATCGCGGTGACGGAATCCTTCAGTCGCTCGATATGACGCGGCAATTGGAATATTTTTCCACCGTAGGTGCGGAGGCGTTCGACCAGGATGACGCCTTGCAGAACTCCCCAGTCGTCTAAGCTTAAATGGGTATCGTGATGCGTGACCCAACGCCCATTGAGAAAGGCCAAGGAATCATTCATGCTGCAGCGATTTGGCCGAGTCATAGGGAAATGGAGTCTATTCTGTTGCATGAAAATCTTTTCAATCCTTCCACAATACGTGGTCCATTAAGTGTACCGTGCAGGAGCATTCGCGATAGTAGCTTCGTTCATCGTGCGATCGTCCCAAGTCTCCACGGCAATCATATTGTTTCAAACGTACATAACTTGGCGTCGCGACCGAGGTTCCCTCCGCAGGTGGCAAATTCAACCAATTGCGTGGCAGCACCAATCCGGTTACACCCGCGGCAGTCGCTCGCGAAGATGTGGAAATGAGATGATATCGTCTCAGCACCGGATCGTTTGAATTGTAGAGATTCACGATCGAAGTAATACGCTGCGACGCAAACTGATGACGGCCCCCTTCCAACAACCAGCCTCGATCGATGGCTGCCGCCATTAAGCTGATGCGGATTTCTTTGGGATAGTTGGCTGCATTCACCGTTCGTCCGCAAAGCGTTCCGCCACCAAGCGCATGCAGCGCTCCGGTGACCGCTCTGGCTCCATAACTAAAGCCGATAATTCCTAAAGGACGCTCTGCTGGCATGTGTTGAACGAAGGATGCGAGATAAAGACCCTGGACTTCGGCCACGATCGCATTTTCTCGCACATCCGCTAACGCATGCTTTTCCCGTGTACTGGGCCAACTAAAAATGGTGAAGCGAAAAGGGACTTGGTCGCGCTGAGCCAGATAGCGGCTGATCAACAGCCCACGCTCGCGAGTAAGATCTGCTGGCATCCAATTGCCATGCACATAGATGATATTGTGCAAATCGCTACTTGCTGCATCCTTATCCGTTCCTCTCTCGCTCCCACGAACTGATGCCAGATACTGCTCAAAGGACGATTCGATCCAGCCGCGATCGGACTGCCAGCGAGATACTCTGAAATGAGTGGCGTCCAAAGGTGCACGACATCCACTCTGAGGAAGATGCCGTGTGCTGATTTCCCAAATTTCATTAGCGGTAAATTGTGAATTACACGCTACGGCCGAATCGGCGTAAGCCAGTTCTTCTTGAATCAAACTATGAATGTTGGATTCTTCGGTCATTACGAATGATGCCGAATCACTACCCAGGGCGCATGGAACAGCAAGCATCCAAGTAAAAGCAATCCACTTGTAGATGCTATTGGAATGGAACGCCTCTTTGAAATCGATTCGCTCGATATTCCAACGCCATTCAATACATTTCCAAATGTGTTGAAAAAAAGCCGCAGCAATCATGGTAACCGCGATATGTCAGGAAGGTGAAAGGGAAGGTGATCTTTGAATGCCAGGTATGAGAAATTGGAACGATCCTCATGATCGCTACAACCCTTTCTTCAGGAAGTAGCTTTCGTGCAACCCAGCCAGTCCATGTACCATTCATTGATCAGTCAACAAGGGCGTTGACCATCAACTCTACCACCTTTTCCGATTGCGTGATGATTTTTGGCAACATCAAAGTTGAAAATTTTACACACGTTTCGTTTGCACAACCTTTCTCGTGACGTAGAGTTGTTCGGCTGGGTATAGACCCTGCCGGTTGTACACATTATGTTTTCGGGGGGTTTTACGATGAGAAAGTTATCTTTGCTAGCTGCGTTGATTGCAGTCAGCACAACAGGATGCAACCTGCTGCCGTTGCCATCTTGTTTTAATCGGGGCGATTCCTGCCCTGCGATGGGTTGCAGCGCTGAGATGGGAATGCCCATGGGCTACGACGGTTGTGCCGATTGCGGCCCAGCGATGAGCTACGGTGTTCCAGGTTATCCAATGCCGGAAGTTCCTGTCGGTGGCACGATCAGTGGCCCGATGGGAGGTTCAACCAGCGGAACAACCCCGCCAGCTGCTGGCGGGTATCCAGCAACGAACTAAGAGTCCGGATGATTCACTTGGGGGCTAACGAAAAGTTGCGTTATTTCGGCATCCAGTTGCGCGTTGGACTCACTCAACCAACCTCGACTCGAGCCGCTCGAACGCCTTGACGTTTCGCCAAAATCTTCGCTTACCGCGTAGCTTGAGGGGTTGAGTGGCGGTAACGTTGAACCCACGTTTCCTAAGGGGGCTGGAACCTTTTTTTCACTCAGAAAAGGCTCCTGCCCCCTTTTTTTATCGCTTTTTCTTTCCAAGACGCGCTATTTTGCCTATTTTGGTATCTATAGAAGGTTAGGTCCATTTTTGGCATCGAAGTTGCAACTCAGTAGAGATCGGACCTCCCCCCTACCCTGTCTGCTTCAGGTCAAGGCTATGCAATCCGATATGTTCCGCTCCAAATCCGACAACCACTGGGCCCTGCTCAAAAACCTTCGTTTCATATTGGCATGCCTCGTGGCTATTCACGGAAGCACAATCTGCTCCCTCTCCGCGCAGCAAGTCGAAGGCGATATGCCCCCTGCAACCGATCCGCTCCATGGCGATGCTGTGCCGGACGATATGCCAGCCGCTCCAGCCGCTGGACTCAATTCCGATTTAGATGCGGCACCCAAAAGTGATGCTTCCAAAAAAGAAGATGTTAATACTGAAGGCAACGCTGCTGCGACTCCACCCCAACTCATTCAACTTGGCGATTATCGGACCGAAGAACTTATCTTGGGTCTGAAGCTGACCACATCCAGCGGCTTTTGCAACGATGTCTTCGCTACCATCCCCATGCCGATGGAATATCCCGAACAAAAGGTGCGAGTCATTTCCACAAATTTTCCTGCGGCTGCAAAATATTACGTGCGCCCTCTGACGGATACTGTGCAGCAACTCGTAATCACACTTCCCTCGGTAGCTCCCAACACAACTTTAGAGGCGACTGTTCGCATCGAAGTGCAAAAAGCCAAGATCCTGGGACCGACCGATCCGGAGGCTCTAATCATTCCCAAGAAACTGGCGCGCAATCTTAATCCATTCATGGGCCCAAGTCCCTTGATTGAAACCAATGATGCCAAGATCCGAAAAATCGCCCGCGAAATCGCCAGTACCAATCCCCCTAATGCCTGGGCGCATGTCGAAAAAATATACGATTACGTTCGCGAAGCGATCAGCTACCGAGAAGGGAAAGCCAAGTCGGTTCTCGATGCACTACGCGATAAAGAAGGGGACTGTGAAGAAATGAGCGGCGCTTTTGTAGCTATTTGTCGGGCCAGCAAAATTCCTGCCCGCTGCGTTTGGGTCCATGGACACGCTTACCCAGAATTTTATCTCGAAGATAAAGATGGAAATGGATGTTGGTTCCCCTGCCAAGTCGCCGGCACTCGTCAATTCGGTTCGATGGATGAAATTCGTCCTATCCTGCAAAAAGGTGATCGCTTCAAGGTTCCTGAAAAGACCCAACCCCAACGCTATGTCGCCGAATACCTCAAAGTAAAGTCCGTTGTGGGTGGCGATGGTCCGGATGTCGAGTGGATTCGAAATGTGAAATAACTTCCTGCAGCACACGACTCGGTATCTCGCTGTTTGCTATCAATTAAGGGGTGAGTAGAAGCATCGCAAATCTTGACGGTAGATCACTTCCCAATCTCCCCCAGTTTCCTCACTTTTGAACCACTCAAGAGCAGTAGAAACTCTCTTGTCGTTGAAATGCTATCCCGCTAAACTCCCACCGACAGGACTAAGAGCCTATCCGAACACCCCAAAGCCGCGGCGAACGCCAAGCGTCCCATGGTTTTCCAATAGGCTCTATGACTTGGTTCCCAATCGCGTAGGGTTATTGGGGTGATGGTACGTACTGCATTTGAGTTATGATCCGGCGGAAAAGAGCCAGACCGAGAAGGAATCAGGGATGATTTCATCGTACACGGAAGTTGGTCGAGCAGAGGTTGAACCAGCCGACATTAGGCCATTATCGTTAAGCTGTGAGCCTGCAGGATGGCTGGCGAGAATGGCTCATATCGCAAGCGAAGGTTTAACCTCTTTTGCTGCGTTTGTAGGTCTAAGTTTATTGCTTCTGGCCACATTGCATGCGGCTGCGATGGCTCAACAGCCTAGTTATCCCCTCCCCTTTCCACAAGAACCTGTACGGCCTCAAGCGACTCCACCTGCTCAAGTTTTGGTTCCGGATCAAAGTGGTTCAATTTCTGCGAACTCCTCATGGCGGGGTGTAAATTTCCCATCAGGCCAATCCTCGATTCAATACCAACTGCCAAGTCAATCCGAGATTATTGCTGACTTTGGTGGTCCCGAGGAACGCAGTACGGCTGTGATGCGCGAAAATGAATTTGGGAGTTATACGATTCCCATGACCAGTGGTGTGGATTTCGATATTTACGAATGGCAAGTTCTACCAAGTGAAATCATGTATCGCGCGTACTTAGCGAGTCAAAAGGAATCGCGTCTAGCCGCTCAGTTGGTCAATTCGACAGATCATGACATGCTGTGGGATGGATTTGCGGGTGGACGATTCGGGTTATTGCGGTACGGCAATCGTGATCCTATTTATCCGCAAGGTATGCAAGTGGATGTCGAAGGCGCGGGGCTGGTTCGGCTGGATGTTTATAACGATGTCGATGTGCAAAGCGTCGATTTTCGTGCGGGTGTTCCCGTCTCTTTCGTATGGGGAAGGCACCAAGCACGCCTCGGCTACTATCATCTCAGTTCGCATACTGGAGATGAATTTTTGCTTAAAAATCCCACCCACGAGCGTCTCAACTATGCGCGCGATGTGCTATTTATGGGCTACGGCTACTACCTGACTCCTGAATTCCGCATGTATGGCGAGATGGGTTGGGCGTTCTACTCCGATGTGGCGAATGAATGGGAGTTTCAGTTTGGATTAGACTACTCGCCGCGATTCCCCACAGGCTCTCGCGGTGCGCCCTTCTTTGGAATTCATGGACATTTGTTGGAAGAGCTGGATTTCGGCGGTGGTTTTTCCGCGCAAGTTGGTTGGGCCTGGAAAGGCGAGCGGGGCTCCGGTATTTTTCGAACGGGATTGCATTATTACAACGGCTTCAGCCCGCAGTATTCATTTTATCGCGAGCATGAGCAACAAATCGGTATCGGGATCTGGTACGATTTCTAGAATAATGTAACGTGAAACTGGGCTTACGTCGGAAATGCGAAACGTGTTACATTGTCTTAGCGTCGATGGATCGATAGACAGATGGGTTCACGCCATCGATGGCGATGAAGTATAAGCCATGCCGATGTGGCGGGTTTTAAACTAAACCTTCAAGGGGAGATGTCACGGATGATTCTCCGGAATCGAAATTGTAAACAACTGCAGGAAGCCTTACTCGGGTTGGTCTTAACACTTGCAGGTCTCGAAGCTGTGGGTGTCGCCCAGCAGCAGTTCGCGCCACGGCAATCAGGCAATGTTCCGCAGGCCAATCAATCGGGCAATGGAGCCCAGCAAGTTGCGCCCCAGCCGAACAGCACCCAGGCCAACAGCACCCAGCCGAACAGCACCCAGGCCAACAGCGGCCAGGCCAACAGCGGCCAGGCCAACAGCGGCCAGGCCAACAGCGGCCAGGCCAACAGCGGCCAGCCCAACAGCGGCCAGCAAGTCAACCCAGCTGCCCCTGCGAATGGTAATGCGCCCGCTGCTGTGGGAAATCCTGCTGCGGCTCCGTTTCCTCCGCTCGATGCTCGCTTGCAGCAATATTTAGAGCAAGTTTTGGCAGCCTGGGAAAAGGCAACATCCGACATCGAACGCTTTCGTTGCAATTTCACTCGCTGGGAATACGATCCAACCAATGGTCCTGCCAACACGCATTACACTTGGTCGCGCGGCGTCCTGCGTTACATGAAGCCGGATAAGGGACTCTTCCGCGTTGACGATATCTTGTTTTACAAGCCTTCCGCCGATAACGGACAGGCCAAGTATGAAGCCATCAAAGATCGTTTTGGGGACTATTGGGTATGTGATGGAAAGTCCATTCATATTTATGAGCGCAATGAAAAGAAAGTCAAACGATATGATCTTCCGCCTGAAATGCAGGGTGTGGGAATCTATCAGAGTCCCCTGCCCTTCTTGTTTGGCGTCAAGAGTCAAGAGGTGCTGAGTCGTTATTGGATTCGGCCCATACCGCCTGAGAATGGTTCTCAAACCGAAGTTTGGTTAGAGGCTTATCCCAAAAACCAAGCGGATGCTGCCAACTATCAAAAAGTTATGGTCGTTTTGGATGCTCAGGAAGTTTTGCCAAAAGTTCTTGTTGTTTTCGATCCAAACTACACTCCACAAAATCCGCAGAGAACGGTTTTCGAGTTTACGGACCGCGAACGCAATTGGACATTTGTGGATCGCATCAACGAACTGAATCTTTTGAAGGAAGAATTTATTCCGGCGGCTCCACCTAAGGATTGGAAAATCGAAGTAACACCGGTCCAAGGTCAAGAGGCTCCTCCACCTCGTGTGGCGAACCCTGTTCCTACGGACGCAAATCGAGTGCGTTAGTCCGCAGCACCCCAATTCATTAAAAAATAATCCACGCTTGGCCTTTCGGCGGAGCGTGGATTATTTTTTTCGATAGATCACGGCATTATGAGTGGCTCGTCCCACCGCGATAATCTCATCGGTGCCATCGCGATCCAGATCTGCCGTTATCAGGTCCTCGACGGCCACCTGCCCCGGCTCAATCAATTGCCGTTGCCATTTGCCATCTAGATAATGATAGAGCCGTACGCCGCAGCGATGTTCCGCGTTCTGGTCATCGCGAACGCCTGCGATTAATTCGGGCAATTTGTCGCCTTCAAAATCGGACCAAGCAACGGCATGTCCCCATTTAAGTTCTGCATCGACAACAACCCGCGGCCAAAGGGAGTTATCGGAGGCGGAGGTTGGGGGCAGCGGTTCTGAGTACACTACAACTTTATCGCCATGCCATGGCTCGATGGTTGCTGCAAAGCGCGTGGGCGATTTCGCATCGTTCCACATCTTGATTTCGCTTGAACCGATTGCTGGAGGATTCCCGCTTTGGCCGCTGCCGATTCGTCGCAGTTTGATTTGACGATCGGGGTCGCGTTGCACGACGGTCACTCCCTCAAAACTGGCAGCGACGATCTCATCTCGACCATCGTGATTGAGATCAAGGACATCGAGGTTGTGCATGACCTTCAGTTGATCCGTGAGTACTTCCGCTTTCCATGCACCCTGTCGAGGATTGTCGGGTATGTTGTAGCAGAGCAAACGAACGCCTGTCTGGGTTAGTTCTGGTGGGCGTGTTCCGCGTCCTTTTAATGGGGCAATGATTAGTTCTTTTCGACCGTTCCCATCGAGGTCGCCCCAAGACATGCGGTGCGTTGTCGGTTCGGTATCAATTTGGCGATAGTTCCACGGCTGAGCAGGATCTTCAGGTGCAAAGAGCAAGCCAATTTTTCCACCGCTGTCGCTGTTCCCAAATTGCCAATCTGAGCCAAGGGCCATATCCAGTCGACCATCGCCATCGATATCGTGAATCGCTATGCAAACGTTGTCAAAAGGTGCATCGGGCGTTGAATAAATCTCGTGCGTCTGCCACGATGGATTTTCCAGCCAGAGGATGCGTTTTGAATCGACAATGACAATATCAAGCTTCTCATCGCCGTTCATATCCGCTGCACGCACAGCATAGCCAACTTGCAAGGTAACCGGCAGAACTTCTGCTTTCCATTCGAACTGACTCTGCGCGCTGGTGCAAAGCAGCAATAGCAGACCGGCTGCCATTGCGACACTGGAACGTCTCATGGTTACCTCACAAATCTTGATTTATTCTTCGTCGCCGCGAAGTCGAGCCAGAACGGAATAGTCTTCTAAGGTGCTCGTGTCGCCGACATGCTCTTTGCCCGCAGCGATATCGCGAAGCAATCGACGCATAATTTTTCCGCTGCGGGTTTTGGGCAGAGCGTTGGCAAAATGAATATCGTCAGGTTGCGCTAATGCGCCGATCTCGTGACGAACATGCTTTTTGAGTTGATCGCGGAGTTCATCGGTCGGTTCGAGGTTTTTGAGGGTGACGAATGCTGAAATGGCTTGTCCACGGATCTCATCAGGTTTCCCGACCACGGCCGCTTCCGCAACTGCTGGATGGCTGACGAGCGCGCTTTCCACTTCGATCGTACTGAGACGATGACCGGCCACGTTAATCACATCATCGATGCGACCCATGATCCAGTAGTAACCATCTTCATCTTTTCTCGCATTATCTCCCGTGAGATACATCCCTTTGATTTTGGACCAATACTGATCTTTATACCGTTGGTCATCCCCCCAGATTCCGCGCAGCATTCCAGGCCAAGGTTGTGCGATGCACAGCATTCCTCCTTTGCCTTGCGGTACCTCGTTGCCTGCGTTATCGACAATCTTTGGCAAAACACCCGGCAGCGGTCGGGTACAGCTTCCAGGTTTCAGCGAGATAACACCAGGCAACGGTGACATCATGATGCCACCGGTCTCTGTCTGCCACCATGTATCAACGATGGGGCATCGCCCGCCACCAATCTTGCGATAGTACCACATCCAGGCCTCTGGATTGATCCCTTCGCCGACCGAACCGAGCAAACGCAGCGTGCTCAAATCGTGCTTGTCGACATGATGATCGCCCCACTTGATAAATGCGCGGATCGCCGTCGGAGCGGTATAGAGAATCGAGACACGATACTTCTCGATAATCGCCCAGAAGCGATCTTCCTCAGGATGATTGGGGGCTCCCTCATAAATGACCTGAGTGACTCCCGCGGCCAATGGACCATAAACGATATAGCTATGTCCGGTGATCCAACCGCAATCCGCAGTGCACCAAAAAATATCTTGATCGCGATGATCGAATACCCACTGAAAGGTTTTTTTCGCGTACAAATTGTAACCAGCGGTTGTGTGTCGAATACCTTTCGGTTTTCCGGTGGACCCGCTGGTGTAAAGAATAAATAGCGGGGTTTCGCTGTCGAGTGGTTCCGCCGGGCATTCGTCCGAGACATCCTTCAGCAGGTCATTCCAGGTGATGTCGCGTCCCGCCGTCATAGGAACCTTGTTGCCGATTCGCTGATAGACCACACAATGCTGCACCGTTGGGCTCTTGCTCAGGGCTTCATCGACATTGGCTTTCAGCGGTAGAACTTTTCCACGCCGATATCCACCATCCGCGGTGACAATCACTTTGGCCTTCGCATCATTGTTTCGATCCGCGATTGCTTCACCTGAAAACCCGCCGAAGATCACCGAATGAACTGCCCCGATTCGAGCGCAGGCCAGCATGGCGACCACCAATTCTGGTGTCATCGGCATATAAATACTGACCACATCTCCGCGAGTCACGCCAAGCTTCTTGAGGCCATTCGCAAACCTCGACACCTCTTTCTTGAGTTGAGCATAGGTCACTTCGCGAGTATCGCCCGGCTCGCCTTCCCACAGCAGCGCAATACGATTTCCATTCCCCGCGGCCACGTGAGCGTCCACGCAGTTGTAGCTGGCATTGGTCTTTCCACCGATGAACCATTCAGCGAAAGGTTCATTCCATTTCAATGTCGTATGAAACGGTTCGAACCAATGAAGTTCGCTCTTGGCCAATTCGCTCCAAAAACCTTCAGGATCCTGGATCGAACGCTGATACAGTTCGTTATATTGCGTCTCACTGTTGATCAACGCATTGCGTACGAAATCGTCGCTTGGTGGAAACAAGCGGCTCTCGTTCATCACGGTATGGACATCACCAGCAGATTGGTCCGACATAATGGAAATGCTTTCGTATCGAAAATCGTCGAGAGAGGAAGGCGGGTAACGTGGGAGTGCCAAATCCGTAGCGGCTTCGCACTCCCGTCAATTTCAAGCGAGAATTCTAGTTTTAGATCCTTGAGGCTGTCAATTTACCCAACTCCTTGATTCTCAACTCAATTCGCTCTTCGTCAACTTACCTTGTACCCTAATTCATTCAACTTTTCCGTCAGGGCGGCTTTTGCGGGAGGATCACCGTGCACCAAGCGTATTTCGGAGGGTTTTTCACCGATACCTTCCACAAATCGGATTAAATCCGCTTGATCCGCATGCGCCGAGTAGCCTGATAGAGTGTGAACTTTTGCATTGATCGTGTAAGAACGTCCATCCAGCTTTACCCAGGTTGAGCCCTCTTGGATGTAGGCCCCCGGAGTGCCTCGGGCTTGGTAACCCACAAAAACAATATCCGTTGTCGGTTCTCCCAGAAACTCTTTGAGATAGTTTACCACCCGACCACCGCTGCACATGCCGCTACCTGCGATCACGACGGCGGGACGTTTCGTTTCCTTTAGTTGTTCTACAATCTCGCGATGATCGCGGTGCGAGTCGATCTCTGTTAGGCCGTGGAACATCAGGGGTTGCTTATCCAAGGCCAGGATATCCAACGCTTCTTCGCTCCAAAATGGTTTCATCGAGTCGTAAATATCTGTGAGCCGATTTCCCAGTGGTGAGTCGACGATGATATCCACATCGTCCAGAGTATTGCACTTACCAACCTCCACCAAGCCTTCCAAAATCAGATTCAATTCATACAACAATTCTTGGGTTCGCCCCAAGCTAAATGCCGGAATAATTGTGACTCCCGAATTGGTCAAGGTGTGGCACAGAATCTCTGATAGTTGCTGGATACGCTGTTCGCGTCCAACATGGCAACGATCACCATAGGTACTCTCTAGCACCAGGAAATCGGCGCGTTCAGGACTTGTTGGTTGGCGGAGCAACGGCTGATGAGAGGCGCCCAAGTCTCCACTGAAAACAACTCGGGAGTCTTCATAATCAAATTCAAGATAAGCGGAACCTAGTACGTGGCCGGCAGGTTGTAAACGAACTCTCAGTCCATGGCCTACATCGTTCCATTGATGATAGGGGAGCGGTTTCAGCATGCCGCGAATAGTGCGGAGCAATTGATCGATCACTCGCTGCTTACGAGTGATGCCAAGTCGAATCGCATCTTCGAGCATCAGCGGTAGAAGTGCTGCGGTTGGTTTCGAACAGTATATCGGACCTTTGAATCCTGCATCGAGCAAATAGGGGATACGACCCACATGATCGATGTGCACGTGCGTGATGAAAAGACTTTCGATCGCGTCGAGTGGAAAGTCAATAATCGAATTCTTTCGACCTTGGTTATCCTCGCCTTGGAACAAACCGCAATCGATCAAGACCGACCGATTTTCGTTGAGTACTAATTGATGACAGGAACCTGTCACGCCGTCATAGGCACCATGATGGATAATGTCCATCAGTTACCCCCTTCATTTTTTTGAGAAGATAAACTTATAATCCACTCTCTGAGCATTTCCACGGCCGCTCGATCCACCACATTGGTCGCCAATTGCGGCATCTTTCCATTGTCGCG
>JBIKMB010000441.1:0-3602 GCA_044359485.1 Pirellulaceae bacterium | reverse complement strand
GCTGTTTGCAGGCTCGCGCGTCGAATTCTCTCTGAGCAGCACCAGCGGCACCAGTGGCAGCGGTCAAGTGTACTTGGGGTCCTTGACGACGGATGCAGCTGGTAACTTTAGCGGCACTTTGAATGTGACTGGCTTGGGAGTCATCTCGACCGACAACCTAACGGCAAGCGCAACCGACACGGGTGGCAACACCTCCGAGTTCAGTGCCACCTTCGGAGTGAACGTCGCCCCAACTGATGTCACCGTAGCTCGATATCTGTCGACGATGACTCCGACGGCAACCTCGAACATCCATAATGGGCTGCAAAACGATCAAAACTACTGGACTCCGGTGCTCAATATTGGCGGAGTAACCTATGCGCGTGGATTAGGAATGCACGCTCCAGGCACAGGGGTTGGCTCAGCCGACTATGCGATTGATGGTGCGACCTCGTTTAAAGCCACAATTGGACTGAACTCAGACGCTCTCATTTCCGGAAGTGTCGTCTTCCGAGTCTACGTAGACGGCGTGTTGCGATTTACGAGCCCAACGGTAGGTGTAAATACGATGCCGATTGACATAGACATCAACACGACCGGTGGAGCAACGCTACGATTGGAGGTTGATCCGGTAGATGGAAACGGCAATGATAACTCGGTGTGGGCAAACGCACGATTGGAAGGGGCAGCAATCGGTTTGGTGATACCGGAAAACTCAGCGAATGGTTCTACGATTGGATCGGTCAATCGAATCGATGCGGACTGGGGTGACAATGCGACATATAGCTTAGTAGACAACGCGGGCGGACGGTTTGCGATTGCCAGCGGAACTGGGTTGATCACCGTTGCGAATAGTTCGCTGCTGAACTACGAAGCGAGCACGAGCCATACGATTGTCGTCCGTGCAACGGATGTTGGTGGTTTGACGGTCGATCGGACGCTGACGGTAACGGTGACGAATGTCAACGACTCACCCCGCTTGTACGGAGCACGTATGGTCGATAACTTCGACGATGTGGCTCTGGATGGCTGGACACCGATTTCACTCGGTGGCGTTACGAACTGGGCGGCCAATCTCGGGACAGCCCAAAACACCAGTTCCACCGGCAATGGGTTTTTGGGCCGAACCGTGGCTGGCATGCAGCATGAAACGGCGTACACGATTAGCGCAGATATTTCATGGGCCTACAACAGCGGAGGCTCCCACAATAATGGCGTAGGCTTTGTCTTTGGATATCAGAACGACAGCAATTACTGGATTGCGCGCTGGACCGATCCAGGTTCCGCATACAGCAATTATGCTTCCCATCGCGATCTGCAATTGATCGAAGTGGTAAATGGCCAGTCCCACATTCGCGGCGTCGCGGACCAACTGTCGCTCGCCGCTTCGTTTCAAATGGAGCTCAGGGCGACGGCAAATGAGCTGTCGGTTCTGATCGATGGTGTCGCTCGGCTGACCGTCGCGACGCCGCCACCGGCGCTGCAAACATTTGGTCTGTATTCGAGCGACAATGATCATGGTGTCCGTTACGACAATGTGGTTTTGGAAACGCAGCTCGCAAGCACGGTTCAGTTCCAAGAAGGGGGAGCACCGGTCGTCTTGGATAGCGATGCGGTCGTTCTCGATCCGGAGCTTAGCAGCAGCAACTTCAGCGGCGCTACGTTGACCCTCGCTCGCAGCGGTGGAGCCAATTCACAAGACCTTTTCTCCGCCACCGGCACGCTCGGAGCCCTGACTCAAGGGGGCAACCTTGTCGTCGACGGAACAATGATCGGCACGGTGACCACGAACAGCAGCGGCACGCTGGTTCTGACCTTCAATTCCACCGCCACCAATGCCCTGGTCAATTCGGCGATACAGCAGATCGCCTATGCCAACAGCAGCGATGCGCCACCTTCGAACGTCCAAATCAACTGGACCTTTAGCGATGGTAACAACGGCGCTCAAGGCACAGGCGGAGCCTTGACTGCCACCGGCAACGTTGTCGTCAACATCACGGCGGTTAATGACGCACCAACACTCAACACCGTGACCACCGGGCTGGCTGGCTGGTGGAAAATGGATGAGTCGAGCGGCACGTCCACTGCTGATGCGAGCGGCAATGGGAATAACGGAACGTTGATAAATGGGGCGGCTTGGCAAACAGGGCAGATGGGTAATGCAATTGAGTTCGACGGAACGGACGATTACATCAATATCTCAGCGTCGAATGTGGGAACTTTTGGAACCGGCGATTTCGCAATTACTTTTTGGATTAATGCTGATAAGTTCACGAGTGCAGTGGGTGATTACATCACACCGCTGAACCAAGGGTTGGTCGGTCCCTATGCTGGCTATGCGCCCAACTGGTACGTGCTTTTAGGGGAGCATACGGGTACCGACGGATTACGGTTTGGACGTCACGGAGTCAATCAATATGATTTTTCAGCTGGATCATTCAATCCTGGCCAGTGGTATCATATGGCGATCGTAAGATCGTCAAGCACGATCGCCATGTATGTTGATGGTGTATCAAGATCCGTCAGTTCGATAGGAGGTGGCGTCGGCTCGTATGACTTTAATGCGGGATCTCCGATACAGATTGGTGCAGGATTTGGATCGGGTGCCTTCGTCGACGGGAAGATGGATGACGTGCGCATCTACAAACGCGCATTATCCGCCGCAGAGATTACTGCCATCATTAACGGCAATCCAACCCTTACCTCGATCAACGAAGACAGCACGAACTCCGCTGGCAACACGATTTCTCAGCTCATCGCCGATGGCACGATCGCAGATAGCGATTACACACCCAGTACTTCGGGTCCAGAGGCGATTGCGATCACGGCCATCAACAATACGAACGGCGCTTGGCAGTTCAAGCTCGGTAACGGTTCGTGGTCCAATATCAATTCGACGCTGCTCGCCACACAGGCTCTGCTGCTCGACAGCAGCGACAGCGTCCGCTTTGTCCCCAATGCGGACTGGAGTGGCGATGCCACATTCACCTACATCGCTTGGGATAAAACAGGCGGAACTACTGCGGGCTCTTACGTCACGATCAGCAGCACCGGCGGCTCGACACCGTATAGTTCTGAGACCGGCACAGCCCTGATTACGGTCAGCGCGGTCAACGATGCACCGATCGCCGTGGCAGATACAGCAACAGCCATTGAGGCGAGTGGAATCAGCAATGGCACAGCCGGTACGAATCCAACCGGCAATGTCCTCACTAACGACACCGATATCGATGCTGGTGATACCAAGACAGTCAGTGGTGTGGCTGCCGGTGTAGTTGGATCGGCCTCGACCAACGTCGGCTCCAATGTGACCGGTACCTACGGCTCGATTAACATCGCTGCGAACGGTTCGTACAACTACACGGTAGATAACAACAACGCGGCGGTGCAAGCTCTTCGCACCAGTGCCAACACGCTGCAAGATGCCTTTACCTATACCATGCGAGACACGGCGGGGCTGACCAGCACCACGCAGATCACAGTCACCATCCAAGGGGCGAACGATGCACCGGTTCAAACTGCCTTCTCTCGCAATTTGATCAGCGAAGATGCGACTGTTGGAACAGCACTAACCACGATTGTCGCTACCGATGTTGACACTGGTGATACCAAGACATTCTCGC
>JBIKMB010000167.1:0-12409 GCA_044359485.1 Pirellulaceae bacterium | reverse complement strand
GGTTCGGTCCAACGCGCTGTCGCACCGAACAGTACGCCCCCGGCGTTGAGCGTGTACCGGGGGACCCTAGCCTGTCTGCAACGGGTTAAACGATTTCGTCAGGCCCGCGCCGCTGTGGCCCCGCGCCGCGGTGCGTTCGAACGCGTTGGGCGTGACCGGTGGTACGGTCCAACGCGCCATCACATCCAACAGCACGACTCCGGCGTTGAGCGTGTACCGGGGGACCCTAGCCTGTCGGCATCGGGTTAAACGATTTCGTCAGGCCCGCGCCGCTGTGGCCCCGCGCCGCTGTGCGTTCGAGCGCGTTGGGCGTGACCGGTGGTACGGTCCAACGCGCCATCACATCCAACAGTACGACTCCGGCGTTGAGCGTGTACCGGGGGACCCTAGCCTGTCGGCAACGGGTTAAACGATTTCGCCGCTCCCGAACTGCAAATCCTCCACCCGCTCCCACACTGCCAACAATCCGTCGGGCTGCCAGCCCCCATTCGATCTAACACGATTTTTCAAAATTTTGGAAGTCAGCTTGCGTGAGGTCGGATACCATGGAGCATTAAATACATAATCGAAAGCACAGCCAATCTACCGCGTAGGCTGTCGTCTGACCTTTCCCCAGAAATTTGCCCAAAAAACTGATTCTTCTTACGAGGATATTCAACGTGAATTTTCGGCACGCTGCCTGCTGGCTTCTGATCCTGGTTTGCCTCGCTACAAACCTATCCAACACATTATTGGCCGATGAACGACCGAATTTTCTGTTTATCTACACCGATGATCAACGTTGGGACGCACTCGGTTGTGTCCAACAGGAACAAGCGGACAAGGGACGATTTCCGTGGCTCGAATCACCCAACCTCGACAAATTGGCCAGCGAAGGGACTCGTTTCCGAAATGCCTTCGTGGTCCTAGCGTTGTGCTCCCCAAGTCGCGCTGCCTTTCTCACCGGTCAATATGGTCATCGAAACGGAATCATCGATAACCATACCCCATTTCCTCAGCAGAGCGTTACTCATGCGTCATTGCTGCGAGCAGCCGGATACACCACAGGCTACGTCGGCAAATGGCACATGGGTCCTCAAAAAGGTCAGCGTCCTGGCTTCGACTTTTCGGCGAGCTTTGTTGGACAAGGGGTTTACTTCGATTGTCCCTTTGAAATCAACGGCGATAAAACAGAGACGAAAGGCTGGGTCGATGATGTCTCCACCGATTTCGCAATCGACTTCATAAAATCAAATCATAAAAAACCGTTCTCCTTAGTGCTGGGCTACAAAACTTGTCATGGTCCCTTTACTCCGCCCGAACGAAATGCGGCAACCTATGGCGATGCCGAGGCAAAGAAGGTCCCGAACTTAAACACCCCCGCCATCTACCGAAACGCAATCGACGATGTTAAGAACAACAAGCCTCCGCAGACGGATCCAGAAAAGGAAACTGTGAAAACCAATCTCGGTATGTTTCGAGGCCTAAGAGCCATCGACGAAAATGTCGGCAAGCTGATGAAAACGCTGGACGACTTGGGACTCACCGAAAATACCGTTGTTATCTACTCCAGCGACAACGGTTACTACTTGGGTGAGCATGGTTTGGGTGACAAACGCTCCGCTTACGAAGAAGCGATGAGAATCCCAATGTTGATACGGTTTCCCAAAAAGTTGGCAGCCGGCAAAGTCCGCGACGAAATGGTGCTGAATATTGACGTGGCCCCAACCATCCTTGAACTCGCCGGCGTTACAATCCCTAAAGAAATGCAAGGGAAGAGTTGGAACGAGCTTTTGGAAAGCCAACAAACGCCAAGCGATTGGAGAACATCTTTCTTTTACAACTACTTTTACGAACAGCCGTTTAAAGTCCCTACTGTTACAGCGATCCGAACCGCAAAAGCCAAGTTGATTCAGTATCCATCGCATCCAGAATGGACCGAACTATTCGACCTCGAAAAGGATCCGTATGAGACCAACAACTTGTTCGATCATCCCGATGCATCGGAGTTAAAACAAGCGATGCTTGTTGAATTCGAACAGCGAGCGAAAGAAGTTGGCTATCATGTGCCCCTTTACGCTGATGAACTAAATTCAACGGAACCTGCAGGGGAGGGAAAAGTTTTATTGGTACCGAACAAAGTCGTTTTGCAATATCAATTCGATGCCTTTGATGGTCAAACCGTCCTGGATCTATCGCAGAATAAGCTGCACGGGAAACCGAGCGGAGTGATCGCACATAAACGCGATGATGGTCGCGGTATAGCTAAGTTTAATGGCGATGCATTTATTGACGTACCTCGCAGCAAATCTCTTAATCCTGCCCAGAGCCCATTTGCTCTCGACGCAGAACTGCGCGCTGAAGGGGATGGTATTATCGTTGCTCGCGGAGGCGAATCGCTCGGACTGTGCCTTTGGGTGCGCGATGGAATGCCAGGGTTCACGTATCGATCGAGCCAAAAGACAACCGAGTTGCAAGCACAGGAAAACTGTATCGGTAAATGGATCAAACTCAACGTTCAATTGAACGCCGACCGAGAACTTGTCCTGCGCGTCGATGGAGTCGAAAAAGCCAAAAAGAAAATCGATCTCTTAATCGCTCGCGATCCAAACGATGGTATGCAAATTGGCAGCGATGAGGGCTCTCAAATCTTGCAACGTACACTTGGAAAATTCCGCGGCGATATCCTTAGCGTTCAGCTGGTTCTAGGCAGCAAAGAATAAAAGAGGCTGCTAGGAATTTTTATTGTAAGCAAGCACACCAGAGCAAACCTTCCATTCAATGGATTGGCGTGCACTGGGCACATCGCAGCAGGCAAAACAAGCGTTGAGCTTACAACTTGCGTGCCGCTTCCTTGTGCCGACCTGCGTCAGAGATCATGAGAAGCTGGCCAGATAGGGGTCGATGTCGTGGTGGGTCAGTTCTCGAGACTCGTCGGCTTCGGAGGGTGCATCGAATGAGTGGCGAGAGTATTTGGCCTCCAACTTATGCACCAACTCATAAACATCTAGTGGCCCTCGTGGTGATCGAGACTCCCACATACCGCAGTGCTTCGATATCCCATCGATCACATCCGCTTGCGGCGGTTCAACGAACGACACGACTTGCATCTAACCGACGGCATCAGCGGCGGTTGCCTGGACATCGATTAACCGACAGCGAATCAACCGACGGCGGTAGCTGCGGTTCTCAGTTTGCGGGTAAAACTCGGCCAGGAAATCGCGAGGCTCGACGATCTGAAAGTTTTGCGGCACTCCTGTGTGCAGCCTATCTCCTTTCGGATCGGGGAACGCCCGGCAAGCCTGCTTCTCGGACTGATAGATGACTTGGCCCGTGCCGCTGACTTTGACCAGCGGCCAACTTCTTGAGTTGCCAGTATGTCCGCACACACCAATACAACACATCGAAATTGCCTCTGGTAGAACCATGGGCTACAATGGAAGCCAAAGGCGATAGTGCTTCCTTCGTGTGAGACCGCAGTCATGTCGATTGTCGAAAAAGATTCGAAAATCAAATGGGACTATGAAGCTTATGCCGCGATTCCGGCCGACGGCAAGCGGCATGAAATTATCGACGGAGACCATTTCGTGAACCCCTCTCCGACTCTGTATCATCAAGAAGTCTCTCGGCATATCCAATTCCAACTGTACACGCAGATCGAGTTGGAGGGATTGGGGAAAGTGATCAACGCCCCGATCGATTTGCAACTGTCCAACCATA
This sequence comes from Pirellulaceae bacterium, assembly GCA_044359485.1. Lineage (GTDB taxonomy): Bacteria > Planctomycetota > Planctomycetia > Pirellulales > Pirellulaceae > JAFLCP01. Next base: position 8,710 of record JBIKMB010000167.1, on the reverse strand, counting down.
CGATCGTCCAACCGGACTTGGTGATTATTACCCTCGCGCGAAAACAGATTATGACTCCGACCAAAATTAAGGGTGTCCCCGATTTGGTGGTGGAGATTGTCTCGCCGTCAAGTGCGGATCACGATCTCAAGACCAAACGCAAGTTGTACAAAGATGCTATGATCCCTGAATACTGGATCGCGATCCCTGATGAGCATCAGATAATACAGTTGGTGCTAAACGAAGGTCGCTACACCGAATCCATCGAGACGACGAGCATCACCATGAAAGTCTCTCCGCACGCTACCGTCGATTTGATGAGGGTTTGGTGAGCGCGACACCGCTGCCAAGCCGTGGAGAGACATCGGGATAGCCCAAGACAGCAATAAAGGGAGCGCCAACCAAATCGGTGGGTGGCACTTTTTTAATTCTTGGAAATCCAGAACCAAAACTTGGTTTAATCCCAGTTGAGCCTGATCACTGCCCCGCTGATGCATCAGGCAACAACATCGTTCTTGCCACTCGAAAGCCGGTACCTTCATGGTTCACAGCGTTGGGTCCTGTGAGAGAATACGAGGAACGCATCCAATAGGATGGGCCATCGTAATCACCCCCGCGACTTGACTGTCCCTCGCAAACCTCCCATACGTTACCATACATATCAAAAAAGCCCCAGTCGTTCGGTTTCTTCAAACCGACAGGCCATACATGGTCATCACTATTATCGATGAGCCAAGCATAGTTTCCGAGAAACTCATCTCCATAACCATAGTACCGACGAGTCGTCGTACCTGCACGGCAGGCATACTCCCACTCCGCTTCTGTGGGTAACCGAAATCCGGTCAGAGAAGTTTGGTCTTCGACCGGGATAAGTTCAAAGCTCAGAGGTTTGGCAGCGTAGCACCATTGTTCCTCCGGGATCCCCGACTGCTTGCTAAGCCAGTTGCAAAAGCGATATACCGCGTCGATGCCGACTTTTGTAACGGGTGAATCTTCGGTGCGCACGATTGCACGAGTAAAGCGTCTCCTTTTCTCCTGATCTTTTAGAAACTCTCGTATCGCATTTGATGCGGAATCATTATCCCCTTTGAGTTCCAACAAGAAACGATCGTACTGCGCCACGGTAACCGGATAGGCAGAGAGAGCAAACTGATGGGGGACGGAGACCAGTTTCACTTTCTCGCTTGACTGTGATGTCTCAATGTCAGGATCATTCGCAGCAATCGACCCCGATATGAATTCTCCCGGCGGCAACACGATCATTTCACCGACGTTCGGCTGTTGATTCCAGTAGGGCGAAGAGTTCGATGAGGGAACGTTCTCACCTGACATCGCGTCCAAGGTTTCGATTTTCCATGTGCGCAGCAGCCAATTGGCTGAGCCGTGTACACCGGGATGAGAATACTTCGCAAACTTGCTTACCTGCTCCAACAACTGCTGACGTAATGGGGCAGCCAATTCGGAAGATTGGTAAAGCCCAAGATATTGGATAAGAGCAATCGCCTGAGATTGTGTTAGTCCCTCTCGCGACAGAAGCGGCACAATCCACTCCGGCGACGAAATACCGTAGGCGCGGGCCTCGTGCACAAATCTCGTCCTTAGTCGTGGATCGCTCATAAAATCAAGATAAGGAAGCACTGCATCGGCGAAACCAATTCGAATAAACGCAACCATCGCACGCACCTGCCGCAGAGACCATTGCTCAAGTTCCTCTTGTTTAATCAGTTCACGGTGCCAAATGGACGACGAAACAACACGATCCCCAACAGAATGACAGGTAATGGAGACGGGCCAGTATCCTTCACCGCTCAGCTTCGAGTGCCTAGCAATAGAATCGCGAGGACTCGAATTCATGACGCATTCCGATTCAAAATCGGGACCGGAAGATTCAATAAAGCAGTAACTCTGATCGAGTCCGTGCTCGGAGACAAACTCATCAAAACCTGGCATTTCTCGCAGGTGCTTAGCAAGAGTCTCTACCTGTAGATTCAAGGGAAGGGTTACCCACGAACATGTTGCTAATTCGGCAAGCGCCCGCTCGCGAAATTTTTTTGATAAATCCGGGTTATCCGTGGCAGAAAAATGCGCAGCCACAGCGTACACAGTAGCGGCATTAAACTGCTCATAACCAGCCAGATCTTTATACGCTAGAAGCTTTTCAACCTCCTCCGTAACGCGATCAAATTCTTTTAAGATTGCGTAACAATACGCGCTGAAATAGTGCCTCCACCAACCCTCAGACATTTCGGCTAAATCAGCCTTCCAGGATCGTTTGTCACCCATATACGCGCTCGCGATTGCTCGATGCCCCAAATGACCGTCTATGGTTCGACTTGTTTGAGTGTTGAGCTTAGAGCGGTGATAGTCGATGATTACCGTCAAATCTTCATATGCGGTTTTAAAATTAGACAATCCGAGTTCTATCTGCCAAGCGCTCTCGCGAGCAGCAATATCTTCGGGGTTGGTTAACCGCGTTAAGTTAATTATCGGTTGCCTCGCTTTAAATGTGTTTTGTGTGTAATCCGCTGAAATGCGACTGCTGCAGAACGAAATATCCCGAAGATTTTTAGCTCGAGCAATAGACTCCAATTGGTGTAGGGGACGGCTCCATCCAATATCTTCACCTTCATAGGAGGACACGATCACAGAATAACGCGAAAAGTCTCCTGTCGGATATAATTCTAGAATTGTGGGTTGCCTTTGGAACGAATGCACCGTTTTTATATAGGTACTGTAAGTACGCCACAATTCTTCGAGTTCATCTCCGCTCAGTCCCAAATGAATATCTGTATGCTCAAAATCGGATGCATGCCATACCGCCGAAAATCTCTCTCCGCCACTGTCATAACCCGCGACATCGATCGCCTTATATCCTTTCTCGCTACACTCGACGTGTTTGAGTTTTATTTTTCTTGAAGGTTCATTTAGCAAATAGACTACGGAACTTTTGCTCGGATGCCAAACGGCCGCGATTTTGACTTCAAGATTCACCGGGTAGGGTCGCAATTTCTGCAAACGATATCCTGCGTGTTCGAGTTTTTGGTTCAGACCTTCGAACTGATCGACAGGCAATATTTGACAAAAGGCAAAGTCGGCGGTTGCAAACCCCTGCGCACTCGCCAACTCCGCCTGTATATCTGAAGCAATGGGTAAAGAGAGTCGATTCTGACGTTCTCGTAGCCGCTTTTGCCGCGGAGTGTCACGTAAAATTTCCTGAAGAGCGCGATTGGCTTCTGTCGGGTTCTCCGATAGTCGATTGAAGACGATTTCAAACGCTTGCGGATCGCAGCGGGTGAGCAAATCTGCTAGCAATTCGTTGTCCGCGTTGTAAGATGCCAACAATTCTGCGGCCCGCGTTGCTAAAACACTATCCTTGTTCTTCAGACTCTGATCAAAAGCTGCGAGAAACCCGTCGGTAAGCAAAGAACCGACAGGTTCAAAGATCTGTCGCCAAGCTGACAGCTCTTCGAGTGATCTTGATGCGATAATAGCGTTGGCAAGCGGGGTGGCCGCAGTCCTCCATTTCTCATTTTTTGAGTCAAATTCGGCGAGTAATGAGGCGGCACCGAGTAGCCGCTGGCGTTGATCTGAGGCTGATGTATCAACGGGATTTACAATGGTCCATAATTCGTCCTTCAGTGTAGGTTCAGCCTTGATGAGGGCTCGTGCGACAAAAGGTGCTTCATCCGCTAGCCCCATCAGTAATCTTGCCTTCAAGTACTCCCTATCCGTGGCACCGTATTGCGCCTGGGCCAAAGTAGCATGGAGTTTGGTTTTGGGATTGGCAGACTGCTGCAATGCATCGACTTGCGGAGCAACGCTATTCCAGTAGGGTTCCATCGCGGCGATGGTCGCATCTACTTTAGCTGTATCTTCATCCTGCAACAGCTCGATCAATCGATTCGCTTCCGCAGTACGTTTAACGACTCGCGCATTGTGTGATATCCAAGCAAACGTCAGTGGTCCAAGGATGCAGATGAACAGAAAAATCCCAATAATCGATGCGACGAGTGGGTTGCGCCGCATCTGGCTCAATTGCTTTTTAAGCCGGTAAGCTGCAGACGGAGGTCGCGCGGCAACGATATCATTGTTGAGAAAGCTTTCGATGTCCATGGCCAATGCGCTTGCGGAATCGTATCGGCGAGTGCGATCCTTTTCCAACGCCTTCATCACGATCCAGTCGAGTTCGCCGCGCAGAATCTGCCTCAGCTTGTAGGGCGTAATTTTGCGTTGGTTGCTGATTCCTGTGATCGCATCACCACTAGAGCTTAAACGGGCGCTAGGAAGAGGCGGTTCCTTCTCGAGAATAATCGTTAAAATCTGCAATAAAGCATGCTTGCCCATCGTTTCACGGTCCAGCGGCGTAGTGCCGGTTAGAATCTCGTACAGCATCGCGCCAAGTGCATAAACATCCGTGCGAGTATCCACATCCAAAGCGTTCATTTCCGCTTGTTCGGGCGCCATATATTGGAGAGTTCCCACCACCTTGCCAAATTCCGTAAACATCGTCTTGTCGGTCAGCTTGGTGGTGTGCTCTGTCGCCTTGGCGAGCCCGAAGTCGATGACCTTGGGAACGGGCTTACCGTCGTACAGCGTCACCAGGACATTGGATGGTTTGAGATCGCGATGAATGATCCCTTTTTGATGTGCATGTTGCACGGCATTGCAGACTGGAACGAAGAGACGCAGGCGTTCTTCAACATTTAGCTTATTGCGGTCGCAATAATCCGTGAACGGAATCCCTTTGACAAGCTCCATGACAAAATACGGGCTGCCATCCTCTCGCGTCCCAGCGTCAAGAACCTTGGCGATATTTTGATGGTCCATCATCGCGAGCGCTTGGCGCTCAGCTTCGAATCGAGCAATCGTGTCGCGCGATCCCAAATCAGCTCGAATCAATTTGAGTGCGACACGGCGGCGAACAGGCTGCTCTTGCTCGGCCAACCAGACTGAACCCATTCCCCCTTCACCAATCTGCTCAAGCAGCTTATAAGGACCAATGACTTCCCGTGGTGTCAGTTGGGATGATACCAGAGTTTTAGTAACCTTTTCGGCGCTGGGTGTAAAATCAAGCTCCTGCGTGGCATCGCTAATCTCGAGCAGCCTATGCGCTTCTTCATGCAACTCTTCGCCACAAGCTTGGTAGATAGAAGCGTCGATTGTGAAACCCCGTTCAGCGCGTTGGCGAAGGTCAAGTCGGAGAAGTTTCGCTCGCAACTCCGGCCGGAAGACCGTTTCGACTCGACCAACATAGCCTTCAATTACCCTGCAACTTTCTTGATCCCAATTCGCAAGATACTCTTCACAAATGCTCTCTAGATCACCGCGCTGCAGATCATTTTCGTCTGGTTTTTCCTTCATGACTTTTTGCTCCGCGGTTTCTATGTTTCGTGTAGCGAAAAAAGCGTTTAGGATAATCTGTTTTTCGTTTGAAAAACAGATTTATGTTAACGAATGGGAATCGCTTAAATCAAGAGCCGATCCAAAACCGCGGCTAACTCCGTCGGCTGATCGGACCGCTATCGCGGCATGATGGACAGTGTGATCGTGGAACGCAATTGGATCGTTTAACCCGTTGCCGACAGGCTAGGGTCCCTGGGCACACGCTCAACGCCGGAGCTGTCGTGTTTGATGCGATGGCGCGTTGCATTGAACCACCGGTCACGCCCAACGCGCTCGAACCCGCAGCGGCGCGGGCTGTGCGAAATCGTTTAACCCGTTGCCGCCAGGCTAGGGTCCCCCGGTACACGCTCAACGCCGGAGCCGTGCTGGTGGATGTGACGGCGCGTTGGATCCAACCACCGGTCACGCCCAACGCGCTCGAACCCGCAGCGGCGCGGGCCTGACGAAATCGTTTAACCCGTTGCCGCCAGGCTAGGGTCCCCCGGTACACGCTCAACGCCGGAGCCGTACTGTTGGATGTGATGGCGCATTGGACCGAACCACCGGTCACGCCCAACTCGCTCGAGACCACAGCGGCGCGGGCCTGACGAAATCGTTTAACCCGTTGCCGCCAGGCTAGGGTCCCCCGGTACACGCTCAACGCCGGAGCCGTGCTGGTGGATGTGACGGCGCGTTGGATCGAACCACCGGTCACGCCCAACGCGCTCGAACCCGCAGCGGCGCGTCCCTGGCCTAGCGGCACACGGGTTAAACGATTCTGCGCACTCCGGAACCAAGAGCGATCCAACCACCGGTCACGCCCAACGGCGCTCGAGCGCACGGCGGCGCGGAACTGGCGAAATCGTTTTACCCGTTGCCGATAGGCTAGGCACCCTGGGTACCAACCCAACATCGGAGCCATAGCCGCGGCCAGCAGCAGTCATTAAATGCTTTCTTGCGTCCTACTCACGTTACACGTACATTTGTACGTGAACAAGCAAAATTGATGACTAAAGTTCCATATTGCCTTATTGAGAGTTGGCTCGTTCGAAACGATGGCCGAACTATTTCAACAACTCTTCCACCGCCGGTATCAATGCTTCACCACGCACATGGAGCTTGGCAACTTTTCCATCTTTTCCGATCAAAAACACAAATGGAATCGCTTGCAAGCCTAACTCTTTAGCCAACGGCATTTCAAAGCCGGTCTTGCTTGCATCGGCGTTGCGGAACGTAGACCAAGGGAGTGTTTTTTGCTTGAAAAACGCCTGTAAATCGGCCGGATTGTCGTCCAAGTTGATGCCGATCACTTCGAAGCCTTTATCTTTCAAGGCAGCATAGGTCTTTTCGACATTCGGCAATTCGATCAAGCAGGGCTGGCACCAAGTGGCCCAAAAATCAACCAAAACCACTTTGCCGGCATATGCATTCCAATCCAGCGGCTTGCCTTCGGTATCCACCAAACCGGCGAAGGACAACTCTTTGCCAACCAGTGATTGACGCAGTTTGAAGCCTTCAAGGACCTCATTCATTTTGGTCTTTACCGATTCATTCGTAATCTTATCCATGTTTGCAGTGACAACGTCGTAGATCACCGAGGCCGCTTCGGGTTGGCCGCTGAATTCGATTTCTATAATTTGTCCTGCCAAAAACAGCACAGTTCGCTCGGGTGGCAATTCGGCCACCATCTGTTCCGCACCCTGTTTCAATTGATCTTTAGCGCTCGCTTCTCCTTTGGCCATTCCCTTCAGTGCATCTTCCACGGCCACCACCGCTGGGTGTCCTTGCGACAGCATTTGCCATGCAGCTGTTGCGAGACTCGGATCTTTATTGTTTTCGAATAGCTTGCCCAACTTTTGTCGAGCGGCGTAGGCTTGTTCCTTGTAGCCCATTTGTTCTAGCAGAACGGTCGCTTGTCGAACCTGTACGATCTCTGGGGCTCCTCGATAATTTTCGTCCGCTAGTACTTCATCAATTCGCGACAGCAGTTCTTGGGGATCTTTCGATTTGCCATTCATCAATGCTTCCGCTGCGTAGCCTAACTGCATCAAGCGGGCTTCATGAATCAATTCCGGATCATCGCTGCCACTGACTTCTTCGACAAAAGCTCGCAGCGCATCGTTGGCTTTGACATCACCCAGACTGCTCAATTGGGAGAGTGCTTGCAGTTTTCCTTTGCGAGCAACCTTCAGGTCGGCTTCGCTCAAATCTTTTTTGCCCAGCAGCTTGGAGATGGCGGTCATTTTCATTTCGACGATGCGGGCCGCTTGCGCTCGAAATTGAGCTTCCGGCACCATGCCTTGGGACCCCCAGACCGAGAGATCGCGAAGGGCTTGATCGGCCTTAACCAAAAACGAAATCAACTCTGTGGTTTCTTCTGAAGTGGGGAAGCTGAGCGTGGCGAAGGAAGGGGCTTCGTTGACGACGCCACCGGTTTTCCCTTGGGCAGGCATGCTGCCAGCGGCTGCTGGAGCGGGGGTTGTCGGTGAGCCAGCGACAGGTGGTGGGTTGGCGGGTGCCGTGGGACTTGACGCGCCGATGGTTCCAGCGGTTGGTGGTGGTGCAGCGGCCTTATTGGCTAGATTGGGATCCGTCGGGGAATCGGCAGGAGCTGGTGTGGTGGCAGGTGGAGAGACCGATTCGTTGGCCGATGCGGAATCTGCCGAGGTCGCATCGGATTTTTTCTCTTCGGCCACAGCGTAGTTGCTGTTTCGAGAATTGGTTTCTGCGTCTTGGCTGGAATTGTTGCAACCGCCTCCCAAGAGTCCCACTACGGAGAGCAGCATGCAGCGGACCCAGGGGCCGCCCGAAGTGGATGAAAAAAAGGTCGCTGGCTCGGCAGGGTAGGGGGCGTTAGCCACAATTAGTTCTCGCTTGGAAGATAAAAATATAGAAACTTGAATGACGTGTATGCGGGCTTGCGCGTCACTCGCATGATGGATAAAACGGAGCTTGTGATGGATAAATCGGGGTAGGGGGTTACGATCGCTTGCTACCAGTTTACCTGTTTCGTCTGTTCAAACCAATATCAGCCGCCAGCGTTAGCCGCGGTTTTCTCGGCCTCGCCGCCGTGGGATCCAGCACGTTGGGTGTGACCGGTGGTTTCAAGCTCGCTTGGGTCTGGAGTACGCAGAATCGTTTAACCCGTGTGCCGCGAGGCCAGGCCCGTGCCGCTGTGGGTTCGAGCGCGTTGGGCGTAACCGGTGGTTTCAATCGCACTTGGGTCCGGAGTGCGCAGAATCGTTTAACCCGTGTGCCGCTAGGCCAGGGGCGCGCCGCTGTGCGCTCGAGCGCGTTGGGCGTGACCGGTGGTACCAAGCGCGCTTGGGTCCGGAGTGCGCAGAATCGT
>JBIKMB010000033.1:0-39460 GCA_044359485.1 Pirellulaceae bacterium | reverse complement strand
AACAACAGGAATTTCGGTTCAGGGCTGGGCCAGTATTTACTCAGTTCTTGCTAGCGGATGAGATCAACCGTGCTCCTGCAAAAACGCACGCGGCATTGCTCGAAATCATGCAAGAATTTCGCGTAACGGTGGATGGTGTCAGTCATAAATTAGTCCGACCATTTTTGGTTTTAGCCACGCAAAACCCGATCGAGAGCGAAGGGACTTATAATCTCCCGGAAGCACAATTAGATCGCTTTATGTTCAAAACGACCGTTGAATATCCGACCGAAACGGAAGAAGCATCCATTTTGATGCAGCATAGTATGCAGCAGGATTTGGGGCAGCGTTTAGAAAATGAAGTCAATTGCGTGACCGGACCTGAGGAGATTCTGGCGATCACGAAATACAACAGTAATGTCCGTATCGAAATGCCTTTGGTTCAGTACATTAACCGAATTGTACGCCAAACCCGCAAGTGGCCGACGTTTTATTTGGGGGCATCACCTCGAGCGGGAATTGCCTTAATGCAGGGGGCACGAACTCTCGCCGCATTTCGCGGAAGAGATTATGCGATTCCCGATGATGTTGCCGAGCTGGTCCTACCCGCATTGCGGCACCGAGTGAGCCTCACGGCGGAGGCGGAAGTCGAAGGGATGAAAGTCGATGAACAACTCCAGCAGATGTTGAAGACGATCGAGGTACCCCGCTAGTGATGGAAAATGTGTCAGAATACGCGCTGTGGTTTGTTACCCAAGCTCCTTGGTTGATGCTGGGGCTTTTTGCGTTACCGTTAGCTTTGTTGGCACGCTACTGGGGCGTCCATCCTCGACCACTGCTGGCTGTGGTTCTGGTGATTCCTCTCGTTTTGGGAATGGTGTCCATTCTTATTCCTGCAACCATGGCCAATACAACATCGCAAACGCAAGTTCTTACACTCTTCGCAACATTTCTAGTTGGCATCCTAGATGGGCTCATCCTTCTGATCGCCGTCGTTGATTTATGTTTGATTCCCAAAAAATCGGATTTTTCGGCGAAGCGCGAAATGCAAAGGGCTGCTTCCATCGCGGTAGCGCATCCGATCGAGTTAACAGTGGATTATCGAGGTGCCAGACCGGTCTGGCTAAGAATCAAAGATGATGCACCAGCCGGCACTAAGGTCTCTCCTCCAGAGCATTCAGTGCGACTGGAGGGAAAGAAGCGTTGGCAAGGAAGTCACACCATCGCGGCCGGATCTCGCGGTCCTTATGAGCTTGAAAATGTTTATCTGAATACGCGATCGTTTTTGGGGTTCTGGGATAAAAATATTATCATTCCCTGCCAGAACACGTTGCACGTTTATCCCGATATGAAACAACTTGCGGAGTACGCAATTTTAGCTCGCTCCAATCGTCTCAGCCTAATCGGTGTGCGCCGCAGTCGTAAGATTGGCCAAGACAGCGATTTTGAGCGGCTTCGCGATTATACGTTAGATGATAACTACAAATTTATTGATTGGCGAAGCACTGCCAGACGAAACAAGTTGACGGTCAAGGATTTTCAGAGCGATCAAAGCCAGCGAGTTGTCTTTATGCTCGACTGCGGACGTATGATGACCAACACCCACTTTGGCTTAAGCCTTGTCGACTATGCCTTGAATTCTCTTTTAATGTTATCTCACGTCGCTTTGACTCAAGGTGATTCGGTAGGCTTGGTTTGTTTTTCCGATAAAGTCGATCGATACGTTCCACCTCGCAGTGGACGCAGCCAAATGAATCAATTGCTGCATGCAGGTTTCGATCGTTTCCCCCGTCTGGTCGAAAGCCGTATGGATCAAGCCTTCCTGCATTTGTCGAGTCACTTGCGGAAACGCTCGTTAGTCGTTTTGATCACTTCGGTCATCGACCAAGTCAATGCCGATCAAATCACCGCCTATCTTGGCAATTTGCAGCAACGGCATTTACCTCTCCTGGTCCTGCTGCGCGATCATCGAATTTTTGATGCTGCAGATAATCCCGCTAGCGATCCTGATGTACTTTATCGAAGCGCAGCGGCAGCCAGTCTGCTAACGTGGCGTGAACAGGTTTTGCATCGTTTGCGGATGCAGGGTGTTCTGGTCGTGGATGCATTTCCAGAGCAAATGACCTCACCGATGATTAACGAGTATTTGAAAGCCAAAGCCAAGCATCTACTCTAAAAGATATTCTTCTCGCCTTTCGAGTGAAAGCAGGCCTTTATCGTTCACGGTTATCGATCGACGCTTTAGAATGTGCTCGACAGAATGGACGGCTTACGATCTCGCCCAGCAAGTGGTCTGATTGAGGGCCCATGTTGCGTGACCGTTCAGGGAGAGATTCGGCGAGATAGATTAAGCAATTCCTAATTAAGAGTAGAAAAAATTTATATACTTTTAGAATATTTATCGGAGCGATCCTTTTTTTGCCAAAAGGGGTGTTTCGTTACATGTTTTTTACCGGTTTCTCACTTCGATCATTGACGGGCCAAATCGACCACGTATTCTAACTTTAGGCATATAGTTTATCTTGTCTTATCGTTAGAGTATGGGTATCAAGCGTGAGTGGCAATTGTCGCGTTTGCCATAATGTGGTCCGGCCTGCCAGCAAACGCTGGTGGGATTGGTGCTTGCTACCTTTCGGTTTCTTCCCGGTGCGTTGCCTTTTGTGCCTCACGAGATCTTACCGGAACTCTTTCTTCCCTTCAGGGCGTCGCGCCTTAGAGAATTATCGCGAATATCAATTGGAATTCGCGGATGACGAGCCTAAAGCGAACGACTCGTCGTCGGAAGGCTGATCTCTGAATTGCTTTGCTTTGTCGGCGAAAACGGTTAAAATGGGTCTGAATAATCGGGAAGTATTTCCTCCACCTTGCCCCTCCTTACATCCCGCCCGATCCAATGATTCGATCAGGACAAGTCGAATAGGACAAGTCAAATGCTACGATTAACCAGTAATGCCACAGTGCAGACCTGCGGAGGCGCCAGTCGCCGAGATTTTTTGCAAGTGGGAGCACTTGGAGCCCTCGGCTTCAGCTTGGCTCAGTATCAAGCAGTTGAAGCTGCCGGCAAAGTGGATCCATCCAAAAGCAAACGTTCTTGCATCATGATTTTTAATCTGGGTGCTCCGAGCCATTTAGATACCTGGGATATGAAGCCTGAGGCACCGGCGGAGATTCGTGGACCATTCAAACCGATCGCGACAAACGTCTCAGGTATTCAATTATCGGAGATCCTTCCCAAGCATGCGCAGATCGCAGACAAGTTTGCTTTGGTGCGATCTTGTTTTCATCGCGGGGCAGCGGTGCATGATGCGGGTTGGCAAATCATGCAAACGGGACGTCAATTCACCGGTGGAGTCAATACGCCTCACGCGGGATCGACAGCGGCTTACTTGTTGGGCCGTAGATCCGATCTGCCTCCTCATGTCGTATTGCCCGAGACGATGGGACGCGGTGGCGGGAATTTGCCCAATGGACAAGCGGGAGGTTTTTTGGGAAAGGCCTATGATCCGTTCGCTTTGATGGCAGATCCCTCGCAAAAAGATTTTAAGGTGCCCGATCTCTTGCCGCCGGATAATATTGGCGAAGCGAGATTGAACCGACGGCAGCGAATGCGAAGTATTGTCGAAGAGCAGGTGAAGAAATTTGAGTCGAGCGAGGCTGCTCGCATCATGGATGAAAATTTTCAGTCCGCTTATCGCTTGATGACGAGCACTCAAGCGCGAGCCGCATTTGATTTGTCGGCCGAACCGACAGAGGTTCGAGAACGGTATGGAATGAACCGTTTCGGCCAGTGCTGTTTATTGGCTCGCAGGTTAGTCGAAGCTGGAGTACGCTTCGTGACCATCAACGCGTTTCTGACGGTATTCGATGAGATTACCTGGGATATTCACGGCAGCAAACCGTTCACTTCGATCGAAGGCATGAAAAATATTGTGGCTCCGATGTACGATCAAGCGTACTCGGCGTTGATCGAAGATCTGCATCAGCGCGGCTTGCTCGATGATACGCTGGTGTGCAATTTGGCCGAGTTTGGCAGAACGCCGAAGGTTAACCCCGCCGGAGGACGCGATCATTGGCCTCAATGCTTTACGGTTTACTTTGCTGGGGGTGGTGTCCGGGGCGGACAAGTGATTGGTGCCAGCGATCCGATTGGAGCCGTTCCCGCTGAGCGTCCTGTGGAACCACCGAATATTGTCGCGACCATCTTTCACAGCTTAGGGCTTGACCTGGAAACACTGCTTCCCGGTCCGTCAGGTCGTCCGTTCCCAATTGTTGATCATGGTTTTCGCGAAATCAGCGAACTTTTCGCATAATGGATACCAAGATGTGTGTGCCTACAGTTGCGTTTCTGCTCGACGCAAATAATTCAAGAGACGTCAAATGTCCAAGCGCTGTGAAGGATTCAAGTGTAAGATTTCGACGTCTTGCATCGATCGCTTGGGTGCTGGTCTGGATCGCCGTGACATGGAGCGGATCGACTGCAGGCGTCTATGGAACGGATCCGATCGGTGAAGAGAGAAAAGAATCGCTCTCCGTCCAGTCGATGCTGGTCGATGGAATCGTTCTGCAACCGCGGGTTGTGGATATACAGTCGGCTACGCGTTGGCAAACGGTAACCCTACAGGCTCGCCTGAAGAACGGACTGCTAGGAGCGGAGATACCGAGCGCCCAAATTCGCTGGAAAGTTACGAATCCCGAAGTTGCCAAATTTGAAAACGGACGTGTGGTTCCGCTGAAGGATGGGCTGACCTCTTTGGTAGCGCAGTGGATTTCACCGGATGGGGTAGGTTACGTCGATGCGGTTGCTGTACGAATTACTCAGGCAGATAAACCGGCGGAATGGGAGTTTAAGCATCATGTTCAAGCCGTTTTGGCTCGAGCTGGCTGCAATAGCGGCGCTTGCCATGGGGCATTGGCGGGCAAAGGGGGCTTTCGCTTATCGCTCCGCGGATACGATTCCATTGCAGACCATTTCACCATGGTCATGCAAGATCGCGGTCGCAGAGTTGAGTTGGCAGATCCAGCCAAAAGTTTGTTGCTCACCAAGCCCAGCGAAGTGGTACCGCATAAGGGAGGTTTAAAGCTTCCCGCCGGCAGCGACAATTATCGAGTGCTGGCTGAATGGATTGCTGCTGGCGCTCCAGTAGAACCTGCGACTCCCGTAAAGCTCGAGAAGATTGAAGTTCTGCCTGGCCGAGTCCTGATGCGAAAAGGAGAAAGCCAGCAGGTCGTGGTCTTGGCACACTATGACAACGGGCGAGTGGAGGATGTGACCCATTGGGCAAAGTTCTCGGCGAGCGATGAATCGGTGTGCCAGGTGGACGAGAATGGCAAAGTTACTATTCTGGGACATGGCGAAGGTGCGATTGTTGTTTGGTATGCCAGTCGCCTGATGCTGTCGCGTATCACAGTCCCGTTCCCGAATGACGTTGGTGAATCGCAGTACGCCGTTCTAGCCAATGGCTCGCCCATCGATCGACTAGTAGCGCAGCAGCTACGCGAACTAAGGCTCCCTCCATCGCCGCTTTGCTCGGATAGTGAATTCGTGCGGCGCGCGTTTCTGGATACTTTGGGCGTGTTACCCAACGCGACAGAAGTCAAACAGTATATGGAAAGCAGCGAGCCCAACAAAAAAGAAAAACTGATTGATCATTTATTGAGTCGGCCTGAATTTGTGGATTATTGGGCATACAAGTGGTCGGATATTTTGATGATCAATGGGACCTTGTTGCGACCTGATGCCATCAAAGCCTATTACCAATGGGTGCGAAATAGCGTTGAAAAAAATGTGCCGTGGGATCAATTCGTTTACGAGATTATTACCGCGAAGGGTAATTCACTGGACCAGGGAGCCACGAACTTTTATTCGCTCAGTCAAGATCCGGAAACGATGACGGAAAATGCCTGTCAAGCTTTTTTGGCGTTATCGATTGGTTGCGCGAAATGTCACAATCATCCGCTGGAGAAATGGACCAACGATCAATACTACGCGATGGCCAATCTGTTTGCCCGCGTCCGCGCTAAAGGCTGGGGAGGAGATTCTAGAAATGGTGATGGCAAACGCACCCTCGTCGTATTGGAGCGAGGGGACTTGATTCAGCCATCGACCGGTAAGCCTCAGCCCCCTGCCCCGCTCGATGCACCTGCGCTCGATGCGAACCTGACCTCTGATCGCCGCGAATACTTAGCGCAGTGGATGACAGTCCCGGAAAACCCTTATTTTACCAAAGCGATTGTCAATCGCGTCTGGGCGAATTTTTTTGGTATCGGCTTGGTGCAGCCCGTCGATGATTTACGAGTCAGCAATCCGGCTAGCAATCCCGAATTGTTCGAACTGCTTTCGAATTATGTAGCGGAAGAAAAATATGATCTGAAAAAATTGATGAAACTCATCTTGTTGTCCAATACCTATGCGCTTCAAAGCAATACGGTGTCAGGTAATGAACAAGATCGCAAATTCTTTTCGCATTACTACCCAAAACGGCTTATGGCGGAAGTGATGCATGATGCGATCTGCCAAGTGACTTCTGTCCCCACGAAGTTTGAGCAAATCGAGTTTCCAGGCTCCGATTTTGCCAAGACCGAGTTTTACCCGGAAGGTACCCGGGCTGTCCAATTGTACGATTCGGCTGTTCGCAGTTACTTTTTGAAGACCTTCGGTAGAAATCAGCGTCGCATCGTCTGCGAATGCGAACGGAGCGACGAATCGAGCGTGGTGCAAGTGTTGCATTTGAGCAATGGTACGACGGTCAACGAAAAGCTAGCTGCCCATAAATCGGTCGTTGGGCAATGGTTAAGTGAGAACCGAGGTGCAAATCAGATCGTAGAAGACGCATACTGGCGAACGATTTCGCGTTCCCCCAGCGATGGTGAACGAGCAAGATTTGTACAGGAATTGGAGGCCGCTCCCGCCGAGGAACGCCGTCAAGTGGTCGAGGATCTATTTTGGGCACTTTTGTCGTCCCGAGAGTTCCTCTTTAACCACTAAAATCAACCCCTAAAATTGCTCAAAACTACCCTTTTTTTCATTGAAAAAACTAATAATGAGCATGAATTATCAACTATTTTTCCACACATTGTTTGCTTCTGATGAAAGGGAGAAAAAAAGATTCGGAAGTAACCCATAAGAGGGTATCAGTAGTCCAACCGGACCGTTAAATTGACTTCTAAAGTTAAGTGGTTCGTCGCCATGGACACCCTCCGTTCCGGTGGCCTAGACACCATGATAAACACTCTAAAATAGAAAGCTTGGAACCACGATGAGCCTTCTGGCGATCCAATATCGTCTTGTTCCCGAGAGTCCGATCCTAGTAGCCGCCAATCGCGATGCTTTTTTGGATCGTCCCAACGCAAACCCATCGATTCAGTCCGGCAAGCCGCGAACCTTATGCGGCGTCGATCAACGCACCGGTGGAACATGGTTGGGTGTTAATCAGCACGGTTTGTTTGTGGGCCTGTGCCCAAGACGAACCGAATCGCCTATCTACGGAAGCAAGTCACGCAGTGTTCTAGTACGCGAAGTTCTGAAGTCTTCTACCTCGGAGAAAGGAGTTGATAAGGCTCTCGAAGAATTGTCCGCTCATCGCTTTGAGGGTTTCAATTTGATCATTGCCGACCATGAGAATGGTTGGTTTATCAAGAGCGATGACGACCATGAAGTGATTCGACTGGAAGAAGGGCTCAACATCGTCGGCAGCCACGAGTTGAATGATCCGCGCGATGAACGCGTTCAATTAGCGCGAAGATTGTTGACTCTCCAGACACTCGATTCACCGGTAAAGTTTTTGGCAGTGGCTTCGAAAGTATTTGCTCGTGCACCGGTTGGTGAGGGGCGCCCCAGCATGGTGATGCGGAATCCAGGTTTTGGAACGGTTTCGAGCACCTTGATTGCACTCAGTCCCAAGCCGCGTGATGCGATTTTCCAATATGCAGCCGGCGCGCCTGACTCAACCAAATACGAAGATTATTCGCCACTGCTTCGCGATATTCTGAGCCGAGGACTGCGGGAATCTCGAACGAAGGCGAAAGCCTGATTCGGACAAAGAAGGCTTGTTGCCGCTCGTTGAGCGCTGATCGAATCATTGAAGTTTTCATCAAGAAAAGCCCACTGCAGATGCAGTGGGCTTTTCTGTTGAAGTAGGGTTTGCTGCGCGGATTGGTTTATCGCAATGGTCGGTTGTCCCACCGCAATTTTTTCACCGCCTTATGGCAGAGCAAGATCGCCAACACTAGTTGTCGATATCGACAAGAGCGGTGGCGATTCCCATCGAGTCGATTTGCCAAGGGATCCATATCAGCGCTAGGCGATTCATACGAATATCCGATTTTTTGCTTGGAATTTCAATGGTTTCCAATTCCAATGCATGAGCGTTGAGTCTGCTCTCGATTTCGTCCACCTCGCTTTGAAATTGCTGAGAGAGTTCCTCGTATTGTTGTTGGAGCGACTCTAAGCTCTCTTCGGCTCGAGTGACATCGCTTTGTTTCTGAGCGGTACGGCCGAGCGATTTCGCGGCAGTACCCGCTTTGGATAAGTTGCTTTTGCTGGCCAGTTTGTTTCCCAGTACGGCCCCTAGCAGCGATGTGCCTATATTTAGAATCGACTCAAGCTTGTGACGTTTCGCATCTTCGCTCTTTTGCTGAACGCGCTGCTCGGCGGTTTGAATTCGGTTTTTGAGTGATTGCAGTTTTGTGCTGAATTTGTTTTTTAATTTTTCAATTTCGGTATCGCGCAGTTCGCGAGCAGCGATATCTAGAGCGATGCGAAAGTCCGCTTCGCTTTCGCCAGGCGAACTGGTTCGATTGAGAGCTTTGCAGAAAAATAGATTCAACGCTTCATGGCGGTAGAGATAGTTTTTGAATTCCGTTTCGAGCTTTTTAAATCCAGCGGCTGAGGCGACACCTTCGGGTAGCGGAGCGAACGCGATACCCGAATCAGGTTGAGTTCCTAGTTGCAGTTGCCCATCTTCCAGCGATTCGGCCGATTCCCAAGGAGTGTCGGAAAGCTCAGAATCGAGGCGAATGATAAACGAATAGTCCTGCCAGAGATCGACTTTACTGGTAGCCTTTACGAAATGTTGACTGGCCTGTCCTAGGATCGCAGGACGATAGACCAGTTTGGTCGCATTGCGAGCTAGGCGACTTGGAATCCAGAACAATTCCACGATACCATTGGGGATCATGGGCCGTACATCGGCGGTCGCAGTGGCGTTGACCGTTGGTTTGGTTGGACGCGTTTCACTGGTTTCGCTGGGTGCGGTGCGACTTTTCATCAACGTCTGAATTTGCTGTCGGCTCAGTGGACCGCGCAAGTAGGATAAGGCCCAGCGCGATTGAAAAACACTTGGCGCATCATCGTGAACATTGTTGAGCAAGAAGACTCGATTGCCGAGAGAAGAAAGGAGTTGGTCCATTTGACTTCGATCAAAGGCGGAGCCGGATTGAAGAGCGGCACCTTCTAGACCATCGAGTACGCGAAGTTTATCACGTTCTGTTTGCAAACGGCCCAAAAACCAGGTGCCGATATTCGATAGCCCCTTATAGTCCAGGTCTACAGGATTTTGTGTGGCCAACACGATCCCCAACCCATAGGCTCGCGCCTGCTTCAAAAGCGTCAGCATCGGTTGTTTGGTAGGTGGTTTCGCATTGGGTGGAAAATATCCAAAGACTTCATCCATGTAAAACAGGGCGCGTAAACTGCTTGTACCCGGTTGGCTGCGCATCCAAGTGAGTAGTTCTCCGAGCAGCAATGTTACGAAAAACATTCGTTCCGCATCGTTGAGATGGGCTATCGAGAGAATAGAAAGCCGTGGATGGCCATCGGCCGTATACAGCAATTTTTTGATGTCGAGAGGTTCTCCTTCAAGCCAGTTGGCAAATGTGGGCGAGGCCAGCAAGTTATTGATGCTGAGTGCAAATTTCGCGCGGGCATCAGCGCTCATGAATGCATTGAGTTCCAGCATGCCGACGCGTTGGAAGGGAGGTGTTTGAATTTGTCGAATGAGTTCCGGTAGGCTAAGATCCTGACCTGCTCGCCACGCCTTATCTAAAATATTGGCTAGTAAGATATGCTCTTGGCTCGAGATGGGGTCTGCATCTTTGCCCAAAAGAGTAAGCAGTCCGGAGACAGAGCTGTTGATCTTTTCCCGAAAGGTCTCTGCATCTTCGATCACTTCGCTGCTTGGAGCATCGAAACTGCGGAGAATCGTCAAGGGGAGGCCCGCATTGCTGCCGGGGGTGTAGATGGCAATATCGGCACTATCGCGAAAGCGGGCAATGCGATCGGGTTGCTGATCCCACTGAGCTAAGCCTTCTTTCCAGCGGATGGCGGTTTTTTCTGCAAATTGTTGGGGAGTAAGTCCTTGTCGTGTCGCTTCGGCCGGATCGACCCAAGGCTCAAAATCTTGCGGAGCCAAATTCGGAAAGGTCAGCAGCAAATTTCCTAGGTCTCCTTTGGGATCGACGATAATGGCAGGGATGCCGTCGATCGCTGCTTCCTCGAGCAGCGCGAGGCACAAGCCCGTTTTGCCAGAGCCCGTCATACCGACGCACAAAGCATGTGTGGTGAGGTCCTTGGAATCGTACATCGTCAGTTCATCTTGGACGGTTCGACTTGCAATGTCGTACTTTTTCCCAAGGTAAAAGGAACCGAGTTTTTCGTAGGGGGGTAGATTGCTCATGGTGGCGATCAGCTTTTGGCAGAGAAGGAAAACAAGTGCGATGGGAAAAATGCAACGAATGGCCATCAAAATAACATGCCGCTTGGAGTTTAGGCTATAGGCTCATCGTGGGGAGTTTGGACCGCCGGAAAACGCGCGATCTCTGTTGCCGAAAAACAACTGCCCCGCGTATGATAGCCGGAGCGATCTCTTTAGGGGTGGCAAGGTTTCGGTACGGGCTAGGAGCGGATCGGCATGGCAAAACGTAAAGAAGATCCGTTATCCCCAGAGGAACAGCAATTACTCAACATGATCGAACAGAAGCCATCGAGGCTGAAAGCGCACTCCATCCAAAGTTTGCTAAATCGACTGATGAACGAGCGGGGTTATGCCGCTGTGCAGGGGGGGGAGGCAATTCGCGAAGCATGGATGCAAGTTGTCGGTCCGGAGCTTGCGGGGCAAAGCAAGCCTGGGAACCTGCGGGCCGGCGTGCTGCATATCCATGTTGCTGACAGTTTGACCCTTCAGGAACTCCATTTCCGCAAAAGAGAGCTTCTGCAGAAAATGCAAGCTGGCAACAAGCAACTGCGTATCTCTGACCTCAAATTTAAACTCTCGGGACATTAAAAGTTCCTGTAACCCCCCAGCGCCGTGAGGGTTAAAATCTGCTATAATCAGACCGCGGCGGCGGACTCGATTGGATGGACGTAAATTCATTTCCGCCAACAGGTTGTAGCTTGCTCGTTTCGGTTATCTTGGCATTTGCAAAAGGCTGAGGATCCGGGGGCAAAATCGGCGGCGAAAATTCGGCAGCGAAAATTCGGCAGCGATTTAGACTACGCATTGGCTACGCATTGGGAGATTGGAAAGCATGAGTGGTGACTCGGAGGAACTCGCTCTGGATCGATCGAGTTATGAAGGCGACGACCTTAAGAAACTGAACGATTTGGAACACGTTCGCGCCCGTCCCAGTATGTACATCGGCGACACGGGGCTCAAAGGATTGCACCATCTCGTTTATGAGGTGGTCGACAACTCGATCGACGAAGCGATGGCGGGGCATGCCAAAACGGTTTCGGTCACGGTGAATGCTGATGGATCGGTGACGGTTGAAGACGATGGTCGCGGTATTCCCGTAACCCGCCACTCGCAACTCTCCGAAGAAATGGGACGCGATGTCAGCACGCTGGAGGGCGTGATGACCGTGCTCAAATTCGGCGGAAAGTTTGACAAAAAATCGTATCAAACATCCGGTGGTTTGCACGGCGTGGGTGTGACGGTTGTCAATTTTCTCTCGCAATGGTGCGAGGTGGAAGTGCATCGCGACGGAGTCGTTTCGACGCAGACCTATGAACGCGGTACTCCGCAAGGGCCCGTTCAGCAGGTGCGTAAGTCCAATCGCCGCGGGACCAAAACGACCTTCAAGCCCGATGGTACCATCTTTCCTAACACGAAGTTCAATTTCGATACCCTCTACAAACGACTGCAAGAGCTCGCGTTCTTGAATTCGGGAGTTCGTATTGTCTTCAAAGACGAACGCAATGGAGAAGGGGGAGACTTTTGTTACGAGCGCGGCATCGTGGAGTTCGTCGAACATCTCAATCGAGCTAGCGAAGTGCTGCACAATGATGTGATCTTGATCGAGGGATCATCCGAAGGAATTCAATATTCGATTGCGTTTCAATATTCCAAGGAATACTCGGAGAACTTGCAATCCTTTGTCAACAATATCAACACCATCGAAGGGGGCACGCACGTCTCTGGCTTCCGCTCGGCGTTGACGCGATCACTGAATAATTACGGCAAGAAAGAAAATATCATCAAGGAGCAATTGACGGGTGAAGATTTCCGCGAAGGCTTGACAGCGGTAATCTCTTTACGCGTTCCGCATCCTCAGTTTGAAGGCCAAACGAAAACCAAGCTCGGAAACAGCGAAGTCGAAGGTATTGTCAACTCGGCGGTGGGAGAGCAGTTGACCAAATACTTGGAGGAACATCCGCGCAGTGCGAAAGATATGGTGCGCAAAGCGATTGTCGCATCCGAAGCTCGCGACGCGGCACGGCGGGCTCGCGAACTGCTGCGGAAACGCAAAGACGCGCTCAGCGGAGGTGGTCTGCCAGGAAAACTCCGCGATTGTATCAGCAACAAAATGGAAGAGTGCGAATTGTATTTGGTGGAAGGAGATTCGGCCGGTGGTAGTGCCGAGGGTGGCCGCTTCCGCGATACACAAGCGATCTTGCCACTGCGCGGTAAGATTATCAATGCCTTCAAGAGTCGTGAAGATAAGGTGTTGGCTAACGAAGAAGTTCAAAGCATGATACAGGCGATCGGAGCGGGAATCGGTCTGGATCAGAATATTGATAAACGCCGGTATAACAAAGTGATCATCATGACCGACGCGGATATCGATGGTTCTCACATCCGCACTTTGCTTCTCTGTTTCTTCTATAGGCAAATGTATCAGTTGGTCGTGGGGGGGCATGTCTATGTGGCCCAGCCACCGCTGTTCCGTGTGGTGCGTTCGCGCGGTAAAGAAACGTATTACGTCCAAACCGAAGAAGAAATGAAGACCCAGTTGACCGAACGCGGTTTGGCAGATAGCCGTTTGGTTCTTGAGAATGGATCGGAAATCGCGGGGGACAACATGCGCAGCCTTTGTGCTACCCTCAGTACGATGGAAGATTCTTTACTTGCTCTGGAACGTCGCGGCATCAGCTTGCGAGCGCATGCCGAGAGACAGGAATTGGATTCGGGACGTTTACCGATTTATTCGGTTGCGATTGGCCCAGAACTTCACTGGTTCGTGTCGCGCGAAAAGCTCGATCAATTCCTAGCCGAGCGCGGTTTGACCGAAGTTTCAGCCAAGCCGAGCGAAACGTCTGCCAATGGTAAGACCGATGCAGAAGTTGCCGAAAATGCGCGACGAGCCCCACGAATCATCGAATTGCATGAAGTTCGAAACATTAACGCTGGTCTAAAGGGACTTGAGGCACTTGGCTTCAATGTTATGGATCTGTTGCCCCAGGAGCGAACAGGAACAACAGAGTCTCGGTGGAAGTTGATCCGCGAAGAAAACGAAATCGGTGTCGATGATCTCCGCGGACTGCTCGGCGCCATCCGCGCCGCTGGGGAAAAAGGCCTCACGGTGACTCGCTTTAAAGGTCTTGGTGAAATGAATGCCGAAGAATTGCGAGAAACCACGCTCGATCCCAGCAATCGCACTTTGGTCAAAGTAACGTTGACCGATGCGGCGGCCGCTGACGAAATGTTCCGCGTGCTGATGGGGGATAAAGTCGAACCGCGTCGCGAATTCATTGAGAAACATGCGCTCGATGTTCGCAACTTGGACGTCTAAGGGAAAGGGGCATGGGTCGTGCGAATCGGTTTGGCATTTCGATTGTTCTTTAAAGCGTTAGCTGGTGGAAAAACGGCGGATGATCTGCAGGCTGTACTGCAAGGCAAACCGGCGCTCAGTTCGCCCTCCGCTGCCAGCTTACCTGGTCCAGTAGAGAGGCCTGCACCTGAACCAAAGCCCGCCCCTAAGCCTGCTGCTCCAGCACAGAGTGAAGCGATTACTCTGTTGGCAACGCTGCAGCGCGAAGCGCGTTTGATCGACTTGGTTCAGGAACCGCTCGACCAGTATCCCGATGCGCAAGTCGGAGCGGCCGCTCGCGATGTGCTCCGAGATACTCGCAAAACGCTCGAGCGAATTTGTGGTATCCAGCCGTTACTGCCAGAGACTGAAGGCGCCCAGGTCGATGTGCCCGCGGATGCCTCGCCCATGCGCTGGAAGATCTCCGGCGCGTCCTCTGCCTCGAAACACGGAACTATAGTGCATCCCGGTTGGCAAGCGACTCGCTGCCAATTGCCGCAGTGGAACGGAACCGCGGCAGATGCCGTGGTTATTGCCCCAGCAGAAGTGGATATCAACGCTTAAGGCTTCATGCAATCATGTCTGCAAGGTTTGCTGTCGGAATCGATTTGGGCACCACCAATAGCGTGGTAGCTTATTGCTCTTTATCCGAGGACAAAGCGAATGTTCAACTGGTCCCCATCTCACAATTTGTGGCGCCGGGACAACTTGAAACGTACCTCGCTCTCCCTTCTTTCCTCTATCTGCCAACGGCCGAGCAATGGGAGAGTGGAGTGTGGACCATGGAGGGAGAGCCCTACAGGAATATCGTTATCGGCGCTTACGCTCGGCAAGTTTCCGCCGAGCAACCCGAGCGAACGATTGCGGCAGCCAAGAGTTGGTTGTGCCACAGCCGCGTTGATCGACGCAGTCCTTTGCTCCCTTGGAATTCGTCCGAGCCCATTGAAAAACTTTCGCCAGTTGAAGCTTCGAAGTATCTTCTGATTCACTTGATTGACGCTTGGCATAAACACCAACCCGCTGCGCCGCTTCGTGATCAAATCGTTGTGCTGACCGTGCCCGCCTCGTTCGATATGGCGGCCCGCGAGTTGACGCGAGAAGCGGCCATCGCAGCTGGTCTACCCGAAAACTTCATTCTTCTCGAAGAACCGCAAGCAGCTCTCTATCACTGGCTTCAAAGCCAAGGAGAACAGTGGCGTCGAAAGGTGAAAAAAGGGGATGTGCTATTCGTTTGCGATGTCGGTGGTGGTACGACCGACTTGACGCTGGTGCAAGTGGAAGAAGAGCAAGGTGAATTAGCCCTAAAGCGCATCGCTGTCGGCCACCATCTGTTGGTCGGCGGCGATAACATGGATTTGGCCCTTGCGCATTTCTTAGCGCAAAAGTTTGCTCAACGCGGTACGAAACTTAATCCTTGGCAAAGCGTTTCGTTGTGGCATTCCTGTCGCAAAGCCAAAGAAAGTTTGCTGACTCAAGGTGGACAAGACCCGCAGACGATTGCTGTGCTGGGACGTGGCAGTCGTTTGATTGGCGGGACCGTGCAAACGGAAATCAGCCGCGCGGAAGCGGAAACGATTTTGGTCGATGGATTCTTTCCGCAGTGCCAGGTGGATGCTCAGCCACAAAGGCAACCACAAAGTGGATTCCAGGAAATCGGGTTGCCCTATGAGCACGATACGGGGATCACCAAACATGTCGCACACTTCCTCTCGAATCAATCTACCGCCATTGCTATTCGGCCGACCCATTTACTATTCAATGGTGGTGTCTTTAAAGCGGCCGCGTTCCGCAATCGACTCGCTCAGGTCGTTGCGAGTTGGAGTGAAGACGGATCTGGGACGATTGCAGTGCTAGGTGAACTGGAAGATTTAGACCACGCCGTTGCGAGTGGTGCGGCGTATTATGCGTGGTCCAGTTCATACGGAGGTATTCGGATACGAGGTGGTACGGCTCGCAGCTACTATGTAGGAATTGAAAGTGCTGGTTTGGCTGTTCCAGGAATGCCGCGACCGCTGCAGGCCTTGTGCGTTGTCCCCTTCGGTATGGAAGAAGGGACTGCGATCGATGTGCCCAGTCGCGAAGTGGGGCTCATTGTCGGACAACCGGTTCGCTTTCGATTCTTTGCATCTGCCAATCGCAAAGAAGATAAGCCTGGTAGTATGTTGAAGTGGTGGGATGAAGAGGAACTGGTTGAGACTGCGCCGATGGAACTTGTACTACAAGCGGACGCGGTTCCCGATGAGGGCTTCGTGCCTGTGAAATTCCATAGCAAGATTACCGAACTGGGTGTGTTCGAATTGTGGTGCCAAAGTGTTCGCGATAATCAACGTTGGAAGCTTGAATTTAATGTCCGCGAGGATGCTGAGGTTTAAACACAGTGAGTGATGCTGTCGACTTGCTCATGCAGGAGGCACCGAGCCGATACTTGGTAGGAATCGATTTGGGTACCACCAATTGTGCGGTGGCTTACGTGGATACCGAGCAAACCACACCAACGGTCACTCACTTCAAAATCAAGCAATGGGTTGATTGGCAGATTCATGAAGAGCGAGACACGCTACCATCCTTCACCTATCAATGGACGGCAGAGGAATTAGGCGATCAAGCGGAACGTCGCGGCGGTAAATGGGTGCCCAAGCGAACGGTTGGCGTTTGGGCCCGCGAACGTGGTGGTCTGATGCCCGGTCGCCAAATCGGATCGGCCAAGAGTTGGTTATGCCATGAGGGCGTCGATCGAACTTCACCTCTCTTGCCATGGCATGCGGATGAAGACGTCGAAAAGATTTCTCCCGTACAAGCCAGTAGTCTCTATTTGGAGCAGATTGTTAAGGATTGGGATGAACGCTTTCCAGAGCACCCTTTGGCTCGGCAAGAAGTGATCATCACGTTGCCAGCATCGTTTGATGAAGTCGCCCGCGAATTGACCGTACAAGCGGCACAGATGGCGGGATTGAAGCGAGTCTTTCTGATCGAAGAGCCGCAGGCTGCCTTCTATGCTTGGCTGTGCCGCAATCGCGAGCAATGGGATCAGATCATCCGCGCGGGACAAACGATTTTGGTATGCGATATCGGCGGTGGAACCACCGATTTTACCCTGATCCGCGTGCGTGAATCGCAGAGTCATAAAGATAATACTCTTGTTGATCCATCCATTGCTTCAACCATAACCCTGCATCGCGTCGCAGTGGGACAGCATTTGATTTTAGGCGGTGACAATTTTGACCTTGCCTTAGCCCGTTTCCTTGAACAGAGAATGACTCCGGGCAAGCAATTGCCACATCGGCAATGGGAAGCGTTGCGCCAGCGATGTCGCACTGCCAAGGAGATATTATTAGGGGATAAGGCTCCCGAGAATTACACCATTCATTTGCCTGGAATGGGAGCAAAATTGCTGGGAACCGGAACTCAAGTGGAGGTGAGTCAGCGCGACATTCAACAAGTCTTGATCGATGGCTTTCTCCCAGAGGTGACATTCGGCAGTCGTCCAACCACTGTCGCCAGTGGATTTATAGAGTTTGGACTTCCCTATGCAGCGGATGCGGCGATCACTAAGCATTTGAGCGCTTTTTTGCAAGATCAAGCCTGGGCGGGACGGAGTGATGAAGATCGCGGTCGATTCACCGATCTTGCGGCAGCAAAACCGGATTGGATCTTGTTTAACGGCGGTGTGCTCGAATCCGAAGTTGTATCGCGTACAATTGTACGTGTGGTCTCTTCATGGTTCGCTGGGAAGTTGCCCAATGTTCCAGAGGATTGGCATCCTGGTATTTTGTCAGCACCGCGAAAGGATTTGGCGGTAGCCGAGGGTGCCGCTTATTTTGGCTTGGTACGACGTGGTTTAGGAATCAAGATCGATGCGCGGCTCGCTCGCAGCTATTATCTCGCGATTTCCAAACAACCTCCCCAAGCTCTCTGCTTGGTGCCAGGTGAAGCTTCGCCAGGCGAGAAATTTGTCTTGGCGGATAAAAGCTTAGAATTGGCGGTTGGTGTGCCGGTGGAGTTTCCTGTTTATGTTTCCAGCTTACGCTTAGCCGACCCAGTGGGAAAGATCGTTGATGTCGATGTCGCTCAGATGCATTCTTTGCCACCTATCCGAACCGTGATCGATACGGGGCGGGGGCGCCAGAAGTCGCTGGAACGCGTCCAGTTAGAAGCGGAATTGTCTGAGATCGGTACGCTTCAATTAAGCTGCGTAGCGGTAGAATCGAAAAAACGCTGGAAACTGGAATTTGATATTCGCAGTTCACTGGAGAGTGGGCGTGAAGAGAGTATTGGAGGTGGCGAGAGTCGAGGTATTGTGGATGATGACTTGCTACGGATAGCAGCTGGAGCGATCGAGGAGACTTTTGTCGCGGGTACTTTAGCGCCAGCTAAATTGGTCAAAGAATTGCGGCAGCGTTTGGATATGGACCGCAGTCAGTGGCCACCCAGCTTGTTGCGAGGTATTTGGCAACAGTTGATCGATGTGGAGGAGGGAAGGCGAAAATCGACAGAACATGAAGCAAGGTGGCTCAACTTGCTGGGGTATTGCCTGAGACCCGGTTACGGTATGGCGGCAGATGACTGGCGCGTCACGGAGTGCTGGCGTCGTATTCATGGAAAGCTCTGTTTTCCAGCCCTCAGTTCGCGGCAGGAAGTGATTGTGCTTTGGCGTCGAATCTCCGGTGGATTTACGGCAGGTCAGCAGTTAGCGTTATGGCAAGCTTTGCAGGGAAGCATCAAAGAACAGATTGCCAACCGCGGCAAAGCGATACGCAACGGGGCAAGTGAATGGATCGAACTTATTCGCTTGGTTGGGTCGTTAGAGTTATTGCCTCTGGCTGAGAAAGTTCGCTTCGTCGAACTATTAAACGAAGTGGTTCGCGATAAAAAATCGCAACCCTTGCATGCTGGGGCGTGGTGGTCGATCGGTAGGCTTGTCGCTCGAGTTCCCATGTACGGACCGTTGAGTGGAGTGGTCGATGCGGAACGCATCGAACGGTGGTTGGAAATGTGGTTCATGTTGCCTTTGACAGCCAAAGACATGATGCTGGCGGTCATGCAAGCCGCAAGACGCACAGGAGATCGATATCGCGACATCCGTGAGGCGTCTCGCCAGGAGGTGCTCGGCTGGTTAGCCCGTTTGGATGCCCCCACTCATTACATGGAACTGGTTCGCGAGGTGGGGCAGTTGGCGGCGCACGAACAACAAGAAATCTTCGGCGAAGCCCTACCGCTAGGACTGCGCTTTGCTAGTGAGGAGTAAGACGCGTGAGCAGTAAGACGCACGAGGAGCAAGACGCGTGAGGAGCAAGAACGCGGAAGTAAAGCGAAGGTTAGGATGCGATCAATCGGCCGCCGAGTCCTTGTTCGCAAGCTTGGATGATACGTTTGACGCAATCATCGGCCTCTTGGCTGGTCAATGTCCGCTCGTCGCTCTGCAGCGAGAATGAGAATAAGACGCGCTTTTTACCATCGCCATCTTTGGCCGCATCTCGATACGTTTCGCGATACTGCAAGTCTCGAAGTAAATCACCTCCAGCGAAACGGACCGTTTCGGAGAGTTGGTGCCAGCGACAGGTTTCGTCGAGAACTAAATTAAGATCGCGCACAACGGCCGGATAGGAACTGATCCATTTCGCAGTCGGAACGATTCGAGCTAGTGGCAGCAATCCATCGATAGATAGTTCGACGAAAGAGCACGTTCCTTCGAGCCGCAGTTCTTTTTTTGCCGCTTTCGAGAATGTGCCAATATAGCCGAATGTTTTGCCGTTCCATTGAAGTTTGGCACCCTCTCCAGCTTCGAGCAACGCACTGGCCCAATCACCGAAAGTCCAAGCTTGGACTCCGCAAACTGCTTCCAGTAGTGATTCCAGAATACCTTTGGTTGCGTTAAAGCTTGAGCCGCTTACCCAGCTCAAAGTGCATTGTTCAATCGGTAGACCACCCTCTGCGCTGGGAAGATAGATTTGGGCGACTTCAAACAAATCGGCATCGCGGGCTGATTGAGCTTGATTATGCAAGCGGCAAGTCAGCAAGCTGGGGACAAGGCTACGTCGCAAGCGTGTGGCACCTTCGAGCAAGGCGATGTCGGTCGACAGAGCGGGCAGTTCGGACCAGGGCGAAAGCACTTCATCGTTAACTTGGGTAACAACCGATGGCGTTAAGGCTTCATCTAAACCTGCCGCGATCATAACGCCGCGCACGCGTTCCAGCACAATATCTTTGGGGCGTTTGGCCGAGGCGAACATGGGAACAGGCACATTTTCTGGGATTTGCTCATAGCCGTGGATACGGGCCAGTTCTTCGACAATATCGATTTCGCGAGTCAGGTCTGCACGCCATGTGGGTGGCGTAATATCTAAGGTGCCATTTCCATGGTCAACTAATTTGCAACCCAGCGCTGGAATGATGCGAAGCACATCGGTCAGCGGGATAGTGATGCCCAAGACTCGCTCGATTTCAGAACAACGAAACAAAAAAGGAGCCGGTGGCTCAAGCGGCGTGGATGCGGAGTCGAGCATACCGTTTTGAATTATGCCACCCGCGACTTGTACGATCAACTCGCAGCAGCGTCGGCTGGCCCAGTCGAGTTGTCGTGCATCGATGCGTCGCTCGAAACGGAACGAAGAGGGAGAGTGCAATTTCAGTGCTCGAGCTGTGGAGCGAATAACGCGCGGCGCGAAATCTGCTGCTTCGATCAACACATCGACAGTCGATGTAGAAACTTCACTATCCGCTCCCCCCATGATTCCACCGAGCGCCAGAGCTCGCTGTGCATCGGCAATGACCACCATCGAAGGATCGAGTTTGTACTGTCGATGATCGATGGCCACCAGTTGCTCACCCTCTTTAGCCATACGGACAATGATTTGATTGCCGCGCACATGACGCAAGTCGAATGCATGGAGGGGCTGTCCCAACTCGAACATCACATAGTTGGTAACATCGACAATGTTATTGACCGATTTGCAACCGATCGCTGCCAAACGTTTCACTAACCAAGCGGGGCTGGGGCCCACTTTCACTCCGCGGATGATGCGGCCGGTGTAGCGTGGGCAAGCAACCGGAGCCTCTACATTCAATTTCCAGCTCTGGGTAATATCCTCACCGCTGGTCGCAATTTTAGCTTCGGGCAAGCAAAGTTGTTGATGCGTGAGCACACCGATTTCGCGGGCGATACCGATGTGGCATAGGCAGTCCGCACGATTGCTGGTCACTTCGAGATCTAGGACCATATCGCCATCGACCGCTTTCGTCTCTTCATGGTTCAGCCCCGAAAGACTGAGACGATTCGCAATTTCGTCCGGAGTATTCTTGAGATAGACGTATTGGCTAAGCCATTCCCAACTAACGAGCATGGATCGAAATCCTCAGAATTGTCTTAAGAAGCGGATGTCGTTGCGGTAGAGGTCGCGGATATCGGTGACCTGATGCCGCCGCATACAGAGTCTTTCAACTCCTAGGCCGAAGGCGAAGCCAGTGTAAACGTCGGGATCGTAGCCCACCGCCTTGAGCACATTGGGATCGACCATGCCGGCACCACCGAATTCGATCCAACGACCAGCCCACCAAAAATCCACTTCGACGCTTGGTTCGGTAAAGGGGAAGAAGGAGGGACGGAAGCGAATATTCACATCGCCTCCAAGATAACTGGTTGCAAATAAACGCAGTACGCTTTTGAGTTGAGCCATGGTGACGCCGCGATCAACCCACAGCCCTTCCATTTGATGAAACATCGGGAAGTGGGTCGCATCGGCTTCATCAGGTCGATACACTCGTCCGAGCGAAATAATTCGCACGGGAGGTTGTCGCGATTCCATGACACGAATCTGGACGGTGCTGGTTTGACTGCGCAGCAGTCGCGTGCCC
Source organism: Pirellulaceae bacterium (assembly GCA_044359485.1). Classification (GTDB taxonomy): domain Bacteria; phylum Planctomycetota; class Planctomycetia; order Pirellulales; family Pirellulaceae; genus JAFLCP01. The sequence goes on along the minus strand of JBIKMB010000033.1, from coordinate 17,605 downwards.
CCCGCGTTTTTCTCAGCCGTTTTGAGATAGAAGTTATCCAGCGGGTCACGTGCTGGATGATCGTCGGGAATATTGAGCGCTACGAAGTTATGCCAAGGATCTTCGACCTCTGGCCCCTCAGTGACCGAGAAGCCAAGTCGACCCATGATTTCTTTCAAGTGTTCGATGGTTTGTGTGATCGGGTGAACATGTCCAAGTCGCAGTCGCGCACCTGGTAATGTCGGATCAGCCAGTGGACCGCTCGACTTGGTCGCTCCTTGCGCCACGCGATGTTGAGCATCATCGAATGCGGTCTGAATCGCGTTCTTGACTTCGTTGAAACGTTTGCCGCCGGCGGGTCGATCGGCGGTCGCCAGTGCCCCCATCAACTTTTGCACGTTCTTGAACTGACCACTTTTAGCACCTAAATATTTGATGCGTATTTCTTCGAGTGCGGTAGCATCTTCAATGATGCTGAGTTCGCTGACAGCTTGTTTTTCGAGGTCATCGAGTTGTTGAACGAATTCGTTGAGTTCCATGGAAAGTCGCCTGGGCAACTAATGTCGGTAAAACACGCATCGAAGTAGTGGAAAATCAAGATCTGGAACATAAAAAAGGGCCTTCTCGCGAAAGCCCTCTTCGAATGCTTCAGTGGTGATTTGCGACGGATGACTCTATCGCAACAAATGCATTAGGAGGCCAACGCCTGTTTCACCTGGGCGACGACCGCATTGAATCCTGCGGGGTCGTGGATGGCCATTTCCGAGAGTTGCTTCCGGTCCAATTGAATATTGGCCTTTTTCAGTCCAAAAATGAATTGGCTGTAGCGAAGATCGTGTGTGTATAATGCGCCGTTAATACGGGTTATCCACAGCCGGCGAAACTCTCGTCGCTTCACTCGGCGATCGCGGTACGCATACGCACCGGCTCGCAACAGCGACTCTTTCATGGTTCGCAGCAAACGGCCGCGACCGCCTACAAAACCTTTAGCTCTTTTGAATAATCGATTCTTGCTTTGACGCCTGGTAGCGCCTGTTCGTGTACGCATCGTACAACCTAACTTTTATCTGTGGCATCTCAGGTCACCGTTTCGCTCTTGAAATTGGGGGATGCATCTTCACATCACGCATCCATCCTATGAATCACGCATCAAGCGGGGCACATGCTTGAGCTCATTCATGCAAAACGGCCGTTTCACCCATCTGCCTGGTTTCGGCCCACTTCATTTACTTTTTCACTGCTTGATACATCGATTTGCAACGTCGATTTGTGACGTCGATTTGTGACGTCGATTATTCAGCCAATCGTTTTCTGGGATCCATTTCGCGGCTTATGTCTTACCGATGCCGGCCACTACCACGGGCCAGCAACGCCCGAAATTTACCTGAAAACTAGTAGCTGTTTCCGCATAACGCTTTGTGGATCATCGCTTGATCGCATTTCGCCAGCACTCGAGTGCCACGCAAGTTTCGCTTGCGTTTCTGACTCATGCGAACGGCCAAGTGGCTGGTGCCAGCACCACGGTGCTTCACCTTGCCGTTGGCTGTGATCCGAAAACGCTTTTTGGTTGCTTTGTGCGTCTTCATCTTGGGCATAAATACAGCCTTTTCCAAAAATATCCCACCGGTTTCGTCCTTCTCCGCCGCAAGCTGCCTAACCAGCCGTCTGGGAGAACTCAGAAATGTAACAACGAAAGCTTCAGTCGCCAAGGCAAAATCGTCCAATCTGCTAGGTTGCTTGAGCAATTTGTTCGATCCGCCGCAGATGGATGCAAATCGCTCAAAAGGAGCTCACTGTTTTAGGTGGATTGAGGCGGGGACTTGGCTGCCCACTCACTTGGGGAGGGGTGCGACACGGCCAACCAGGTCTTCAAAGGTCGCCGATAGGGCGTAAATGGAGCCCAAAACGGCACATTGGTAGGGTTTTGCCCTGTCGCGTTTGGATTCGGCGGGAATCCCTATGGTTCACAAATGTGGGTGGCGATAATATTTAAGCCTTGCCGATTTTCGTGCGGGCCGGTATTTTTACAGATTCCTGATTTTCTCCCGGTCGAGAATAACTGCTGGAAAAGTTGCGGCGGAACGGCCGTTTCTGTGACTGGCAGGATGAGTTCTCTAGACACACCTCAGGTCTGGAAGTGACACCGCAGGCGAATGACAGCAATCCGCTTTGACAGCAATCCGCTTTGACAGCAATAGTGCTTCGACAGCAATAGTGCTTCGACAGCGATGACAGGCGGAGGGGTGAGTTAAAAGAGCGATGAGCTGACTAGAAATTAGCTTACTGGCAAAATTAGCTTACTGGCAAAATTAGCTTATTGGCACAAAGACGACCCAAGCACAACCATCCATAACAAACCTTTATAACCACAATCCACTAATCTGGAGTTTAGGACAGACGATTATGAGCACTTCGGCACCTCCACGACGCGGTAATCCTGGCAAGGGCAAAGGGCCTCGCAAGCGTACGCGAGTTCGCGCCCGCACAAAGAAGAAGGATCCGTTGTTTGTTGAAGGAAAACGACCACGTCCGATGTATGTGGATTACAAAGACGTCGATTTGCTCCGCAAGTTGATCAATAGACATGGTCGAATCGTTGGACGACGCAAGACGGGTTGTTCGGCTGTGAGCCAGCATGCAGTGACGTTGGCGATCAAGCGAGCCCGCTTCATGGCATTGTTGCCTTACACCGGCGAGTAGTATTTTGGGGGCAACTCCATCTCGTATTAGCCGATCGGATTCAATTTGAAATCCAGCTTGCGCCGCCTGCATTTTGCTTGCGGCGTTTTTTATTGACCACAGGCGACTTCCCTTTTCACTTTCTGGAAAGATAAGCGATGCCGCAAAAATTCCAACATTCGCGACGCGTTGAATTCGTTGATACGGACGCTGCTGGAATCGTGCACTACAGCTCCTTCTTTTTATACATGGAGCAAACGGAGCATGTGCTGTGGAGGCATTTGGGCTTGAGTGTTTTTCCTATGTCGACTTCCGAGGGTAATGTGCACTGGCCGCGCGTGTCGGCGACCTGTCAATTTCGAGGTCCGGTACGCTTCGAGCAAATGCTGGATATTCAGTTGCAAATCTCGCGGCTTGGAGAGAAAAGTATCACCTTTGCGTATGAGATTTTTACGGAATCCAAGTTAGTGGCTGAAGGTGAGACGACCATTGTTTGTTGTCGCATGCTGGAAGGGCACGATATTACGTCGGTTCGAATCCCGGATGAAGTTCGGGCGAAGTTGACTCCTTATCTGCGAGCGTGATGCGGTGGAAAAAGATCTCACTTATCTGGAGCGACTTACGTTGGCATTGACCTACGGCGCGTCGCGACTGCCGGATGAGATTACCGAGCGGCATGCTGGTTATGTCTTGTCGCAGCAGCGCGATGATGGGGGCTGGGGAGGCCGCGAAGGGGAGAGTGATTTGTATTACACAAGTTTCGCTTTGCGGACCCTCGCGTTTTTGGGTCTTTTGGAAGGCGATGTGGCCCGGCGAAGTGCGGCATTTCTTCGCAACAAGCTCAGTACATTTCAAACGATCGTCGATTTGTTGGCATTGGTTTACAGCGTGAAACTTCTTGAGGCATCCATCGGTTTGGATGTGATGTCAGAGAGCCGCAGGGATTGGCAAAGTCGGTTGGCGACGTTGTTGGCTCAATTGCGGCGGCCGGATGGCGGATATGCCAAGACGCTCGAGGGACAAGCGGGTAGCACTTACCAAACATTTTTAGTTTTGCTATGTCTGCAATTGATAGACCAGCCGATTGTTGAGCCGGCGGGTATCCAGCGGTTTTTGATGGGGCAAAAGCAGAAGGATGGTGGTTTTCTCGAGATACGAGTGGGCAAACGACCCGGGGTAAATCCAACCGCCGCTGCGATTGGAGCTCTGTCGGTGGTCGGCGGATTGACTGAAGCGTTGGCGCAAGAGACGGGCGAATTTCTCGCGGAAATGCAAGTGGATGAAGGAGGCTTCCAAGCGAACTCTCGCATACCTTTACCTGACGTGTTGAGCACGTTCACGGCCTGTGTGACGCTGCTCGATCTCAACAGGTTACACTGGGTCGATATCGATGCGGCCCAGAAATACGTTCTTTCGATGTCTCGAGCGGGTGGAGGTTTCGCAGGCTTTGAGCTCGATCCGGCTAAAGATATTGAATACACCTTCTACGGTTTGGGCACGCTGGCTTTGCTGCAACTTGAGTCGGGTCAAGCGTAGCGTGTTGTGGGGCAGCTCAATCAGTTTTTTCTTGAATGACGATTTCTTGTTTTTGGATCGACTTTCCACCGCTGGCCATGGTCTCTAATTCATGGTCCACTGCTAACGCAATGTTTTCGGCGTAAAGACGCATGCTATGATCGGCCAAGAGGTCGAACTTGCCGATGCGCAGGCCTTTGAGTAGACCTCGCCAGCGATCTCGACTGCGCCATAGGCCCATTAAGCGTTTGATTCGGCCATTGCGATCGATGTAGATTTCGTTCCCACCATGGCGGTATCCGAGCCATAACGGCGGAACGCGCGTAACGATATCGTTGTTTTGAACCCAGCGATAGTGAGCGATTTTGGCGTGGTTGATATATTTTTTGCAGCCAACGCGAGGCGAGCCAAAGGTGTGTAATTCGCGCGGATTGGTCCAAATGGGCGATACTTGACAACGATAAGCGCAAATCGTCGCCATCGCCGCTCCCAGCGAGTGTCCGCAAAACCACGCTGGCAGGCTATTGTCTTGCAAGAGTTTTTCCATCAGCGGCCAGATTTCATCCACTTCGCTGTGAAAGCCGCTATGAACCCTGCCGAAGGTGCTTACCAAAACCATCGATGCCCGAGCATCTGCATGTAAATCGTTCCACTCGCTGGGCTCTGTACCACGACAAGCGAAAATCACATCGTGTTGGTTGCGAAATCGGTAGGCCTGGGCGCCATTTTGGTCAAACAGTTCGCATTCCGGAAAACCGATAGCTTCTGCAGCCCTTTTCGATTCCGCTTCATCGTTATAAGCGATAACGGCCAATTCCGCCAAAACTAAAGCTCTTCTCAGGAAGGTCATTTGTCCGAGAGGGATTGTGGCTTCAGAATAAAGCACCAGGGGGACTTCGCCATTATCTTGAATAATTTTCGGCTTTAATTGTGTGAACGTGTTCAATTTTCCTCAACTCCGATCACAGTTGGGCAAAGGGACAGATCGACTTTCGCGTCAATTCGGAGTTTAAGCGAAAATCGCTTCATCTGCACGCCGCTCTAGGAATTTTGAATTTAAACTATTTCTAATTGCGGCCACGGGTCTCCATCGCTTTACCATTCAAAACGGGAAAACCGTGTTATAATAGAAGGGCGGAGCGTTTCTGCGAAAAATTGGGCTGAGGTTTTCGCTCGCTCGGATCGCGTGAAAATCTACCGCGCTCTAATGCAGGGAAGCTGAAGATTTTCACGGATGTCTCAAAAGTTCAGGTGACTTTTATTCATGTCATTGCAACAAGTTCTCGTTTTCGGCCATCGAAATCCGGACGCCGATGCCATTTGTGCAGCGCTTGCCTATGCCGATTTTCTTCGACAAACCACGACTCCGGAAGCGGTCGCTGCTTGCTGTGGTGCTCCGAATCAACGTACCAAATTTGCTCTCACAACGGCCAAGATCGAAGCTCCTCGGATTGTGATGGACGTTCGACCGGAAGTGGGTGATATCTGTCGCCGTGAAGTGGTCACTGCTCGAGAGGATGATGTCTTTTACGAAGTGTACGAGCGACTCAAAACGCATGGACTTCGCTCGGCTCCCGTGGTGACTGCGGATCAGCGAGTCGTTGGAATCATCAACTTGGTCGAACTACTGGAAGTTGTTTTTGAGGATGGTGATGACTCACTTGGTTCGCGGCGCGTGAGCAGTTCCCTCAGCAAAATTTGCCGAGTGCTGGGAGGCGAGTTTCAACATGCGGTCAACGCCGACAAGACTGAGGATCATTTGGTGATGGTTGGGGCGATGAGCGCCCATGGATTCAAGGAAAGGTTACATCGATTCAGAGCGGAACGACTCTTGGTGGTTTGCGGCGACCGTCCCACGATTCAATTACCCGCCCTTGAGTGCGGTGTGCGCGGTATGATTGTGACAGGGGGATTTGATCTTTCACCCGATCTTCTCGAACTGGCTCAAGAGAAGAACGTAACGGTCATCAAGAGTCCCTACGACACCGCAACGACCACGATCAAAATCAAAACCGCGCGTGCCATCTTAAACGCCATTCAACGCAAGTTTGTGACGTTGATCTCCGAGCAGCCTCTCTCGGAAGCTCGTCGCATTACCGACCGCGCAAACCAACCCATCTTTCCAGTTACCGACGAAACCGGCAAACTCGTTGGAATTGTTTCGAAAAGCGATTTACTCAGTCCACCGAAACGCAAGTTGGTGTTAGTCGATCATAATGAGATTTCACAAGCCGTGGATGGGGCTGAAGAATCAGATATCTTAGAAGTCGTCGATCATCATCGACTCGGAGGCTCGCTTAAAACGACTCAGCCGATTAAATTGACGATGGAACCTGTTGGTTCGACTTGCACGCTGATCGCTAGGCAGTTTCGCAATCATCGTTTGAATCCTTCACCGGGAATCGCGATTTGCATGGTCTCAGGGATCATCTCCGATACGCTTTTCTTGCGCAGTCCGACAACTACGGATATCGATCGTGAAATGCTCGAATGGCTCAAGCCCTTCTGCGGACTTGATCTGGAGAGTTACGCGCAAGAATTTTTTGCAGTCGGCTCAGCGCTGCGAACTTGTACGCCATCGCAGGTGGTGCGCGAGGATTGCAAAGAGTTTACCGAAAACAAACATCGTTTCACGATTTCGCAGATTGAGGAAATCGGTTTTGAATTGTTTTGGAATCGGAAGGATGAATTGCAGGCCGCTTTGGCGGAGCTTTCTCAATCTCGTGGCTTAGAATTTTCGGCCTTACTGGTAACTGATATCGTTACCAATAGCAGTTTGTTATTGATGTCGCAGGAGCCGCCGGGATGGGAATCGATCAACTATCCCCGCGTCGATCGTCGGCTTTACAAGCTTGATAACGTGGTCAGTCGCAAGAAGCAGTTGTTGCCATTGATCAGTCGCTTGCTGGAGACCAGTGGCAATTAAACGGATCAGCCTTCGACTTGAAAGTTGATGTGCTTCATCCAGTCTTTATTGTTCGGTTCGGGATGATCGGTTCTCAAGTGAACTCCTCTTGATTCGGTGCGTAGTGTGGCAGCGCGGGTGATCAAGCCTGATACCAACAGCAAGTTTTGTAATTCCCAACCGGCCACATCATGAAACTGTCGCCGGAGCGCATAGAGTCCATAGGCATGTATGGTCTGGTAGGCTTCCTCCAGTTTAGGACCGCTGCGACGCACGCCCACACTTCGCCACATCAAGCTTTGCAAAGAGTTTCGGATGTCGGTCACATCGAGTGGATCTAAGGGAGCCTCCACTGCTTGATAGCTGATAGGGAGAACCTGAAAAGTATGCGGCATCGATTCTGCAACCAAGCTCGCGCCGTGACCCGCTTTTGCGCCAAAAACGAGTCCTTCGAGCAGGCTATTGGAGGCGAGTCGATTAGCGCCATGTAGTCCGCTCGAGGTTACTTCACCCGCGGCCCATAGCCCTGGGAGCGAAGTGCGTCCACTGGCATCTACGGTAACACCGCCGATCATATAATGAGCACCGGGTCGCACGGGGATACGATCTTTGGCGATATCAATACTGAAGTCAGCGCATGTTTTCGCAATTCCTGGGAACCGTTGTCTCACATACGTTGCGTCTAAATGCTGCATGGTAAGATAGACGCAAGGATGCTGGGTTTTTTCCATTTGACTTACGATCGCTTGGCTGACGATATCGCGCGGTGCCAGTTCCAGTCGAGGATCGTAGTCCGACATGAAGCGATAACCATTACAGTCGACTAAGTAGGCGCCTTCGCCGCGAATAGCTTCGGTGATTAAAGTTCGGGCGCTACCTGCAAGGTATAAAACTGTGGGGTGAAATTGCATGAACTCCATATCGCGAACTTCTGCGCCAGCGCGGTATGCAATTGCATGTCCATCGCCCGTCGCGACACGCGGGTTGGTCGACTCGCGGTACACTTGTCCGCACCCGCCAGAGCAGAGGATGGTTTGTTTGGCCCAAACCAGGGTTGGCGAATGTCCTTCCAGGGCCACGATCGCTCCGCAGCAAACTCCTTCATGGGTCAGTAAATCGATGGTGAAAGTTCGTTCCCAAATCGTGACATGGGCAAGAGATCGAGTCCGCTCGATGACTGCCCGCATGATTTCTTTTCCAGTAGCGTCGCCTAATGCGTGCAAGATGCGTTGATGGCTATGTCCCCCTTCTCGACCTAACAGGATTTCTCCATTATGGCTGTCAAAACGTGTTCCCCAGCGAATGAGTTCCTCGACGCGTTGAGGCGCTTCATGCACGACCATTTCCACAATTCGGCGATCGCATAATTCCCCACCTGCGGTGAGCGTATCTTGGACATGGTCTTCGAAGCGATCTTCTGGATCCCAAACCGTCGCGATACCACCTTGAGCATATTGGCTATTGGATTCGGCTAGTTTATCTTTTGTGACGACCAACGTCGAAACATGCGGAGGGATTTCGTTAGCTGCGCGTAAGCCGGCTAATCCGCCACCGATGATTAAGATATCGGTGAAAAAATGCGTCATGCGTTTGGGATGAATATCGATCAGGTAACGTCGCATCCCAACAGGAATTTTCTCTTCAGATAATGTCATCAAATTCTCGGGCAGGCGATTCTTGTTTTGGAAAGTAAACTTGTATCGATGCAGCGCATCTCGTTCAGCAAAATCTCATGGTCTATAGCTTTGCTTGGCTATTGTACAAAAACTCTTCGATCTGGTCCTTGATTTTAGCCAAGATTTCTCGATCCGAATCACCGCGACGGGGGCTTTGGGGATGGATCAGGTCGCTCGATAGCCAACCTCGCAGATGCAGAAACTGTGCAGCAGAATGTTTGTACGCCGGTACGGGTTTCCGAAACGCAAAGTGTCCCAAATATTGCAGCAGATCATTAAGGGTCATAAAGCGTGGATCACCCTGTTGCCAGAAGTGATCTCGAAGCGCGAACCAGTCAGGCGCGAATGTGCTGAGGCCGAGTAAATAGTCACTACCGTACATCACCATATCGATCGCCAAGTCATTGCCCGTGAGCACCATAAAGTCAGGGCGGACTCGATCTCGAATTGCCAATCGATCCCATTCCTGCTGTCGATCCAAAGAGCTATGTTTCAGGCCGATACACTGGCGCACCTGCAGTAACTGTTCAAACAGCTTGAGCGAAAAGATTCTACCGCAAGGAACAAACATCGTACCGAGTTCAAAACCCAAGAAACGCGGCGCATGCCGCGCGACACTCTCGAAGAACGATAACAAATCCGTCTCGTCGCTGCTGGCAATACCGTAGGAGGGAAAGAGTATGGGAATGGCATGAAACTCTTGAACCGTTTCAATACGAGTTAAGTAGGCATGGAGATTGAGTTTGTCACCCGCTTGATCGCCGATGAAGATTCCCGCGACAAAATCGCGTCCTCGCGCGATCGCCATGGTCTTGCTTAAGACTTCACGCTTTGAGGATTCATCGAGTAAATTACCGAAACCCGTATCCATGTTGACTGCTGGTACTAATCCATTTTGAAACGTCCGATCCAAATGAGATTCGAATTCGTTCCAATGAATATTTCCAGAGTCGGTAAACGGGAGCAAGACAGCCGACATGCCGCGAATCGCGCGGCAAGGTTTGATCGAGACATTGGGAAAGAGGCGAAGCATGCTTTGGATTCCGTTTAATAATTTCGTTGAACAAGGGCATCGGGCAAAGTTGGGATCGGAGTATTGAACGGTTTTTGCCAGTGTTCCAGCAGTAAAGGCCAGTAGCTTGTCCAGGCTTCGCGAACTTCGGCAACTCGCGAAGCAATATCATTGACGCACCAGCGGTCATCGGGTTGCATATAAATTTGCCACGGTTCATCTTCAGCAAGTTGTCGAAAGAGCCACTGCGGCGTACGCACGAGCCACTGAGTGTCATGTCGGGCGATGGCAATGGATCGAACGGCGGGCCAATATTGCGGTAACTCCGGACCGCTATCATCCAGAAAACCGTTAACGGTTCGTTCTTCTTCAAGTCTATCGGTCAACGTTTTGCCTGCCAGCCAAGCGCGAATGGTCGGTAGCACTTGATCAGGCTGGAATATCTCGGGACGATGCAGGGTCACAGGGACTTGCTTCCCGGGACGAAGAATCAGCGGCGCCTGACTCGTTTCGCTCCAAAGTTGTCGTTCCTTCCAGCCGACGTAATTGTGTTCACCAAAGGAGTAACCTCCTACGCCCATGAGGATCAGCAGACAAGACTCCTGCCAACCTCGCTCCTCAATCGCCACATCGACCGCACCCAAGCATTGATCCAAGAGAACCAATTGAGCGGCGGCGGCTTGAGTCCAGCCTGTGACACGATCCAGGTCCTCATTGTCTTTGACGTTGAACTCCGGGGGCTCCAGTTCTGTTGGCGGCGGCGGATCATCTTCGTCGCAATAGGACTCGCGCAGTTCCAGCGGCGCGTCCCATGCATGGGTCAATCCGCCGCTGTGCAACCATAATAGTTCGGGTATCTCATCGCTTGCCGTTGAGAACCATTTCAAAACATGTTCAAAGACTTGGCCCATTGCGGAATCGAGAATTTCTCCGCCTCGATCGGACTTGGGAATATGACGCTGCCAGTGAATGGGGGCGATTAATTCGTCGGTGTGATCATGCGCAACGTCGATGAGCCACCGTGTACGCAAATCGGGTTCTTCGCACCAATGAGCCAACGTGGAAGCATTACCGTTACAAGGCGCGAGCAATTGACGATAGATTTCAGCTTGCTTCAAACCATTGAGCCAGTAGTTGTCGAGCACCAGCGATTCTGTGGCAAGTCGTCCTAAGGATGTCGTGCCCGACCAGCTGTTTCCATAGGGAGATAGCAACTGGGTACCAAGTCCCTCGACTGCTATTACCACAACCTGACGCGACATGCTCTAACTCCAGAAAAATCGTCACAAACGATATAAACCTCAAACCAGGAAATCCCTTTTGTATCCGTTTCTTTACCGAGCGGCCGCTGGCTTGCGCGCCGAGTTGCTGTAAGGTAGGAATTTCATAAGTCGGTCGTTTAAAACTACTTGATAAGACGGATCGAGAATCACTTTCATCCATTCCCTAGCAGGAAAGTTAACTGTCGTGAACCCTACACCGCAGACCAGTGATTCCTCTACAGGTTGGGCTTACCTTGCTCCCATTGTACCGCAGAGTACAGTGGCCGAAATTCGTGATGAGCCGATATCTTCGCCGACTGAGAAAATAGAGGTAGAAACTGTCTCGATTTGGGGTGTGCCGTTTGGTGTGGTGACCATGCGAGGGTGTCTGGATTTTGTCGATCGGTGGGTCATGGCTCATCGTCGCCAGGCTGTACCGAGCGGCTACATGGTGACCGCCAATTTGCACTATGTGATGCTGCATCATGAGCATCCACGCATGGCGGAGGTTACTCGTGACGCCAGTCTGATTATCGCAGATGGGATGCCCATTGTATGGCGTTCGAAGCTCGCCGCGCGAAAGTTGCCTGAACGCGTGGCTGGGGCGGATTTGATTTATGATATTGCGAGACTTTCGGCAAAACAGGGTTACAGGCTTTTTCTGTTTGGTGCGGCCGATGGAGTGGCTCAGCAAGCGGCGGAGCGTTTGTCCCAACTGTACCCTGGTCTGCAAATCGCAGGTTGCTACACGCCACCGTTTCGTACGTTGAGTAATGACGAACAAGCTGCGATGATTCAAGGGATTCGGGAAACACGCCCCGATATTCTGTTGGTAGCGCTCGGTCAACCTAAGGGAGAGTTATGGGTGCTGGAGCATTACCGTCAAATTAATGCAGCTATGACGATTCAGGTGGGTGCCTCGTTTGATTTCATCATCGGAAAAGTTCAACGCGCGCCGAAGTTCTTTCAGAAGACAGGCTTGGAGTGGTTGTATCGAGCGCTCAGTGAACCGAAACGTTTGATACCGCGTTACATGCAAAATTTTCGCTTCCTAGGCAGGATGCTTTTGCGCGACATGCTAGGCCGCTAGCTGAGTTGCTCCACACGCATATTCGGCTCTCCACTCTATTCTTTGCGGATTTTTTGACGATCTCAGTGTTCTAGCTCAGCCTCAGTCCGCGGGGCCAGCGAGTTCTTGGAGCAAGCCGGTCACGATATAACGTAATTTGGGAGCAGCGATTTCGCTCCAGCTGATGACTTCCATATGGTTCGTTGAGGTCGAATGGTCCGGCAGGGCGACGTTGGTTACGATCGAAAAAGCGAGCACCCGCATACCTAGTTGAGATGCGCAGAGTACCTCGGGCACCGTGCTCATTCCGACCACATCCGCACCCGCTTGGCGAAAGAAACGATATTCGGATCGAGTTTCGTATGTTGGACCCAGGGTCGCCAAGTAGGTACCTTGGTGCAACGTGAAACCGTTTCTTCGCGCATGGTCGTGTGCGCGCTCGATCAAACCGCGGTGATAAAGGTCAACATTTCGACTCAACGTTGTTGGAGGTTGTTCGGTTGGAGAAGGTTGACCGAGAAAATTGATGTGCTGATCGATAACGACCAGGTCGCCGCTGGTATACCTTGGATTGACGCCGCCGCTGGCATTGGAGACGATCAGGGTTTGCGCCCCTAAATGCTGCATGCAGCGAAGTGGAAAGCAAACATCATCGGGAGTAAAGCCTTCGTAACGGTGGATGCGGCCCTGCATCGCTATGACGGGAACTCCAGATAAAAAACCGAGTACCAGATTTCCGGCATGCCCCTGCGCTGAAGTCGCAGGGAAATGGGGGATTTGGCTATACGGTATTTTGGTTGGGTGCTCGATCGCGTCAGCAAGTCCGCCAAGACCGCTTCCCAAAATGATTGCCACTTCGGGAAACAACATTCGTTCTTGGCGGATCTTTCGACACGCCTCTGCTATGCGATCCTTCATAGATATTTAGGCTTTGCCCAAGCGAGCTCGTTCGTAATCCAGAATGCCGCTGACCAAAGTGCGAAGCTTGGGTTCTGCCCCAGTAGCGGTTGCGATAATCTTGGCCACATCGGCAGCTTCCAACGCATCTGGTAAACACATATCGGTAATAACGGAAAAGCCTATGACCCGCAAACCACTGTGCACGGCAACGATCACTTCGGGCACGGTCGACATGCCGACTGCATCGCAACCAATGGCCCTAAGGAAGCGATATTCGGCTCGTGTTTCCAAGTTGGGGCCAGAGACGGCAACAAACACACCTTTGTGCGCGACAATGTCGTTTTTGCGGGCCAATTCTAAGGCTTTATCGACCAAATGCAGATCGTAGGGTTCGCTCATATCTGGAAAACGCGGGCCCAATCGATCATCATTGATGCCGATCAAAGGATTGTCACCAAGTAGATTGATGTGATCTTCGATCAGCATGATATCCCCACATTTGAAATAGGGATTCATACCACCGCAAGCATTTGACACCACTAAAAGTTGGGCTCCCATGTGCTTCATCACGCGCACAGGAAGTGTGATCTTCTTCAGCGGATAGCCTTCATACATGTGGAAGCGACCTTCCATCACCATCACAGGCAAACCGCACAGCTTACCACATACCAATCGACCGCGGTGGCTGATCACCGTCGAGCGAGGGAAGTGCGGAATTTGATCATAGTCGATCATCGCTTCCACTTCAATTCTCTCAACCAAGCTCCCTAGTCCGGTGCCGAGGATGACTCCTGCATGTGGATTATGATCCCACTGCTGACGGATAAAGGTACACGCTTCTTGCACTTGATCATAGATTTCCAGCATGATTCATCAACTTATAACTGAGAATAGGGACGTGGCAAAAGATCGAGTTTATGGATTTTCGAGACAGTGTTCGCGTACTGTGGATCGCTGCTCAATTTTTTCCAATCAGGATGTGCGATAAATCGCTTCCAGGCGGCATCGCGTGAGGCGGCATCATCATACACGGTCATATATGTTAAATTGGGTGTCTTGTCGCCGATGATCGCTTGTCCAAAAAAGACAGGACTGATCTGGCAATCCAAGAAGATAGGCACTTCACCATTATTGAACATAGCTACTTTTTTGATGCCCCGCTCTTCGGTGGCACTTTCATAGACACGCAACTCGAACAAACGATTTTTCTTCTCGGTATGTTGTGTGGGAACAGTCATTTTGGGCCAGCAATCAAAGGCAACTAACAACTCACTGCGAACGCGGGCAAAAATTGGATTCTTGGGATCCACTGCGGAATGCGTTTCCGATGCCTTAACGTACTCTGTATCTTTGGCCAAATCGGCGGCAAGAGTGGTAAGATCATCGGCCGACTTGAGCGGGATGAAAACATAAACTGATGTCTTTCCATCCACTGGGTTGGCTTCGGAGAGAACACCCACGGGCGAATGACCGCGACGATTCAGGGCCGGCACCAATGCCTTCTCCAAATACTGATCCAGGTCGGCCAAGCGATCGACGTTGACGCCTTGATATTGCCGAACTTCATAATGTTGATTGGTGGGAGTTTGAGCCATAACGATGCCAGCGATTGCGAAAAAGCTCATCACAAAAAAGGTGAGTGTTTGGAGTGGAAGCAGCTTTGGCGGGATTCTCATGATTATTCCTCGAAGAGTGGTTTGATGCAGTTATGGGCTAGGTGGGCATAGGCCGATCCACCAAGGTTGGCATTCTAGCAAATCCCAACCCAACCAGCAGACACTGTACAGATGATGAAAACTAGGGCAGAGCTAGGAAGGTAAGAGCACAGCAGTCGTTTTTAAAATCGCAAGTGTGGGCCTTTTGCTCTTTCAGCGGTGCCAACGGAGCTTATTGCACTCTGGATTGAGGTTGTATTCGCTTGTTAGAAGCAACCGCGGAGCGATTTCTTTTTTTGTGTATGTATTTTTTTGTATACTGTATACGTGCGATTCGCTCGAGTGAACTTCTTAAGCGATCGAGGAGGTAAGTGGCTTGGAGGCTGAAGATCTGGTTACAATGAGCGGCGTCCCTCCCCTACCCTCGCTCTCACGTTGAGGTTCGCGCATGACGACCGAGCAGCACTCGCCACGGACCAATATCCGCTATCGCATCGTGCTGGTCAGCATTCTGATGGCGTTTGGACTTTATCTCACGCGTGTCTCTGTGGGGGAGATCGTTAAGTCGGACTCTTTTCTTAAAGATCAGCGTATCATCGCCAATCCGAGCACTCGTTTTTCGGTTGAGTTGTCGAGTGTTGAGGATGTCACCGCATTTCAAAGCAAAATCCAGTCAACCGCCGCTCCAGCGACGACAGCGTCCAGCGATGCGGCTGCCCCCAAGTCGCTCACCCTGCCTATGACTTGGAAAGATGGACTGACCCGTCAAGAAGCCGAAGAGACATTGAACCAAATCGAATCGGCAGGAGGTGAAGGTAAAGCGAAAATTTCGAAACAACAGATCGGCAGTGTTTTGGGGGCATTCTTCTTCACCTATGCCTTGTTTCAAGTTCCCGCTGGTTGGTTTAGCGATCGGTTGGGGGCTCGCAAGGTTTTATCTAGTTATATTTTTCTGTGGTCGTTGCTCACGGGGATCACAGGGATGGTCACGGGGCTTTATGGTTTGATGTTCGCGCGACTCGGTTTTGGCGTGACGCAAGCGGGCGCGTATCCCACCAGCAGTGCTATTGTTCGGCGATGGTTTCCGCTTTCAGAGCGTGGGAATGCTTCGGCATTTATTTCGCTAGGTGGGCGTTGCGGGGGAACTGTTGCTCCATTCTTGACGACGCTCTTGATTCTCAATGCGGGCGGCTGGCGTATGACATTATGGATTTACGCCATCATGGGAATTGTAATTGCTGCCGCGTACTATTTCGTGGTTCGCGATCGACCGACCGAACATCCAGCTTGTAGCAATGGCGAGCGCGATTGGATTGGCCCCGAACCGGTTCAAGATGAGGCAACCTCTCAAAGTTTATTCGCCATACTGTTGAAAATTTGTCGCAATCCCAGCTTGACTCTGAATTCGATCGAGCAGTTTTGTATCAATATCGGGTGGGCCTACCTGATTACTTGGCTGCCGACCTATTTAAAGGAAGTTCAAAAGGTATCGGATTCTCAAGGGGCACTGATGGTTTCGATTGTTTTGGGAATGGGCATGCTGGGGCAATTGGTTGGCGGATACGCGGCCGACTGGAGCGTGAAACGCTTTGGATTGCGAATCGGTCGCGTGGTGCCGATCACAACTTCGACGTGGATTGCGGGCTGTGCTTATTTGCTCTGTTTGAAAATGGATTCGGCGTGGGGTGTCGTCGCCTGTTGCGCGGTGGTCTCGATGATGACGGACGTTGGCAATCCATCGATCTGGGCATTCATGCAAGATATTGGTGGCAGAAACACAGGAGCCATTTTTGGTTGGGCCAATATGTGGGGCAATTTTGGAGCGGCCTTCAGTTCCAAATTAGTACCGTTCATCTTGGCATACGGGAGTTCCTTAATGCCGGGTCAAACGCTTGTATTCCTGACCTGTGCCGGCGCATTTTTTGTTGCCGGTTTGGTTGCTTTAGGTATGAATGCTACCCAACCTCTTTACAAGAGCTAGTTCGACTCGTTTGAATGGCGATCTGATGAAACTTGCAACAGTGCTCACTCCGGTTTCGGATGTCAATTTACAACTGGCGGCACAGTGCGGTGTAACCGATTTGGTATATCGCTATTACGGAACCGATGGCTCTGTGCTCAAAGCGGCCATAGCTCGGGCAGCGAGTTTTGGTTTGCGCATCGCTTGTATTGAGGGCTACCTGCCGATCGAACGTCTCAAGATTGGGATCGATGACGGTACGGAAATCGCTGCGATGACGCGTTTGCTGGAGCAAATGTCGGAGTTCGGTGTCTCATTGCTGTGTTACAATTTCATGGCCGGAACCGATTGGGCCCGCACGCGCGTCGATGCGCCCGAGCGCGGCGGAGCGAAGGTGACTGCGTTTGATCTGGAAGATGTCGAGAGAGCAAAATTGCTGGGGCATCGACCAACGGATGCTGTTCACGAAGAAATCACGCGTTCGCGCGCGGCCGCCGATCTATGGGGATACCTGGATCATATGTTGACATCGCTGTTACCCGTTGCGGAACGCTGCGGCGTGACTTTGGCAATGCATCCCGATGATCCACCATTGCCGATGTTGTTAGGTAAGCCGCGTATCATGCATAACGTTGCCGCTTTTGAGGAACTGGTGCGAAGATTCAATAGTCCGCGAAGCAAAATCTGTTTTTGCCAGGGAACTTTTGCAACAATGGGCGTCGATATTCCAGCCACTATACGCCGTTTGGGCACACATATTGCATACGTTCATTTTCGCGATGTGAAAGGGACTCCGGAGCGTTTCGCGGAGACATTTCACGATAATGGACCGACCGATATGGCCGCGGCGATGCGGGCATTAGTGGAAGTTGGCTTTGATGGACCGATGCGGCCCGATCATGTTCCGCAAATGGTTGGCGAAGACGATGGTGAACCAGGCTATACCATGCTGGGACGCTTGTTTGCCTATGGCTATATCCGCGGACTGATGCA
>JBIKMB010000166.1:0-12452 GCA_044359485.1 Pirellulaceae bacterium | reverse complement strand
ACATAAGTCATCTGTCCATAGGTCGGCCGAGACGCTCGCGGCTTGCCAAAGGGAATGTTGTTGATGTCACCGCTGGTGCCATTGGCCATCATCGCCACAAACGGTGGATCGATTCCACTACTTGATAAGTGCTGTTTTAATCGTTCACTGTAAATTCCAAAGTAATCCGCCGAGATATGCCCTGGTCCAACATCCCCCACATAATGCAAGGAATAGGCCGAAAAAAGCGAGACCATATTTCCTTCCGGTGAACGCAAAGCGATTAAGGAAACCGTTGGGTCAATCGGACCGGCAGGTTCGACCAGATCGGGACTATTGGCACCCGGGTTCATCTTGACTTTGTCGATCTTGCCAAACGGATTGGCGGGCATCGTACCCTCTTTTAAAAACCATCTTCGATTGAACACATGCTCCGGAACATCGACTCGACCAAACGCGATCTCTGCCGGTCGTAAATTTTGAATCGCGCGGCGTACGCCATCCGAAATACGTCGCGCAACAAATTGCTGGTATGCATTCAGCGGCATATCCGATTGATAACTGCGGACTACAGAAGCATTGGAAATGGCGCTGGTAGCCGAATGCGTATGCGTGGCCGATATCATGACATTCTCAGGGGGTATTCCCGTCGCTTCCGTTATCTGCCTCCGCGCTTCTAAACTCAAACTTCGATGAATGCCCAGCAAATCGCAAACGACCAAAGCGATTTTGGTTTCGCCATCATCCAATACCAAACACCGCGCGTGTAGATCATCATGAATGTGCTTGGCGGGAATCGGCAGAAAGCCACCAATGATCTCGCCTCCCAAATCGGGAGTGATATTGCTCGTGGCCGCGCCCGCTTGCAGATACTCCTTCGAGTCCTGCGCAGAAAGCAATCCAGCAGAAAATGGCAGGGACACGCAACAAAACGCTAAAACGAAAAACGAGCCAAGAGAAGTGATGGAGGCAGCAATGCGTTTCATGGCAGGATCCTGATTCATGGTGCGGAGAAATTCCTCAGCTATTCTATACCGGAAAAGTTGCCAACGCGACCGCTCGCTCGACAAACCGACCCAGCCATAACAACCCGCCATAAAAAGGCGTACCATTGCAGAGTTTGGTAGTGTGTACGGATTACAGGCTGCAATTAAGCTTCTGAGGAATCGAGCGATATGAAGAGCGACGCAAAGTCCATCGAAACGATCGATCAATACATCGCACAGTTTTCGGTTACCCTTCATACCAAAAATTACAGCTCACCACGGAAAAACGGCTCGACGAATCAGTCCGTCAAAATAGAAATCCTTGGGATGGTTCTGAATGTACTGCATCACCAGGTCGTCAATTCCTTCGTCTTCCTCGATGCGCGAAAATTGCTCGTCCAGACTTGTAAAATTCGGCTTTAATTTATCGAGTAGTTCGCAGCGATCATCGCGTTCCAAAGGAGGGCGATCGTTGAGCATTTCGAGTGAGCGAATGAAAAGGCCGCGCATGTTCGGCGCATCGATCGCCTCCAATGCCCGCAAAACATCAGGCCACACTCGTCCTGTCATGTTGTAGTAGAACTGTTGATGACCACCGCTGCTGACGTCGGAGCGATACCACTGCAATGCAAACATCAACCGCTGCGGTAGCGAGAATTGAAGTAAACTCATCTCGTAGTCTTCGGTCGTATCGTGAATATCAACCTGCCACCAAATCGGCTCGATCACTGGCCATGGATCATCGCCGCAAATAAGTGCGTAGTCGACATTAATATGGACTTGTTCCCATTTCATAAGTAGATCTGCTCGTTCGATCTTGGATAGTAAAAGCGATTTCCCGCCAAGAGAGCGATGCCATCGTCTCGCAATCTCAGGTTGCTCTTAGCATAACCATTTTTGAAAAAGGAATCTAACTTCAGCACAAAAAGGATCGCTGGCAGCTCCCTGCCTCTTTCCTTTCTAGCTCTTGCATAGATTTCGGACTCGGCAGAACCGCTCTCCGGTCGGGCTTGCCCCGGCGGAAGCACGACTTATTTTATATTTTGAGAGTGGCTTGTAGCTGCGAGTCGCGGCCCCGCCGGCTTAAAGCCGACGGAGGCCGAGGGAGATAAGAGATCGCTCTCCGGTCGGGCTTGCCCCGGCGGAAGCACGACTTATGGCTACGATACCCGCCGCAGCCTCTTCCTTTTTATATTCTGAGAGTAGCTTGTAGCTGTGAGTCGCGGCCCCGCCGGCTTAAAGCCGACGGAGGCCGAGGGAGATAAGAGATCGCTCTCCGGTCGGGCTTGCCCCGGCGGAAGCACGACTTATTTTATATTCTGAGAGTGGCTTGTAGCTGTGAGTCGCGGCCCCGCCGGCTTAAAGCCGACGGAGGCCGAGGGAGATAAGAGATCGCTCTCCGCTCGGGCTTGCCCCGGCGGAAGCACGACTCATTTTATATTCTGAGAGTAGCTTGTAGCTGCGAGTCGCGGCCCCGCCGGCTAAAAGCCGACGGAGGCCGAGGGAGATAAGAGATCGCTCTCCGGTCGGGCTTGCCCCGGCGGAAGCACGACTCATGGCTACCATACCCGCTTCAGCCTCTTCCCTTTTTTATATTCTGGGAGTGGCTTGTCGCTGTGAGTCGCGGCCCCGCCGGCTTAAAGCCGACGGAGGCCGCTCCGAAACGCCACGGAAATTTTTTCGCCATCAAGATAGAGCATACTCGGGCTCTAATTCAAACTCATTCCAGTGTTGTTTGACTTTATCGGCCCATGAATCCCAAGGAGCAAACCAATTCCAAAAGTCATCCGCCGCACTTGTTTCGGGCGATTCCATCAAGCTACTAAAAAGGGTTTCCATTGAAGCTTCAAGGCGTTCAGCGGGGAATTCATATTCCTCCGATACCATATCCCAAAAGCAATCCTCCTCGGTGTATTCCGCCGCGAACGAAGCATCGTCGAGCAATTCAAACGAAGTAAAGACTACGTTCAGAGAAGCCATCATCATCATCGCATCGGATGGCAAGATCCTGGTGTCGCCGTCAACGTCGAATCGGCTTAGCTCTTCCTCGGAAACGGTCAGCAATTCCGTGGCGTTGTCTTCCGCGTAAGCGCGATTGATATAGTTGATGATTTGCAGAACATCGATGGGACAAATAATTCCATCACCATTGGTGTCCATCGGATTGTCGGTGTCGATGGATTCAAGCGAAACTTGAGTGATCTCGTTATCGCTGTCGCGTAACTTTTCGCCACGAAGGATATCAACTGGAAGTCGACCTTCAACCGGAACTGGCCCTTCAATGGGCTCTGGATCGGGCAGCGGTTCCGAATAACGTTCTTTGAATTCAACCCGCCAGTTCACTTGGTCGAGATCGCTCCACGCTCGCTCTTCCACATATCGATTCGACAAAATGGTTACCGTGGAATCCGTGGATCGTTGGTAAGTCCAATCCGAACCGAGCGACAACGTGTCGATAACATTCAGCTTGCCCTGCTCATCGATCTTACCCACGTGGAGAGCCGTCTCCATACTCCAGTCCGACTGGGTCGTCATGCTATGCCAGGAGAATAAGCCAAGCGATGGATCGAGCAAGCTGGGCTGCTCGATCAGTGTATCGACTTCGAAAATTCGTTCGTCCGTTATTTTATTCTCGCGGAGATCCATCACCACAATGGCTCCCTGGGGAGGCGTTCTCACGACCATGGGAACGATTTTGGCGTCTCCCTCGAGCGGGATGGGTGTAACGGGTGTGTAGCCGAATAGCGCAAGATAATGATCATCGATGGAAATCGCTTGCTGAATTTGTAGTCGCTGCGACAACTCAATCGTGGTGAGGATTGGCTCAGAAGCATCGCGGATGTCGAGGATTTTCACCTCAGCAGGCGCTTCGTTCGATAAAAGCAAAAGGGTTCCTTGATCCATCCAAAGCGCAGATCCAATAAAAGAATCTAGTGTGAATGAACCGACTAAAGAAATTCCATCTGCGCTGTTCTGAAACCACTCCAAAGTCAACATTTGCATCCAGGTATCATCCGCCAGCAACTCCTGCGAAGCTCGAGACACCAATAGCTGCGAATGATCGGGACTGAGGCTGACGGATTGGAGGTATTCCCAATCGGCTGATAGACTCGATAGTTCCCAGGATGCCGTTTCTTGCAACTGATTGTCGACCATAGACCAGCGTCGCAAGGTCGTCTTGCCGTTGTCAGTCTCCATGAGGCCGCTCTGCGTGATCGTGATCAAATCGCCGTCGCAGTAGGCGATCGTCGATGGGGATTCCATTTTTTCTTTGGCAAGCGTAAAACCCGTTTCGCTCTCGACCAAATAGCCGAGCTCATAATTGGATTCGATTTCGCCCGCTTCGGGAAAGTGAGACCATGGTGCTGTGCCAAAAGCAATTGCATCGGGCAACTCAATCGCTTGAACGAGAAAACCAGAGAGGCTATGTTCATAGACTACGGTTTGGGATGAACTATCCAGAACGAGTATTTCGCTGGACCTGGTATCTGCGTTTCGAATTTCTGAACTCGAGGCAGTGTGATATTTAGTGCCAATGACGACCACCTTATCACCCAAGCGCAACAAGCGATCCACTTGTAAGTCAACACTCAGGGTCGCTGTTTCGATCGCGGTACCATCAGGCATCCGATTCAAGATGAGCAGATCGGTCGATAGACTTTGATAATTTGGAGAAGCGATCACCCAATGATCGTCGGTCTCGACTAGAAACGGGCTCCCCATGACATCGAAGCTGCCGGGGTCCAGCGGAGGGGGCATCGCTAAGACGGTATCGTATTCCGTGAGCGGTTCGATTGGCTCGTCCTCTTCGACCGGAAAACCGGGTGCGCTGTAGATGGCTGCAGAGGACGAGTCAGTCGTGAAGCTCATCTTCGAGAAGTCTAATTCTAAATCGATAGCAAATAGACGACGCAATTCCAGTTTTTCGAACCGCAACTGACGACCCACCACAGTACATTCCTCGTTCACTAGGCTCGCTGACCGTTAAAGTCGACGCATTCCGTAAATGTATCGACTGGGGCCTATTAAGAAGCCTAATCTTTTTGCCGCGGAATCGCTCAATAAATGCACGCTAGCATTTAGAGTCTATCCGAAAACGCAGAATACCGCGGCTTGCTTAGCCGCTGGTGTTAGCCACGGTTTTGCCGTTTGGGCCCGCACCTAGCGCCGCATCGGCCTCGGAACGAAGGCGTTACTTCAGCACACCAACTTCGATACGAGAAGAATGCAAATCGGAGCGAAGGATACCGATGGTTGCTTTTTCAAAATCCTCTGGCTTCGCGAAGTAGATATTGGGAATAAATTTTTGTGGGTTTCGATCGACCAAGGGAAACCAAGTGCTTTGAACTTGAATCATCATCCGATGTCCTGGCTTGAAGCGATGGAGTACATCGAGCAATTCGATTTCGATTTCCGTAGGTTTGCCGGGGATGAAGGGTTCTGGTTTTTCGAACGAGTTTCGGAATTTGCCGCGTAATACTTCGCTGCGAAGCATTCTCTGAAAATTGGGCTGGTCTGCCGGATGGGTGGAGTCTGGATGGACATCGATCAGTTTGACAACGAAATCAGCATCGGTATTCGAATTGGTCACCCACAGTTTAACTTTGATCGGACCGGCGATAACGCAATCTTCCGTGAAAGGTTCGGTTTGATAGACCAAGACATCGGGCCGGCGACCGGCGAAGCGTTGGTCTTCGACCATGTATTCAATTGTCATGCGCGAGGTAATGGTTTCCGTGTAAGGTACGGGTTTGGCTGGATCGCTAAGGTAGGAATCGATGCCATTTTTTTGCTGCGGCGCGGCAAGGGAGAGAGAGCTTTTCTCATGGAAGTACCATGTTTGAGCTTTTGTTTCTTGTGGGGGCCAATGGGCGAAAGTACGCCACGTATTAGAACCGGTTTCAAAAACCGTCGCTTCGGCAGGAGCTGGCAGGTCGGCATCCTTTAGATATTTTTCGAAGAAGGGTAATTCAATTTTTTCGCGATAATAAACGGCGGTCTTAGAACCGAAGGAAACAAGGCCAAGTTTATCCCCCTCGGTGCTAGCCCAGCCCCCATGATGCCATGGTCCGACGACAAGAACATTGTTTACATTCGGATTTTGCGATTCGACGCTTTGATACGTTTTGAAGGAACCGTAGAGATCTTCGGCATCGTACCAACCGGTGACCACCATAACGTGTGGCGACACTTTCTTTAGATGGGGCAAAATGGCTCTCTTCTGCCAAAATTCATCCCGATTTGGATGAGCCATCATATCATTCCAGAAAGGCACTTCTCCGTTGAGGAACTGACGATTGATTTCCTCAATAGTTCCGGCTCTGAGAAATAATTCATATCCATCCAGGGTAGGAAGAACCTTTGGTGGTACACGCTCGGTGCTCGGACCGCGACGTTCCTGAGCGTTGTTGTTGAGCCAACGGTACGCATGCGCAAGAAAGAAGGCTCCGTTGTGCAAAAAGTCGTCGAAATACCAGTCGCCTACGGGCGCTTGCGGCGATACTGCGATCAACGCGGGATGCGAATCGATCATACCGGCAGAGCAATAAAAACCGGGATAAGAAATACCATACATGCCGACTCGCCCGTTGTGATTCGTAACATTGCTGAGCAGCCATTCTATGGTGTCATATGTATCAGAGCTTTCGTCGATGTCCTTGTTGGTCTGCTTATTGGGATTGTGGGGTGTGACTTGTTCGAAGGTTCCCTCTGAGAGAAATCGCCCGCGGACATCTTGATTGACAAAGATGTATCCTGCTGCTGGAAACAGGTTGCTTGGGCCGAGCGATGCAGGATATTTTTCTGCGCCGTAGGGAGAGCAAGAATAAGGAGTGCGTTTCATGAGAATCGGATACTTCTTGGATGTATCTCGCGGAACATACACGGCGGTATGCAGTTTGACTCCGTCGCGCATTGGAATCATATACTCAAACTTTTGATACGCTTGGCGAATTGCATTTTCGGGCAGTGTTGCTTCTTGACCGAATAGGCTGCGTTGAGCCGCGTCGACATGGACGACAGTCACGACCAGAAGCGAAAGCAGGAGTAAGCGGCTTGCGCGATAAAGCGTATTCATAGCGATTCCCAAAGTGTTTTTTCCAAGAATCGGGCAATTCAAAAACGTGCGGTTGGATCTCGGATCCAGTAGGACGTCGGAGCAAAATGTATCCGATTCTTTAGGTAGATGCACACATCTCGCCGGACGACACCCATTTTTTTACTCGCGAAATGGTAGTCCATTCCCTGCGCCAAGCCTGGGCTGGGCGTAGTTTTCTTTTGTATAGTAATACGGGCCTTTTTGGACGATCGTAACGTTGAGCCACTGGAGGTTTCGATAGTGTCTTGAGGTGGTATTCATGGTACAATCAATGGGTCGACTCCCACCACTCCGACTGCAATCCGCATTCACTCCACCAGTCTCCCCCACCTCAGGCAGGCAACCTATGGTTCGACGGCTTTTGCTATGCACCGAACTTGGCTGGCTCAAGTCCATGTTCGGTAACCGATCCCGGCGCTCGAATGCCAAGCTGGAAAGGCTGTTGGGCATCGTGATCGTGCTGATCTGCGCAGCGACAACTGTTGTTGATGCTCAGGAGCCCGGCGTACCGCATTTCGAATCGGACATTCGTCCCATTTTGCGCGAGTATTGCCTTGATTGTCACGGTGCGACCGAGAAGCTCGAAGGGGGACTGGATCTTCGATTGGTGCGGTTCATGCAACTCGGTGGCGACTCGGGGGCCGCCATTGCAGGCAATGATCCTGAAAGCAGTTTGCTCTGGCAAAGGGTATTCAAAAATGAAATGCCTCCAGGGGAGGCGAAGGTAAGTCCAGAGAAAAAAGAAATCTTGCGACGTTGGCTCGTTGCCGGTGCTCCAACGCTGCGAGCCGAACCGGAGCAAATAGGTCCTGGCGTCCCGCTCACCGAAGAGGAACGTAGTTACTGGGCCTATCAACCGATCCGTCGACCGGCGATCGCGCTCAAGTCGGATTCGCGGGCACGAACACAGCTGGACAGCTTGATCGAAAATGCGATGCCAAAGGAATTATCTTTCTCTCCCGATGCTTCGCGATTAACTTTGATCCGCAGAGTCTATATCGATTTGCTGGGGCTCATGCCGACGGCAGAGCAAGTGCGTTTTTGGAGCGAGCATACCGAACCGAGCTGGTATGAGCAAATGGTCGATCAGGTGCTGCAATCGCCCGCATATGGTGAACGCTGGGCAAGGCATTGGTTAGATGCTGCCGGCTATGCGGATAGCGATGGTGTGACGTTAGCCGACGCGGAGCGACCATGGGCTTGGCAGTATCGAGATTACGTGATTCGCTCACTGAATGACGATAAGCCGCTGGATCGTTTTATTGTGGAGCAACTGGCGGGGGATGAACTCGCGGGCGCTCCGCAAGGCGATTGGAATGCGACTCAGATTGAATGTCTGACGGCAACTGGGTTTCTTCGAATGGCTGCCGATGGAACCGGTAGTGGTGACAATTCACCGGAGTCGCGCAACCGCACCATTGCTGACACCCTGCAAATTGTAGGCAGTACGCTTCTGGGTTCTAGTTTAAATTGCGCTCAGTGTCACGACCATCGCTATGATCCGATTTCTCATCGCGATTATTTTGCAATACGCGCCATCTTTGAACCAGCTTTTGATTGGCAAAATTGGAAAACGCCCAACGAACGCTTGGTATCTCTTTACACGGCCGCCGATCGCCAACAAGCAGCCAGCTTGGAAGAAGAGGCTCAGAAAATCGCCCAAGAAAAGAATGTTAAACAGACGGAGTACATGCAAAAGGCCTTGGCGCAGGAGCTGATGAAATATGAGGAACCGCTGCGAAGCGAACTCCGGACAGCGTATGAAACACCGGGAGACAAACGCACAGATCAACAGAAAATGTTGTTGGATAAAAATCCCAGCGTGAACATCTCGCCTGGCGTACTGTACCAGTATCTTCCCGATGCTGCAGAGGATCTGAAAAAGTATGATGCTCGCATCGCTGAGGTTCGCGGCAAGAAACCGATCGAAAGGTTTTTGCAAGTTTTATCCGAGCCCGCCAATCATTCAGTGGTAACCAAATTATTTCATCGCGGCGATTTTAATCAGCCGATGCAAGAGATAAAGCCAGGTAAGCTAGCAGTGCTTGTGCCTGAAGGCGATTCGACGACATTCGCGGACGATGACACAAGTATGCCCACCACGGGACGTCGATTGGCTTTCGCACGGTGGTTGACGCGATCGGATCAGCCCAATCCCTTACTGATTCGCTCTTTGGTCAATCGCGTTTGGATGCATCACTTTGGCAAGGGTATTGTGGCCACACCGGGTGACTTCGGTCGCTTGGGAAATACACCCTCGCATCCCGAAGTATTGCAATGGTTGGCAACCGAGTTGGTTGACAAACAATGGAGTTTAAAGGAACTGCAGCGAATCATCCTGACTTCGACCGTCTATCGACAAAGTTCAGCGCGAAATAGTGTGGGAGATGCGGTCGATCCAGACAACTTGTTGTACTGGCGCAAGCCGATCCAGCGATTAGATGCGGAAGTCGTTCGAGATACGATGTTGCAAAGCGCAGGTGAATTGAATCGCGCGATGTTCGGTGCTCCGTTGGCCTTGATTGAAGATGATGCCGGGCAGGTAAGCATTGATCCCAATCAGCCTCGACGTAGCATCTATGCGAAATGGCGAAGAACGCAACCGGTCGCCTTGTTGCAGACCTTCGACGCGCCCGTCATGGGAGTGAATTGCGATGTGCGGCCTGCATCGACGGTCGCCACGCAAGCTTTGATGTTGATGAATGGAGACTTCAGCATCGCACAAGCACAAAAATTGGCCAAAATCATTCGACAAGATGCGAATCACTCCGAGATAGATCCGAAATGGCAAGAGGACTTGGCGGTCATCCAGCCGCCAGTTCCGACATGGCAGTATGGAACGGGGAAGATGGATTATGAAAAAGCCGCGGTCGAATCTTTTCAAGCTTTGTCGCATTTCACCGGTAGTCAATGGCAGGCTGGTCCGGCCCTGCCGGATCCTAACAGCGGTTGGGTGCTCTTACATGCTCAGGGTGGCCATCCCGGAAATAAGAACTATCCTACGATTCGTCGTTGGATCGCCCCTGCCGATGGCAACGTTTCGATCGAAGGAAGCTTAGGGCATGGAAGCGAGAACGGTGATGGTGTCGAAGCGATGATCCTGCATAAAGGGAGCATCTCGGGACGCTGGGCCGTGAAGCATGCTACGGCGGCGACTCCTGTTGGCAATCTGCAGATCATGGCGGGAGATACAGTCGATTTCGTTGTGCATTGCCGCGAGCATGAAACCTCGGATTCCTTCACTTGGAATATCGAAATCAAGTTGATGTTGCCCAACGGCGCGACTCAAAGCTTTGCAAGCGCAGCCGGTTTTCGCGGGCCTACAGAAGATTACTCAAAACTCGCAGGCCAACTTCGCTCCGCTTGGCTCCGCGTTTATTTTCGCCCACCAACAGCGGATGAGATGGAGCTTTTGATTCAATTCGCTCAGCAACAAATACGCTTGCTGCAGGACGAACCGCAAAGAGTTCCCTCCGGCTCCACGGTAGCACAACAAGTTCTCGTTAATGTCTGCCAAACGTTGCTGAACTCAAACGAATTTCTGTATGTGGATTGAGGCCCTGTGTCGATTGAGGATGATATGATGGATACGCCGCAACCTAATAGTCGTCGAACTTGGTTAGCACAGGCTGGCATGGGCGTCGGGGCATTGGCACTGCAGTGGATGCTGACCGAGGAACAAGCGCAAGCCAAGCCTCCGGTATTAAAGGATAAACCCTATAACGATCTGCTGCCGCGGCCGACACAATTTCCTGCCACAGCCAAAGCGATGATCTCGCTCTTTCAGCATGGTGGTCCATCTCACATGGACCTTACCGATCCAAAGCCAGAACTCACGAAGCGAAGTGGTACCGATTACCCGGGTGATATCCATTTTTCCTTCGTGAATCAAGCGAGCAAAAAGCTGCTGGGAACGCCCTTTCAATTTTCTCATCGCGGCCAATGCGGTATGGAACTCTCCGAGTTATTGCCACATACCGGCGACATAGCGGACGATATATGCTTGATTCGCAGCATGCACACCGGCGCGAATGGTCATGAGGTATCGATTCGTTATTTCCATGGGGGAATACCGGGAATTTTGGGGCGTCCCACCCTGGGTTCCTGGATGGCCTATGCGCTCGGTTCGGAAACGCAAGACCTGCCAGCTTACATGGTGCTGACCGATCCGGGTGGACATCCGGTGGACGGGGTTACCAATTGGTCCAATGGATTTATGCCAGCCATGTTCCAGGGAACCGTACTGCGGCCGAAGGAGCCGCGTATTTTCAATCTGCAGCCTCCACCGAATTTGGCAGGAACGTCCCAGCGGCAGAACCTCGATCTGCTTCAATCGTTAAATCGTCGACATCTGCAAGCACATCCAGGTGAGGGCGAATTGGAAGCCCGAATCGCCAGCTATGAACTCGCTGCCCGCATGCAACTTGCGGCAACGGACGCCCTGGATATCTCCAAGGAGTCGGCGGCTACTTTGGCTTTGTATGGAATCGATCAAGCCGAAACGCGCGAGTATGGCACACGCTGTCTGCTCGCCCGCCGCTTGGTCGAACGTGGCGTTCGATTCGTGCAGTTGTTTCACGCAGGTCAACCGTGGGACAACCACAGCGCGTTGAAGTCAAGTCTTTCCTCGATCTGCAAAAAGACCGATAAGCCGGTGGCCGGCTTGGTAAAGGATCTCAAACAACGCGGCTTGCTCGATTCGACTTTGGTCCATTGGGGAGGTGAGATCGGCCGCTTGCCGGTGACTCAGCAACACGGATCTCCCGGCCAAGAAGGACGCGACCACAACGGACAAGGCTTCAGCATCTGGCTGGCTGGCGGCGGGATTCGCGGCGGCATGGTCTATGGAGCTACAGACGAATTTGGTCATAAAGCGGTGGAGAATGTCGTGACACCGAATGATTTTCAAGCCACCATTATGCACCTGTTCGGATTACACTGGGACAAGGTTTTTTATCCCTACAACAATCAAAAGCAAATCATCACCGCACAGCGGGCAGCCCGCGTTGTTCGGGACATTGTTGCGTAAGCGATCTGGCGATACCGCGGGAAAGAGTCAGAGGTCTAGTACATGGCGATTTACATCGGAACAAAAAAATCGACTTTCCGCGACTTGATGATCATCGTATGGATCCATTTGCTTCTACTGCCAATGTCGCTTAACGAACTTCTGGCTGATGATCGTTCTGATTTTCTCTCGCAATATTGCTTCGAATGCCATACCGGCGATTCGCCTGCGGCAAGTCTCCATCTTGAAACTCTTGCATTCGATCTGAAGCAGCCAGAAAATTATGAAAAATGGCTGAGGATTTATGATCGAGTTGTCACCGGTGAAATGCCTCCGCAGTCTGATGGAAAGGCAGCCAAGCATCCCTACCTCCTTTCGCTGT
>JBIKMB010000387.1:0-3635 GCA_044359485.1 Pirellulaceae bacterium | reverse complement strand
CCTCAAGGTTTGGCAGCGAAATCCCCCTTGGCAATTGGAACGCACCATCGGCTCGGTCGATCAACCCGATCTGATTGGCCATCGCGTTTTGAGCTTGGACTTCAATCCCGATTCCTCGCAATTGCTGGTTGCGGGTGGCGTCCCCTCGCGCGATGGCGAATTGCAGATTTTCTCGGTTGCTAATGGTACCAAAGTGACTCGATTTGCCAACATTCATTCGGATGTGATCCACGCAGCGCGATTTTCACCCGACGGAAAACGAATTGCCACGGCGAGCGCCGATAAATACACGCGAACACTCGATGCGGCGACCGGCCAGATCCTACTTCGCTTCGAAGGACACACCAATTACGTGCTCAGCGTTGCCTGGAAAGGTGATGGCCAAACACTTGTCACTTCCGGAGCCGACAATGCGATCAAGGTATGGGATGTGGCGACTGCCGACCAAAAACGCACAATCGATAATGGGTTCAGCAAAGCGATCACAAAAGTGGAATATATCGGTGAAACCGATAATGTCGTTTCCTGCAGCGGAGATCGCAGTGTGCGCTTCCATAATGCAGAGAACGGCGGGAATATCCGCAACTTCAATGGTGCTAAGGCTTGGCTTCACTGCGTTGACGTTTCCGCCGACGGCGGTATCGTCGCGACCGGCGGTGAAGATGGCAAAGTGCTTATTTGGAATGGCAATAACAGCCAATTGCTCCACACACTCGAATTTTCGAATTAACCTATTCGCTCGATGCAAAACGAAGAAGGGAAAAGTAGAAGAGTGAGGTTATAAGTTATAAGGAAGAAGGGGGAAGTCACAACGGTTTGAGAATTGACTTGATGATCGCCGTCAGACTTGCGACACGTTTGACGCAGTCGCGCGTGATTTCAGAGCGTCGAAGTGGTGGAGCTAAGATCTCGCATTCTGCGATCAACCGCTACCAGGTACAGCGTCTCGCGGGCCTAACTGAAAATCGAAACATCTTTTCGACAATATCCCTAACAGTATCGCCCTCTCGCTGCTCGGCCACTTCATCTCCGTGAAGTACTGAATTCTAGACAATCCGAAGTAGCATGATCGAAAATAGTCCAAAGGAAAAAAAGAACGCGAGCGGGGGCATAGCCCCCTGCACCCCCGCGTTTCCAGACCGCTACGCCTAGGGTCTACGGCATCTCCGGTCGCGGCTCTGCGACGCGACCTCCGTGCCTGCGACCCCAGGCTCCGCTCTCCTGCCTGACTAGACCTTACTTGGGGATTCCGGATGGACTCAGGGCAACGCGGAAGCCGAAGCTCATGTCGCTGTCGCGGAGCGACGGGAGGTACCAGTTCCGGTTCGCCGACCGACAAAACGCGGCCTCGTAGAACCAACTGCCGCCACGGAGCACGCGGCTCGAGCCCGTCTTTGGCCCCACAGGATCCGTCACGCTGGAAGCAGGATATTCGCCATACCAGTCTCCACACCACTCCCAAACATTGCCATGCATATCAAACAAGCCAAAGCCATTGGCGCGAAAACTACCCACAGGACTGGTGTAGGTAAAGCCATCGTCTCCCTGAACGACACGATATTTATCGGTAAACTCTTGGCTATAGCTCGCATCCGCTACGTTGGCATAACGGACCAAGTCTTCCGGAGAATCCCCAAAGCTATACCAGCCCCGATTCCCTCCCCGCGCACTGTATTCCCACTCCGCCTCCGTCGGTAACCGATAACTCTCTTCCACGCCTAATTGCCCCGAGCGACGCCCCTTATCCGTCAGCCAAGCACAAAACGCGACCGCATCGTTCCAACTCACGTTGACCACCGGATGATCGTCGGTCTGCGCAAAACCACACTTCCGCCAATCAAAGTCCTCCGACTGTTTAAAATTCCCATCGGTGCCGATCCCCCAGCCCCCTTCGCCATCTTTTTCACAATCGGTCACGTAACCGGTTTCTTTCACGAAGAGGCGGAATTGCCCCCGCGTCACCTCATGCAAGCCGATATAAAAATCTTGGCTCAGCGTCACCCGATGCTGCGGCTGAGCACGGACCAAATAATCCTCTGGAAATTTGGGATCCCAGGCCTGCACCGCCGCGATTTCGGCGGCCGAGGCCCCCATGTCAAAACTCCCTGCCCGGATCCGTTTTAGATTAAGGCCTGCAACCGGCGTTTCGTGTAGATCGGACCATTCGCGCGGACGCCGCCCCAGCGGAAAAGCACCCTCCATTATTATCCGCGGGATCTGGATCTTCCCTTTGCTGTCGGCATGCTTTTGTGTCGACGTGCGAACAAAACGCTCCATCGACGAAATATCCAACTCAACCCCACCGGGGTAATCGCCAGGAGATGCCCGGCCGCTGAGATACTTGATCACGAAATGAGAAAAGATCCCTTGCCCTTTCTCGCCGTTGGAATCCAGCAAGTTCGGTAAATCGGGATCCTCAAAACTTCGCTGCTCGGCACTACAACTGAAGAAGACGGCCATTTTCTGCGGCACCAAGCGTTCGGCATTGACCAGGTTGGGAATTTGAATTCGGCGGGCTGAGTTTTTTGGGGCCTCGGGCGTGAGTATTCGTTCTTGGCAAGCATCCATCAATACCAACCGATGCCTCGCCTCACTCTTCTCCAGTTCCTGCAGGATTGCAGAGACCGGAAGGAGTGACTCTTTTTTGCGCAAATCTACATCGGAAGGACAGAAGTAGGTCTCTGTATCCCCTTCGAGTTGACAACCATGTCCCGACATAAAGAGCACAATGGTATCACCCGCTCTTCCACTCTGGGCTAAAGCCCGAATCTTGTCGAGGATTTTATCGGGATTGGTCGGGTTCAGATCACCGCGCTCTTGATCGTTCCCCATGGTTGTGACGTTATAGCCTAAACGCTGCAGTGCGATTCCAACGCCGCGCGCATCGCGGCCTGCATACTTCAGCGGTTGAAAGTCACCGCTGTAGCGATTGACTCCGATCACCAGCGCATAGCGATCGTCGGCCATCAGCCCCTTGCCGGACAAGAAGCCAATCCCCAGCATCCCTAGAGAGACGCAGAGGTATGCGATGCCACCAATCATGTGCGGAATACTGCGCATAGTTTGTTGCTCCCGGCTGCTTTACTAACAGTATCTTGTTCTACGAACGATCATAGCGAATCGTGATAATGCTGCGGCAAGCCCCAAAGGTTAAATTTTTGAGGACTTGGTTGTTCTGAGAAAGATCGCGCCCCTGCTTGGTTCCCAGGCTGTTCTTACCGGCCAAGCGTTCATCCTGCGGTGGTCGCCCATCGCTGGGCCAAGCGGCATGAAACGACGCCGATATCGTACCGATTTTGCTCGTAGGCGCTTTGACTCTCATAGCCACACTCTCGGCGGCCTCCCCCACTTCAAACGCTTTCATCGCACTGGAGCCTTGAGCGGAAATCCACCAGCCTTGAATCTCAACGACTTTACCTGGACCGACAATCACCAAGCTATCCGGTGGTGCATCCTTAGAATCCACAAACATACTTACACCGTCAATCATTAAACGCACGCCGACCGCGAAATCGGAACGATTATGCAGCCGCACGACATACTCTTCTCCCTTGGTCATTTCGACAAAAGGGAGTTGGGTATCTTCTTGTAGTGTGGCCGCGCGGGCTTTCCCTTTGACGACGATTTCCATCGCA
>JBIKMB010000032.1:0-39766 GCA_044359485.1 Pirellulaceae bacterium | reverse complement strand
GAGATGGAGTCATCAGGCCTGGGTGACGAGTCAGATTCTGACGGATCGGATTTGGAAACGGAGGCAAGGCCACCCAAGCTTGCAGGCGAAAACCATTTTTGAAAGTTCTTCGCCCCCTCATTGGTCAAGTCGCTCTCGCGCGTATCGACATTGACGGCGAAAACCTGCGGCTGATTTGAGGAGGTAAGTGTCGTTTGGAGTTCATAGAAACCGGGAAGGTTATTACCATCGTAAACCCAAGTTCGAAAACCATCTTGTTGCGGTGGCGATGGTCGAATGGAGTCTACGCGTCTGTCGGGGCGAAGTAGGGTGACTTGTTCCGCGGTGATCTCGGGTGATAAGTAACCCTGCAGTGGAACGTTTACGATTTGTTGTGTTTGATTTTCGGCGGGGCGAGTTAAGTATCGCACTTGTTCGCGAATCAGAGGTAAGAAGCTGGGCCAGGCCGCCATGGCGTTCCATGGTTCTGGGTCGCCGATCGTAGCAGGTTGTGGAGTAGGACTGGTAAGCCACCAAGTGACAGAGCCATTTCCAAAAGGGTAGGTTACCAGCAGAGGCTCGTCCTCAGATGTTGCCAGATCGATACGATACGAGCCTGGTCGCGATTGCTTGGAGTCGAGTTGCCAGTACCGAAAGATCGGTGTAGTCAGTAAGCCGCTGTCGGGAAAATCTTGAAAGATTTTTAGGAAAGGGCTTTCATAATTGCGGGCATCGATGGTGTAGACGGCCAGTGGAGAAGGTGCGGCTAGGGGAAGTGGAAAAAAGTTTTGAGGTTGTTTGCTGCTTGTTTCGAGTTCTGCAAGTCGTTGATAATTGGCGGGATCAATTCGATCTCCCAAAAATCCTAAGAGCTTTCCACCACGTTGAACATAATCTCGAAAAAGCGTTGGCAGTTGTTCCGGTAAGTTCGATGCGTTGCAGAGAATAAGGAGATCGATATTTCGCAGATCCAGGTCGCGCCAATCGGAGATCGACTGGACGTCGGTGGTGGCATTCCATTTGTCCTTGGTCGCAATGGCACCGCTTAAAGCGAGGTCGAGATACTTGGCTTGACCTGCCAGATCTTCGAGCAGCAAAATCTGGGCATCCGCGACAGAGGTGATGAGCAAATGGCGGCGATCATCTATTGTGAGGCCATCGGGCGTGAGACGCGTTTCGACTCGGTAGAGCTTGGGTTCGGAAAAACGTTGACGGAATCTCACCTTTTTGCGTTCCCGTGGTGTCAAAGTAATCGTCTCGCTTTGTATGGCTTGCTGATCCAGCCACAATTGTACGTTTGTTTCGACATCGGCATCGGTGGAAAAGTTCGCTACCTCCGCAATGAAGGTGACCTCCTGGTCTTGGGGGATTCGAGATAATTCGATTTGCAGGTCGGTGACTGCCGTGTTGTCGTTCTTCGCATCCCCTACGCGCTCGATAAACAGTTCGGCTCCTTTGGTCAAATTTAATAATGACGATTCCAGGCTCGAAGTGACGGCCGCATTCCAGGTGTCGCCAGCGGTATCGGTGAAGAGGACAACATGCTGGGATTTCAGTTCGGGATGAGATCGTCGCGAGCTGTCCAGCAATTCATCGAGCATTACCAGTCCACTGCTGAGATCTGCACCATCAGCCGTTGGGACGAGTTTAGCCAGTTCCAGCAGCGCGGTCGTACGATCGAAGGTCGCTTCCGAAAAGATCACTCGTGGCGGATTGCCGAGAGTCATGAGGATAATGCCATCTCCCGGTTGCAATTGTTCGATCATCTCCCGAACTCGCGTGATAGCTTGTTCCCAACGCGTCTGTCGCGTCGAATCGCGATATTGCATGGAAAAGGAGGTATCGATGACACCAACCCACAGAAGTGGTGGCCGAGTGTTGCCCAGCCAATTCGGTTCGCGACTTGAGAGAAAAGGTTGAGCGGCGGCTAGAGCTAGAACGAGCAGAATGGCCACTCTGAGAAGAAGTAATATCAGTTGTTGCAGTCGAATGCGACGTGACTGTTTTTGGATCGCAGCGACGAGGAATTGCATCGCAGCCCAAGTCATTTCACGGCGTTGGCGCTGAAACCAGAAATGGAGCGCGATGGGAATCAGACCGGCTAAGGCCCACCACAGCATCCAGGAAGCCATAAAGCCGGCGGCGATAAGTGGTCGACTCCATGCTCCTTCTATGATGGTTGAGCTCAAGTCCAACACGATCGTATAGCTCGAGAACAATTCCATGGCTCATTGTCTCCTGCGGCGCTGGGCGAGGAGATGAGGAAGCGTCAAGTGCAAAGGTTGCTGGGTGAGTATCAGTTGGTAATCGATCTCCAAGCTCCGCGCACCTTCGCGCAATTTACTGATATGTGCTTGAACTTCCTTTCTGTAGGCAGTTCGCAAGCTTTGCGGGTCCGCAATCATCGGAGCCCAACCTTCCAGGCCGATGAATCGCGAGGGTTGATCGAAAGGAAAATTTACCTCCGCTTCGTCCAGCACATGGATCATCACAATATCGTGGCGTTGATAACGGAGATGCTGGAGACCTTGTAAAATTTTATTCGCATCATCTAAAAAGTCACTGATCAGCACAACCACGCCGCGCGATCGCAATCGAGAGGCTGCATCTTTAAGAGCAGGTTCCAGCGTGGTGACGCGATTGGGTAGCGAGGTCTCCAACAGGCCAATCAAATTATTGAGCTGAGCAGGCGAATTGCTGGGCGTAATCTGTTGGAGGACTCGATCTGCAAGCAACGCCATACCGACCGCATCTTGCTGAGACAGAACGAGATAAGCGAATGATACGGCCACCAACTGAGCATATTCCAGTTTCGAAAGACTTGAAGCGGGACCTCGATACGACATGCTTTCGCTGCCATCCAGAAGAATATGACAGATCAGGTTGGTTTCTGCTTCATATTGCTTGAGATAAAACTTGTCGGTGCGACCATAGACTTTCCAGTCGACCTGGCGAAGATCATCACCGGGTACATATTCGCGATGCTGCGAAAACTCGATCGACCGTCCCTGGTGGGGACTGCGATGCATTCCGGTGATGTAGCCTTCGACCAAATAGCGGGCGCGCAATCCGATGGACCGGATCTTAGCGAGCGTCTGAGGATCGAAATACTTGGCCTGCGTATTCACGATTTAATAATGCCTCCGAGGCTCGTTCGACCGACTGCAATATTTCACCAATGATTTTGTCCACAGAGATTCCATCGGCTTCAGCCTGGAAATTGGTGCGGATACGGTGTCGCAAAACGGGATATGCCACTGCTCTTACGTCATCCAAATCCGCATGGGTTCGACCCTGCAAAGCGGCTCGAGATTTTGCGCCCAAAACCAAATACTGACTTGCTCTCGGGCCCGCTCCCCACGCCACATAGCGACGCGTCACTTCCGGTGCATCCGAGGAAGTGGGGCGCGATCGTCGCGCCAGTTCGATGGCGAACTGAGCTACGGAGCGGCGAATCGGAACGCGGCGCACCAACTGAACCATGCGCTGCAATGTGTCCGCATTGAGCTGCGGCGTAATAGAAGCTTGGCGATCACCCGTGGTTTGCAACACGATTTCCAATTCCTCATCATCGGTGGGATAATCGACGAGGATATTGAACATGAAGCGATCCAGCTGGGCTTCTGGCAGCGGATAAGTTCCCTCTTGCTCGATCGGATTTTGGGTCGCCAAAACAAAGAACGGTTGCGGCAAGCGATGGCGTTGGCCAGCAATCGTTACTTGTTTCTCCTGCATCGCCTCCAAAAGTGCTGCCTGCGTTTTCGGCGGCGTGCGATTGATTTCGTCGGCTAAAACCACATTGGCAAACACCGGTCCTGGGATAAACCTAAAACTTCGTTGGCCGCTGCTGCGATCTTCCTGGATCACTTCGGTCCCTGTGATATCCGTCGGCATTAAATCGGGCGTGAATTGAATGCGATTGAACACCAAATCAACCGACTTGGCCAAACTGCTCACCAGCAAAGTTTTTGCTAAGCCGGGCACCCCAATCAATAAACAATGGCCACCCGCAAAGAGCGTCGTGAGCAGTTGTTCGATGACGTTCTTTTGACCCACAATCACGCGGCTCAATTCTTGCTCGATTTGTTGAATGATCTGCCGCAGTTCTTTCAGCTGCTCGACATCATCCGGCGGCGAAGGGTCCAGTTGTGGTTCAGGCGTTGGATTGAAGCTCATTTTTTCGTGTGGCCGTCGTTGAATTGCTTTGCCGAGGGGCTCACCCAAGGTTCGCAAACCATAAAAAACTTGGTGACTAAGAAAAACTGGTAGACTAAATGATCCGGCTGTCGGGAGTCTCGGAGACGCAAAACTCGGGGTTGGAAATCTCGCCCGGGGGATTGGATCTCGTTGGGGCGAGGTCAATTTTCGGCTGTTTGGCCAGCATTGAATTCAGGGTGCGGGACGATTGGGCCCAGGTTCCGTTTCGGGATCGACCCTGCTCGGAGGTTCCCAGGCCAAATCGGCTCGCCAGACTGCTGCGACTCCCACGCATTGTAGTATGACCGCGCACCGAAAATGTATGGGTGGTCGAACTTTCCTGTAGTGTACTTCTTAAGGGTGTACTTATTGAGGATGTAGTATTTTTGTGCCTATATTGGCTTTAGCTGCGATTTGGACTGCAAAGGCGGAAGGAGGGGCCGAAATTGGTCGATATGGCGTAATGAAACCGACGCGAGAGACACTGGGATGGGGCTATTTCGGCTTGACAGTTCGGGTATGGCCCCGTACCTTGCGAAGCTTAACGCTCGGATCGATATTTCCACCTCACGCAGTATTTTAGATAGGGTTTGGCTGCCATGGCCGTACCAAAGCGAAGACACTCCAATTCACGAACCAACAAGCGTCGTGCGCACGACCACAAGAAGCCAAAGCAATTGACATATTGTCCCAAGTGCAGCGCGGTGACACCGACCCACGTAGTGTGTCCGAATTGCGGCTACTACATGGGACGCGTTGTCGTTCAAACCGAGCAAGCTAGCTAAGCTAAGACGATGCCAGCGATTGCCCTTTTATTCCCTGGACAGGGTGCCCAACAAGTCGGCATGGGAGGGCCACTGGCCCAACGCTGTGACGCAGCGCGGGACTTATATCACCGCGCCTCTGAAGTTTTAGGGTATGACCTTCTTGAACTCTGCCTATCCGGACCGGCTGAGAAATTAAACGAGACTCACTACAGTCAGCCTGCCTTGCTGGTTCATTCGCTTGCCGTGCTGGCAGAACTTCAGCAAAACAAACCGAATTTAATGGCCGATGTCGTCGCAGTGGCTGGTTTGAGCCTCGGGGAATACACGGCGGTTGCGGCAGCAGGTGGATTGAAGTTTGAAGATGCCGTACGCCTGGTGAAGCAGCGTGGCGAAGCGATGCAAGCCGCCGCGGATTTAGTTCGCAGTGGAATGGCGAGCGTCATTGGGCTCGACCAAGACAAGTTGGCTTCTGTGTGCGAAGAAGCGCGTCGGCCTGGTGAGGTCTTGCAGATTGCGAATTTGCTTTGCCCTGGAAATATTGCGATTTCTGGCCATGTGGAATCTCTGGCAGCGGCTGAACCATTGGCAGCGGCGGCCGGTGCGATGAAAACGGTGCGACTCGCCGTCGCGGGCGCGTTTCACACGGAATTGATGGCTCCTGCGGTAGGAAAATTGCAGCAAGCTTTGAGCGACACCCAAATTGAGTCGACTCAGGTCGCGGTTTATTCCAACGTCGATGCGCAGCCGCATCGGGATGCGAACGAATTTCGAGGACTACTGGCGCGACAAGTGGTCAATCCTGTCTTGTGGGAAGCTTCTTTGCGTGCCATGCAGGCCCAAAGTGTAGATTTATTTTATGAAGTGGGTTGTGGCCGAGTGTTGTCGGGAACACTCAAACGCATCGACCGTAAAGCGGCTTGTGAATGCTTTGGAGATTGAGATCGAATGAGTGAACCGTCGTTAGATATCGGGTTGAAGGCCGATTTGCAGGGGCAAATCGCGTTGGTAACGGGTGCTTCGCAAGGCTTGGGACGCGCCGTTGCCGAATGTCTCGGAGCCAACGGGGCGACCGTGATTTGTGTAGCCCGCAGCGTTGACAAATTGGCCGACACGGTGCAGACCATTGTCTCTCGGGGTGGTAAAGCAGTGGCTCTACCCTGCGATGTTACTTCGCGCGATAGCGTCGAGCAGCTTTTCGCTGCCGTAGAAAAAGATTATCAGCGGCTGGATATCCTGGTGAATAACGCCGGAATCACTCGTGATACGTTGCTGCCGCGAATGTCCGATGAGCAGTGGGATGAAGTGATTCAAACGAATTTGACGAGTTGCTTTTTGTTCAGTAGAGCAGCTTCGCGGATGATGATGTCCCAGCGTTATGGGCGAATAATCAACATGTCGAGTGTGTCGGGTTTAATCGGAAACCCAGGTCAAACCAATTACTCGGCGTCCAAGGCGGGTATGATCGGATTGACCCGCAGTTTGAGCAAGGAACTGGCCAAACGCAAAGTAACCGTCAATGCCGTTTGTCCCGGTTTTATTGAGAGTGACATGACCAAAGCTCTGGGGGCGGTGGTTACAGACAAGGTGAAGGAACGCATTCCCGCCAATCGTTTAGGTCTTCCTGAAGATGTCGCGGCGGCGGTTTTGTTCCTAGCGAGCAAGGCGGCGAGCTATGTGACCGGGCAAGTTTTGACCGTTGATGGGGGAATGACCGGCTAGAAAGTGGTCTCCCCGCTTCCTGGCTTGACCTTCTTTGCTAGAATCCTCTATCTTCTTGGTCTTAACACCTTTTGCTTATTCCACTCGGGAGAACAGATTGGCGATTAAGCATTATCCGAGCAAAAAAGTGGAGGGAGTTGTGGAAACGACTTTATCCACCAAAACGGATAGGATCATAAAAGAAATAGGGTCATAAACGAGAT
Source organism: Pirellulaceae bacterium (assembly GCA_044359485.1). Taxonomy (GTDB): domain Bacteria; phylum Planctomycetota; class Planctomycetia; order Pirellulales; family Pirellulaceae; genus JAFLCP01. The sequence continues at coordinate 32,901 of JBIKMB010000032.1, read as the reverse complement.
CGGGTCATAAAAGCGACAGGACCATAAAAAGGTGAGGTGATGGCGAGCGAAAGTGAGCCAAACGTCATCCTGGAAATCAAGTGAGTGCGTTGGAACTTCCCAGGGCTTGCCACAGGATTGGGCAACTCAGGGGCATAAGACGAGCAAATAAACTGGTATATCCTTGCAAACGGGTGTACCAGCGTGAATGGGTATAGTACCGTAAACTGGCATAGAAAATCGAAAATCAAACAAACCATTGGCATCAAGGAGTTTGAACATGGCGTCGGTCCAGGAACGCGTGATTGGCATCGTGGCCGAGCAAGTTGGCGTAGACAAGGACAAGATTACACGGGAGTCGCATTTCGTGAACGACCTTGGCGCTGATTCGCTGGACATTGTAGAAATTGTCATGGAGCTAGAGGAAGAATTCGATATCAGTATTCCCGAAGATGCTGCGGAAAAGATCCAACGCGTCGGCGAAGCCGTTGATTTCATCGAGAAGAATCAGGGCGGCTGAGCGTAACAGGGCACATTTGAGTTCTTGCGGCCTACTTTGGCCGCTTTTTTTCTAGGAAGATTCCGGCTTTAGCGCCGATTCGGCCTGCGAGTCGGCTGGCATCAACCAACGGGCTTGTCTTATGAAACGTCGTGTTGTCGTAACTGGCTTAGGGGTTATTACCTCTCTGGGTGGAGATGTGACCGTCCTTTGGGACAGCATTCTTGCCGGCCGCAGTGGTGTGCATCCATTGACGATTTTGGATGTCTCTCAATTTAAAGTGCGTTTCGGGAGCGACATTCCCGACTTTGATCCTGGCAAATATGTCGATGCGAAAGAAGCGAAACGCCTCGATCGCTTTACGCAGTTTGCGACCTACGCAGCGGGCAAGGCGATTGAAGACTCTGGGATCGACATGACGGTTGAAGATCCATTTCGCTGCGGAGTCATCTTGGGATCGGGTATCGGAGGGCTTTCCGAAATCGAAATTCAAGTCGAACGCTTGCTGACCAAGGGACCGGACCGTGTCAGTCCATTTACGATTCCCAAATTGATGCTGAACGCGGCAGGGGCCAACATTTCGATTTGTCACGGCATGAAGGGACCGAATTTCACGGTCGCGACTGCTTGTGCTAGCGCCACCAATGCGATGGGCGATGCCTTCAAGTATATCCAATACGACGATGCGGATGTCATTGTGACTGGGGGTACCGAAGCGGCCATCACGGCCATGGGAGTATCCGGTTTCCAGAATATGAAAGCTCTTTCAACACGCAACGAAGAGCCGACTCGAGCCAGCCGTCCTTTCGATTTGGATCGAGATGGATTTGTGATGGCGGAAGGTGCAGGTATTTTGGTGTTTGAGGAACTCGAGCATGCGCGGCGTCGCGGCGCCAAAATATATGCCGAAGTTTTAGGCTATGGTGCCAGCGGCGATGCAGGTCACATCACTCAGCCCGATGAATTGGGACGGGGAGCAGGTCGCGCGATGGCCAACGCGCTTCGCGATGGGGGTTGGAGTCCAGCGGACATCGATTACATCAATGCTCACGGAACCAGCACACCGCTGGGAGATAAAGCGGAGACTCAAGCTGTTAAAGGTGTGTTCGGCGACCATGCGTACAAGGTATCACTCTCCAGCACCAAGGGGCATATTGGTCATGCCTTGGGTGCCAGCGGCGGGATCGAAATGATTTTGACCGTGCTAGCGGTTCATCATGATATTGTTCCGCCAACGATCAATCTGGAAAATCCGGATCCCGCTTGCGATTTGGATTATACTCCTAACCAACCCAAGCAAAAACGCCTCTCGATAGCGATGAACAACAGCTTCGGATTTGGCGGACATAATGCGTCGATACTCTGCGGTAAAGTTCGCTGATCCGCGCATCAGCTTTTGACGATCGCGGTGTCGAAAGTTGGGATACCGATCCTGCCATGTTGCATCTTCTCTATTTTGTCCACTTAAGGGGCTTTCGATGTTGCGTTGTTGCCGTTCTTTTTCGATTCTCTGGATCCTGTTCGGTTGCTTGTCCGTGAGTTGCTTCCAAACCCTTGGTCTTATGGCGCAAGACGCAGCCAAACTTCCGCTGTCTGTCCAACCCGAAGTTCAAACGGCGGAGTGGGCCAAATCTTGGTGGATGCCTCGGCACCAAGAGAAACTCAAAGAAAAAGAAAAGCTCGGTACTGTGGATCTGTTGTGGATCGGAGATTCGATCACGCACGGCTGGGAAGGTGATGGAAAAGCGATTTGGGAAAAGTACTATGCGAAACGCAAGTCGCTCAATATCGGTTTCAGCGGAGATCGCACGGAGAATGTTTTGTGGCGACTGGACCACGGAGCGATCGATGGTATCGCCCCGAAAGTAACGGTGATCATGATCGGAACCAACAACGCCGGCCACCGACAAGATACCGCCGAAGATATTGCTGCAGGGATTTCCGAGATCCTCAAAACGTTGCGCAAGAAATTGCCCGAAACCAAGATTGTGCTGTTGGCGATTTTTCCCAGAGGTGCTGATAACGAAGATGGGCTGCGCAAATTGAATCAAGGGGCCAACGAGATCATCAAGGGGTATGCCAATGATAAAGACGTTTACTTCGTCGATATCAATGGTTCGTTTGTGGATGCCAACGGGAAATTGCCCAAGGAAGTAATGCCCGATCTCTTGCATCCCAATCAAGAAGGTTATCGCCGCTGGGCCGAAGCTTTAGAACCAACCTTGGCCAAACTATTGGCAGAGTAAAGCATCGATCGCTTAAGTCTTGATGTACCGAAAATCGATGGCGATTTCGGCCAACCTTTTTTGTGTCGGATACTCAGCGGCTGTTTTGAAAGCCATGGCACGTTGTATCATGGCTTTTCTGGTTTTGACGAATTACGGTTATATTGCGCCCACCAATCGGCCAAAAAAGTATCGATCAATAATTGCGAGATGTGATAAAGGACCATCGGTAGAATACTCACACCGCAATCGATACAAATTTGCAGGCCGACCATCAGCGTCTTTTGACTGCCCGAGATGGCAACTCCAATCTGTTCCCGTCGACTAAACTTCATAGCGGCGGCCGTATACCAGCCAAGCGCCAAGGCGATACCATGCAATGTGACCGCGGCCACGATGGCCTGGATATAAGGGAGGTAGGCAGCCGAAGAGTTAAACTGCGAGTTGCCCGACGTCGATCGATTCATTTGGATCGAACCGAGCATGACCATCAACAAAATTCCAATCTGAGCGATGGTGGATAAGGATACTTTGTACTGCTGAGCAAGCTTTGCAACCTTTGCGAACCGGTAACGCAACCCTTGAGCCAGTAGGCTGGGGATAAGTACCAGAAGAAAGAGCTCACCGATCATTTTGTTGACATCCAGTTGTATGTCTTTGCCGAGCAAAAGCAAAAGCCACAAGGGTGTCACAAAAAAACAGGTAAGGTTGGTGATTAGCATCACGAGCATTGCGATCGAATCTTCTCCACCCGCTCGGCGCGTCCAAACTGCGGCTGAAGCCAGAGTGCAAGGTATGGCTGCGGCGACCACAAAACCGCCTGCTAAACTGAGTGGCAAGGCGAATCCCAAAAGCCAAGCCGCCAGCGGCATGAAGAGCATATTGATGCAGGCTGCCAGTAAGGTGGGATAAGGTTTGGCGACTTGTTTCATGAGATCGGCTAAAGGAACCCCGAGCGCCATGATGAAGATGACGCTCACCACAATCGAAATCCGCAACCATTTCAGGTCGGCAAGCCACAAGAAGTTTGCTCCCTGCCAATGTCCCACGCCTAACGCGACGACCAGGGCGAAAAGAAACCAACTGTGGTGGATGGCTTGCAGTAGGCTAGGTTTCATCCGCTGGCGACTCGCTCGGTCAATAAAGTTTGGAAACGAAGAAAGGCGACCCGGTTTGACAGCAACTCCCTGTCGCTGTCAACTCTGAAGGGGCAACTCTGAGCTGGCAACTCTGAGCTGGCAACTCTGAGCTGGCAACTCTGAGCCGTGCACTGTAGGCCATGCAGTCTAGTCTGGGCCAATTGTTTCCCAGGTAAAGATGGCATCAGCCGGAATGTGGACCGGCAAAGTATCGGGCTAGCAAAGCGGGCCATGCGAAATCGCTCAAAAAAACTCTCCCAGAGTTAATATCACCCCGGATCCGGGTCTCTCGAAATCGAAACGCCCTAGGCTCGGCAAGCTTGGATCGTTACACTCGACTTGGAGGAATTCTATCGTTGGATAGGTTTCTGTACAGACGTTCCTGGTGTCTGTTTTGTTCCAAATGCATTCCCTTTTTCCGCCGGTTTCGGGTTCGGCCCCAACGGGGTAACTCGGCCGCTCACTGACAGATATAGATCAACATGTTGCGATACTGGACTGCAGGTGAATCTCACGGTAAGGCCCTTTTGGCCATGATCGATGGCTTTCCAGCTGGACTCTCTGTCGATACAGCGATGATCGATAACGAATTGAGGCTGCGACAGGGAGGCTATGGGCGTGGCGGGCGACAGAAACTTGAGACCGATCAAGTCGAAATTCTTACCGGAACATGGCAAGGCATCACTTTGGGAAGTCCGATCGCTCTGCAGGTGATCAATAGCGATTACAAGTTAGAGCGACTGAAGGAACTTGAACGTCCGCGACCTGGACATGGTGATTTGACCGGTGCGATCAAATATCTCGGAACCATTCGCGGTGTTCTAGAGCGAGCAAGCGCTCGCGAAACTGCGGTGCGCGTTGCCGCAGGAGCTCTGGCTCGACAATTATTGCAGCAGTTCGGAATTGAATCGATTGGCTATGTGGTTGAAGTGGGTGGCATGAAAATCGCAGCCACGAGCGGCACGATTTCCGAACTGCGAAATCGTCGCGATCAAAGTGCGCTCTACAGCCTCGACCCAGCTAAAGATGGCGAAGCGATCTCGCTGATCGATCAAGTTGCCGAAGAAGGAGATACTGTCGGTGGTATTGTCGAAGTGCGAATCGATGGGCTCCCTTTTGGGCTGGGCACTCATGCACAGTGGGATCGGAAACTTGACGGCAAGATCGCTCAAGCCGTCATGGCCGTACAAGCTATCAAGGGTGTCGAAATCGGTATGGGATTTGAAGCTGCCCGTTTGAAAGGCTCGCAAGTCCATGATCCGATCCAGTACGACCCTGCGCAGCGCGAGAGTCCCACACTAGGTTACGTGAGGCCAACCAACAATGCGGGCGGTTTAGAAGCGGGAATGACCAATGGTCAATCGCTCATCGTCCGGGCCGCCAAGAAACCGATCAGTACGCTGCGCAAGCCACTGGAATCGATTCGCATGGATACCAAAGAAGCCCACAAAGCGAACTACGAACGAAGTGATGTTTGCGCGATATCGGCCGCTGCAATTATCGTAGAGCACGTTGTGGCTTTTGAGGTTGCGGCCGCTTTGGTGGAGAAATTTGGAGGCGATAGTGTGCTCGAAATGAAAGCGAGATACGATCTATTTCAAAAGTTGGCGCAGCAGGTATAGCAGTCTAGAACGCCGTCAGGGAATGGATGGAGCAATAAGAACTTTTTGTGTGTTGAGTTATGGCGGTCATGGAAGGTCGACATTCAGCCAGAAAACAGACGAATCGCCTAGCGGGCCTAGCGCTATGGCGCATGCATGAAAGCCTGCGCAAGTTTTTATGCCGCGCTGCGGTTCTGCTTGGTGCCTTGCTGCCAACTCTCTTCACCTTGATATGGGTCCTGTGGTCGCAAACTCCTTTTTCCGCCCATTATCAGGCAGCTTACTGGCAGCAACAGATCGCGCAGGAACTGGGGCTTCAAGTCGAGGTGCAAGCTGCAGTTTCTTTGAGCCCGCGACGTTACCGACTTCGATCTATCGAGTGGAAGCACCCGGAAACCCAACAGAGAATCGGCTTAGCGGATGAAGTGTACCTAACGCCCTACGACCAGGGCTATCTGGTCGAAATCAAGAGCTTGGATCTTGAGGCTGACGAACTAACCAGAGCGATGGAATGGCTGCACGCTCATCTGCTTTGTCGCGCTGCGACAGCACCAAAATACTATCGCATTGAATTGCAGCAATTGCGACTTGGCCAGGGTGCAATCATCCATAGTTTTGAGGATGTATCACTAGAGTACAAAACAGCTGCGCAAGAGTCAGCGATGGCACTCAGGGCTCGGCCTATGAGTACAGAGTTAGCCGAAAAAATTCAGTTGAAGATGGAGCGTATCCATGATCGAAACGAGCCTTACACAAAATGGAATGTTCATTCCGGTGGGAATCGGCTCAGCTCTTCCCTCTTAGCAGCGTTCTGGTTTCCTGCTGCAAAGCTCGGTATGGATGCTGGCTTTATTGGCGAAATTCAAGGAGAAGCAAGTCAACGAAATTCGGTCTGTACCGTGGATGGTCGCATTGAAAATCTAAGTTTTGATGAGCTAACGCGAAGCTTGCCGCAAAATCTGGCCGGTAAAGGGACGCTTGGTTCGTTAAGAGCTACGATTCGCAATGAGCATTTGGTTCAAGCATCGGGTGAAATATCCATCGTGGGCGGTGGCAGCTTGCCACGCCAATGGTTAGTCCAGGCGAGTTATCTTTTTGGACTTCGTCTGCGCAGTGAGTTCTTTGAGCCTACCTCGACTCTCGTTCACTTTGACCAGTTTCTCTGCAGTTTCGATTGGGACACACTGGGCCTTGCGTTGCGAGGCGGAATGACAAGTCGCTTAGAAGCCGAAAATCTTGTCGTTGGCGGCGTTATGGCTGCCGATGCCAATGGACCGGCATTTACTGATGCGGGGGTCGCACCCGAACTGCTACCGCGAGCCAATAGTCATCAAGTTTTGCAATGGCTGACCTCAGTACCGACGGCTACTGGGGGAATTCAATCGCTGGAGCAGCAGGAATTAGTTCATGCACTGGGCAGATACCTCCCCTTCCCTGCCGTTCCAAATGCGTCCACGGTTCCGGCCGCCTATCAAGCCCGGCAGTAATACATCGAATCGACTGAGAAACAGGCTGGGGTTGTTGCGCCGCATCTCCCGTTATAATACAATGAGATGTGTTGAAAATACTCTTGTCGATTTTGTCTATCTCATTTCGTGTAAAACACTCTTCTCCTGTTTGATTTCTTCGCCGTATGAAGCACAAGCTCGCTCTGCTCGTCGGGATAGTCGCTTGCCTCGCGCTGGTGCCGATCGCATTTTGGATCTTGCCAAAATCGGACAGCCCAGAAAAACAGGCAGAGCAAATACAAGCTTTGCTCAATAATAAAAATTATCAAGGTGTGCTTGAGTTCTCCCAGAAATTGCTTGAGGCTTCGCCACAAAATACGCAAGCATTTTGGTGGCAAGGCCAAGCCTTGGAGGGATTAGGAAGAGTATCCGATGCGTTGTCGGTTTATCAGAGCGCTCCAGTGATTGAAGGTGATATTGCGGCCGCTCGATGTAAACTGCGATGCAGTGAACTCTTTTTTGAACAGGGGAATTCACGGGAGGTTGAGCAGTACCTGCGGCTGGCTTTGCAAGCGAAAGACGACTTGGTCGAAGCCAACTATCAAATGTATTTGATTCTCACTCTGCAAGCCCGGCGTTGGGAAGGTGAACCATACCTGATCAAGTTGGCCAAGCTCGAAGAGGCAGAATTGGAAGATCTGGTCCTGTTGGGTTTGCCCAGTTTGTATATCAGCGACGACAAAGGTCGTGAGCTTTTTCCATTAGTTATTCCGGGCAACGAAAAATTTCGTTTAATCGATGCCAGGCTTGCTTTCGATCGCAATGCGTTGACAGAAGCAGAAACCATTTTGCGCGGAGTGCTCAAGCAGAACCCCGAATTGCCAGACACATGGGCCTGGCTTGGCTGGACCTTGCTGCAACAGCGCAATTTTGATGCCTTAGCATCTTGGGATAAATCGTTGCCCCCTCAGGTCAATACGCATCCGCTGGTATGGTTGACTCGCGGTATGTGGTACCTACAGCAGGACAATGAAACGGTGGCTGCCCGTTGTTTTGCAGAAACCTTGCTCCGCGATTCGATCAACAGTACCGCGACCTATCAACTGGCAATTCTTTTGAATCGATTTGGTGAAACCAACAAGGCTGAAGAGATGCGCAAGCGTTCTGTTATCTTGCATGATTTAGAACAATTGGCTCGCAAACTATACACGCGAAAAAACCAACCCGAATTGTATCATGACCTTAAAGATCGTATCGATTCGCTGCCAGATACCCTGGAATCGATCGGCCGCTCTATCGAAGCGGCAGCTTGGCAGCGTTGGATCGTCCGCCAGTCCTCTACGAATCAGCCTGAGCAAGAAAAGCTAAATCGATTGAGAGGTATCGCTGCAAACGCGACACAGAAAACGATCGAATCCCTATCTCCTCTGGCTGGACTGGACTATCAGAAATGGCCCCTTCCCCCTGACCAGTCTGCAGTCTCTCCTTCTAAGCCCGAAGAGCGTGAGGCGATAGCCAGCAATGCGCTCGCAAAAACAAGTTGGCAGAATGTGGCGAAAAGTATTGGAGTCGACTTTATTTTTGCCAACGATCGCGATTCGAAACTTCCAGGCTTACCGATCAATAAGGCTACAGGTGGAGGCGTTGGCGTGATTGACTATGATCGCGATGGTTGGCCCGACCTCTACTGGACGCAAGGTGGTTCGGTTGCCGATGGGAGACCGGTTCCCGTGCCGCGCGACGCCTTCTATCGAAATATAGGTGGTGAAAAGTATGTTGAAGTGGGGGAACTTGTCTCGCTCATCGATGGGCAATTCGGTGCTGGCTTAGCAGTGGGCGATTACGATTGTGACGGCTTCGCAGATCTTTACATCGCAAACCAAGAGCAAAATCGCTTGTTGCGGAACAACGGTGATGGAACCTTTAGCGATCAAACCGAATCAGCGCGGCTCGGCAGTTCGATCTGGACGACCAGCGCCCTGATGGTTGATCTCAATGGCGATCTACTGCCAGATCTTTTCGATGCGACTTATGTCGAGGGGAATGATTACAAGCAGAAGTTATGTGTAACCGATGGTCCTCCTCGCGGTTGTGGGCCTACCGCATTTATACCAACACAGGATCGGTTGTGGATCAATCAAGGCAATGGAGCCTTTTTGGAACTGGGCCGTGAGTCGGGGATTCATGCTCCAGGCGGATATGGTTTAGGTGTGGTGGGAGCCGATTTTTCCCATTCATCTCGTATGGATGTGTTTGTAGCCAATGATGAAAGTGCGAACTTTTATTTTCGCAACAAACGGAAAGCCGTTGTTCAGAGTGATTCGTCGCAACGTGAGGAGACGGGCTTCAATGAGCGAGCCGTTTTGGAGGGTGTCGCTTTCGATCGAGATGGAGTGGCGCAGGCTTGTATGGGAATCGCGGTTGATGACGCGGATGGTGATGGACGCTTGGATTTATTCATCACCAACTTTTACAACCAAGCGAATATTCTCTACTTACAGAAAGCCAATGGATTCATTGATGCGACCAATACTTCAGGGATGCGTACGCCCAGTTATCGCATGTTAGGGTTTGGGGCCCAATTCGTCGATGCAGATCTTGATGGTCAGCCCGACTTGATGGTCACCAACGGCCATGTTGACGATTACACCTACAAAAATATTCCCTTCAAAATGCCTGCGCAGTTCTTTCGCAATCAAGGCAAAGGTAGATTTCTGGAAGAGCGATCGATCACCTTAGGTGAATTCTTTGAGGAGAAGTATCTTGGTCGCGGTATGGCAACTTGCGATTGGAATGGCGATGGAAAAGAAGACGTGCTTATCTCGCATATTGATGCTCCTTCAGCCGTACTTCAAAATCAGTCCACCGATGTTGGGAATTATTTCGCGATTGAAGTCGTAGGGACACTCTCTCCACGCGATGGTTATGGAACGATGGTTGAAGTGGAGGTTCAAGGCAAGAAGCGGACGCGACAACTAGTGGCGGGGGGCGGTTATCAAGCGGTCAATGAACAGAAATTGATTTTGGGATTTGGCAAGCATGAAAGAATCGATCGCGTTCGCGTGCGCTGGCTTTCCGGAGTCGAAACCATTGCCACGGACCTGCCCGCCAATTCTCACTGGCTCGCTGTCGAAGGTACTGGGAAACTGATGCAATCCCGCTAGTGTCGCTGCTGAACAAAAAGCGGGAAAGCGAGATCCACGGTTACGCTTTCTGCGTAGTTTTGTCTTCGAGTGTCGAGTGCGTGAATATCCAACCGGCAGCAATCACAGCCAAATTGAAGAGCACGAATAGCCCCAGCAGTAGCAGGATGCCGCTGGTGAAGCCATAGCTATGCAATCCGATACCGAGTTGATTGGTACCGAACCAACTCCAAGCGGTGATGATATTGCCAGCGATAGCAAACAGTGCAAAGCCTCGATGGCCAACCAAACGGTCCCAGCGGGCATGGAGTACGGCCGCATTCCAAAGGACGATCATCAACGCTCCGTTTTCCTTGGGATCCCAGCCCCAGAATCGTCCCCAACTATCGTCTGCCCAGAGACCGCCGAGCACTGTACCGATAAAGCTGAAGAAGATAGCGAAACAGAGTACGCCATACGTCATGCGATAGAGTTGGCTTTGAAGATATTTTTCATTTTCTAGCACAACCGAATTTTTGCTTCCCTTATAGGTTGCGTACATGCGGCGCGCGATCGCGATCACACCGATAAAACCCGCCAGGAACGTGGCGCCATATCCTAGGGTGATTGCGATCACGTGTGTTGTTAACCAGAATTGAGTATCCAAGACGGCTTGCAGCACATGCATGGTATCGCTGGTATCCAGACCGTAAGCGACCATCAAGGAAGCTCCGCCGGTAACCGAGGCAACCAAGTTTCCGAGTCCGAGTCGGAAAATCGCTTCGATTCCTAAGCCCGCCAAAACGCAGGCCCAACCGATGAACACAGCCGAAGAGTATAGGTTGATTACCGGTGCGCGGCCGGTGATATAGATACGACTGATAAGTGCGATGCTGTGAATGATCAGAATGGCGACCAGCATCCAGAAGGCAAAACGGTTGATTTGTTTTGGCCAGACCAAGAAGCTGGAAAAACAAAGCACGGCCGTGAAAATGTACAACCATTTCGAAAGATCGATTGGGTTGAACTGATTGAACCAAGCTTCGAACTTGGCTTTCCTTTCCGATTTTTCAGCCTCAGGAAATTCGCCAATGATCTTTTTGTAATCGCTGACCGCTTTATCAAAATCGCGAGGTGTCTTCTCGGTGGCTGCCAGTATGTTATTAAAGCCCATAATGGCTGGGTTAGCTTCAAACGGCTTACCATCGGGTGTTGCCGCAGCGAAAATTCGATCGCGAAGAGCATTAACGATCGCCGGATACAAAGCCTGCCATTTAGGCTTATCCGCAGCAGAGCTCTCCGACTCACTGGCAGGATCGATGGCGACCATTGGAGGAATGATAGCCGGAGGATTGCTGTCTTCGAGTTGTTCGGAAATCCGCATAATCTGCTGAATCTTCATCACAAACTCTTGCTGGGCATTAGGATCGCCATTGAGGTCAGGAAGATCGGGAGTTCTGTAGCAGAATCCCAGAAGGTTGTAGACCCGCAACTTGCGATTGATTTCAAGGAATTTTTTCTCGGCAAAAGTCAATTGATCTTCTGGTTTACCGAGATCCATGATTTGCTTGACCTGAGTTGCCAGTTTTTCTAAGCCACCCTGGAGCTCATTAAAGCTATAGCGGTGTCCATCGCGTTGCTTAAGATCGAAGAGGTCGACAACCTCTTTGGCATCGATACGAAAGACTTGGGCATTGTCCATTTGTTCGTCGCCGGCCAGTACTCCGACCAGCCACCGAGTGGCAGGGAAAGATTTTCGGTTCATACCCATCATCTTGGCAAAGTCACTCGCCTCAGGATTAGCCATCGAAACAGAAGTTCGGTTGCTCAGAAACTGTAGCGTGTTACGGGCAACGGTATCGAACGGCTTAATGCGTCCTTCATGCAAAACGGGTATCGAACCTACCGCTTGCCAATTGAATTCGTTGGGTTTTGCGGATCGCGGTCTAGCTGCAGAAACTGCGAACAAGGCGACGATCGATACTGCCAGGATGGGCGAAGCGATATTCCACCAAGATTTCTTGGGAGACTCTGATTTTGGTTGCTGCGTCTCTGTTCGGGAGGATACTGAATTTTTGTTGTCGAAGGCCGCCGATGGAGTATAGGGGCTGTTCGCATCAAGTGCGTCCAAGCCTTGGCCTAATCCCATACGATCGTACCGATCGGCAAAGCGTAAGAAGGTGCCGCCGAAATGGGCCAACATACCCCAGAATGCAAGAACACAAGCGACATAGGGAATCAACCAACCGGCGTTTTCGACAACTTGAAGGCCGGTCATTTCGGTCACTCGGCCATCGGGTAATTTCACTTGGGAATACTGGTTTTGATAGAACGTCTCGCCCTTGTAACGCACAGGATTGTTCATCCAAATGCGTCCATCTTGCGTCTCACTGGTTTCTTTGTCGCGGATGGTTACATAGGAAGAGTAATCGCGAGGAGTTTCCGAGGCGGAATAATTGATGCGTCGCACATCGGTCAAGGTGATTTCATAGGGCTTATATTCCCGGCGATAGCGCAACTGTAATTGATACGGTTTGCCCCCCAATTCCACCGTATCTAGCTGATCGCCGCCAGATTCCATAAAGATCTGGCTTTGGTCGTTTAGGAACTGACTGACCAGATAGGTCCCTAACGCTTGGCCGTTGGATTTGTCCAGCAGTTCCACGTAGGCCGAACTGATGTTGGGTTTGGGGCTGACACCTCCCTCAGGCTTCTTTTTCAGAGCGATCCATGACTTGCCAAGGCCTGTGGTAGCTTGATTGGGTTCCACCGGCCCGGCGCGACGCAAGTCTGAATTGACAAAGAGTTCAACGATGCGAACGTCAAAGGGAAGTTGGTCCGACTTAATCGTTTGCTTGTTGGCATCGTGTGTTTTCAAGAGCGTATCCGCGATGACGGTGACGCGATCAGTGTCTGGATCACTCACATCGACCACAGCAAGTTCAAACTCGTCGGTTTTGAACGCGAGATTGGTCGTTTGACCTTCGATTACTGAAACTCGCTGTTCGATTTGTCGATCGCCAAAAACGAATTGTCCGACCATCACCAGACCGACGGCGACGTGGATCAGAACGTTTCCACCACGCGTCCCAAACACGAGGATCAGTCCGACCAACAATACTCCCCCGGCAACACTGGACTGAATCAGTTGCCACATGATTCGTAGACCAGGTTCACTCATTCGGAATGACTCGCCTCCGAATAAAATCAAACCGGTGAGAATCGCCATCAGCACCGAACTGGTGATCAAAACGATGGAGGTAAGTTTGCGTTGGTTCTTATTGGCAAAGGCTGTGGCTACCAAGGCAACCGTAATTCCAACAGACGTTAATTGCAGCAATCGCCAAACAGAATCGTAGTCGACCAGTGGTTTGCCTTGCAGTCCATCGGCGAGATGCCCCGACATGAGCACGCCTGTTGTCAGAGCAACGCCCACCAGTGAAACGATCAGGCCCCAAACAAGCCGGTTACCTTTGGCGGCAATATGAAAGCGAGTGATTTTAGCAGCGATCAAATTAAATAGCAGAATCACTCCGATCGTGGCTCCACCAGGAAACGGGAAGGAGCCCCAAATGTTATATTCGCCAAACATCGTGACTGGTACAAAATCCCGAAAATGAATCGTCGTGATCCAGCTGTTGAAATAGATGGCCTTCACATCTGGGAGGTTGAGCTCATCTTGTGCGAGGGTTCCGATAAACAAGATGAACACACTTGCCAAAAACATGGCCACGGTAATTTTTAGAGAGCCGCACCATTGCAATGCCGTCCACAGAGGATGTGACTTGGGATGCATGCGTACTTTGATTTCGGAGCGTGGTGCACTCGCACTGCCGGCTGTGGGAATTGTGCCAACTGCCATGTATCTAATTCCTAAATCAGGTCAATCTACTTGAGTGAGAGGTTGAGTATTATTTCCAACGAATAGATTCGACGAATTGGACGAACTTTTGTTTTTCCTTTTCCGCCGTTTCCGCATCGCCTTTGTATTTGATAAACAGCGAACTTTGCTCATCCATCGGGATGATCGCTGCCATGATCGATTGCTTGGGCTGCTCCGCCGAGTCCACCAGATGGACAATTTTAGTTTCAACGTTGTCCACTTTGGTGGTGACCGCTTTTTCAATCGCTTGATGGACCATATCGTCGGTCACATTCTCGGTGATCTGTTCCTGCCAGCGGCGTACATTGCTCGTCAAATCTCCCGATGCAGGAATGATGGTGATCTCGTTGGGTGGCTCCTTAGTCTCACCAACCCATAACGTTAACAGCCGCATGCCCGAGGCGCCGCGATCGGTCCAGCCTGCGGGAAGTTCATACTTTAGCGGCGATGACTTGCCAGCCGAAACACTGTCGGCACTCGGGTTATCCGCCGCTGCTCCACCATTGGCAAAAGGCGCGAAAGGTGGAGTCCCGCCATTACTCGGGATGCTACCACCACCCGGTCCTGCCATAGAGCGATTAGAATCTTGCGTCCCTTCGATGTTGATCCAATAACCCAACCGCCCTGGCGAAGCCCCTGCGACCTCTTTCCCTTCAATCGGCTTGGCATAAGTGGCAATCTCTGCCCACTTCTGATTGGCTAACGAAAGTTCTCCCCTCCAGCGATTCACGTTGCTCTCGCAATATTCTTCCCAGGTTCCTTCGAAGATCGGTAGTTTGATCACGGAAACTGGTATTTCTTCATCACCCACCTTGGCAGTCAATGTGGCAAATCGCATACCAGTACCTGGCTGTTGTTTCCAGTTCTCAGGTAACTCCCACTTTGGCTCACCGGATTGCTGGATCACGAAAGTAGCGATCAGCTTTTCAAAAGAACTCACCATCTCTTGGACTTTATCAGGTGTACCGACAGCTTTCAAAAACCATGCGTCCTCACCAGCAGGAATGATCGCACCGAGCATACGCTTGGGTTCTGAAGTTGCGGGTGTGCTCGGTGGGGTGGAGGATGGCGTACCCTTCTGTCGCGGCACTTCGTAACTGCGAATCTCAGGTGTCGATGGGCTGCAACCGCTTAGCCCCAGACTCCACAAAGAAATCGCGAACAAACCCAGCAGACAAAGCGGACCGGTTGCTGGAAAAATCGAACTAGATGTTGTCATCGGTTTAGAACGTCGCATTTAGGAACTCTATCTCAAAGCCCGTACAGGCTGTTGACTGTGAACAAACTGCCAGGTTAACCGACAGTATTCTGGGCCATTGTTACTTCAGGTTTGCAAGTGGTGGTTTGCCCGTTCGGCCTTGCTGGTTTTCGGTTGACCATCAACGTATCTCTGCCACTGCTCTGCTGGAGCCTTTGACCCCTCAAGGCCAATCGAGGAGTTCGCTGGGCTAATTAGGTGGGCCACGGCCGCATGGGCATGGTAAATGGGGGGTGGAAATACCGAAACCGCTCAAGGCGTGGTGCCTACAGGATTGTACGCTAACGGCTATCCTCTAGTGCGTTTGCAATTATATCGCGCCAAGCATCGATGCGGTGGGGCAAATCCAACCAATGGACCCCGATTCTAGCCATCTTTATCGCGCATCCTATTTCCTGCGAAAAAACAGCTTGCTGAGAACATAATCTACCATATCTTGCTTGCGGCCTCGCGTCCTGCACTCTAGCGAATGGACTGAATGGGGCGGACCCAATGAAATCGAATTTCCTAATCCCCTTAGCGCACCGCATAGAGAGCGCAGGTGCAGGATGCGACAATTTGCCGCAGTTCGGCTCATTACCTGAGGGGGGCGCCTTTAGGACGCCACTGGATATCAGGGTCGGAATTATTTGCCGCGTCGGACGAGACGCCGAGGGAACCGGAGGAGAAATTTCTGTCAGAAACGTTGGCCGAATTGCTAGGGATCGCTCGATTGGCATTGGCACCGCGATTGGCCAGGACGCGGTCCGTGGTACCATTTCCGTTTTGAATTCGAGCCAATAACTTTTCGGCATCGGCCAAACGGCTTTGCGAGTCTTGAAGTTTGCCTTCCAATTCATCGGCTCTTTTCTTTTGGGCCCGAAACTCGGCCAACAATCGATCGCTTTCAAGTTGGCACTGCTTGATTTGGGCAGCAGGCCCCCAGGATTGACAGCCGGTTGTCAGGGAGAGCACGATTGCGAGAGCCGCGGCGTACAGTGGGAAGGAAATGCTCAGCGTTCGATTTTCTTGTGCAGCATAGAGATAAGTGCTATCGACTCGCAGGGATACATTCTGCGAATCGCGTGGTGGAATAGTAGTTTGCGGGACGTTCCAGCGATTCACGTTTTTTCTTCCCTGGCCACGTAAAAAAAACCTGCCAACTTCTCGGCAGGTTCCTTTAGCATTTCTAGATTTCGGTGGAAAGAGCAATCCTCTTCGCTTCCGCAGAATCTGTTGGCGAGAAAAAATCAGGGAGAGACTATTTCATCCCAAAAGCGCTCAGCACTGCTTGGGTGAAACCGCTGGTCATGTCGCTGGAACTGTTCCAGGCCCACATATTGACGATGACATCACTCACCATAATCCCGCAGAGGCACATCAGCGTTAAGGTGATCATCAAGAGGACGACTTCAACGGTTCCCAGTGGGATATCAGGAGCAGCGACCGCGACGGCCGCAGGACCTGCGGCAGCGCCAATGGCTCCAGCGCCGCCCAACGGTGCTGCGCTGCCAAAGATATCACCGCCACCTGCATCGAGGCTGGGTTCGCTCGGCAATGCAACAGCCGCATCGCCAAATTCACTGCTATCTTCCAGTTCGATCACTTGCGAGCCGGAGTCTTCCTCAAGTTCCATATCACCAGAGGATGGTGACAATTGGAATTCTTCATCTTGTTGGAAATTGACCAGCGAACCGCTAGCAGAGGATCCTTTGCTAACTTTTGAATCTGCTGCCAAGTCCAAAGCGGAGATACCGCTGTTAGCTGCCAAGTCTAGTGGTGCATCTTCAAGCGAAATACCACTATCTGAAGGGCTCATCAGATTGAGACCGCTATCTTTAGCCAAGGCTAAATCGCTTCCTCCACCACCCAAGACCAAATCGTCATCATCAGACAATTCAAGATCGCTGCCAATATCGGCATCGCTATCGCTCGGGGTCGATTTCTCTTTACTCGCAGAGCGTCCTAAATTCAGTCCGGATGCTTCGATCACATCGGATCCTTCGCTCAGCGACAATTCCAAGCCGCTCGCTCCAGCTTCATCCAGTGGTAGATCGCTACCATCTAAGTCGATCTTGATGCTGCTATCCAGGCTAATGTCGCTGCCGATTTGGGAATCGGCCAAATTGAGTCCGCTGCGGCCAGCTACCAGTTTTACGTCGCTACCGCTTCCTGGATCGGCAATCAATGAGACATCGCTACCGATATCGGAATCACCCGCATCGCTGCGATTGCGAATCGCTTGCTGGATATCTTCCATTTTAAATTTCCAGCTAGAGCCTTCGCGGAAACCGCGAATCTCACCGCGGGAACGCATTTCCACCAACGCGTCGGGAGTAACCCCCAAGAGCTTGGCTGCTTCCTCGAGCAAAACAAAATTTCCGGACATGCGTGCGACCTTCTCCAGCTGAACTCCGAAGAGAATCCCTCCCTGCCAAAAGAATCGCGCTTCCAGTGCACACTTCTAAAGTAATCGGGGGGTGGGCAAATTTCCAGACTTGAGCTCTTTTCACCCCAGTTTTTTGACCCAATCCAACTATTTCGCACCGGTCATCGATCGGATTTCGCCGGGAGTGGGGGATGTAGCGTTGAATTGTTGCATTTGAAGGTCCCACTGGATAGCGCGAACGCTGCGAAGCAACACTTTTCCCGTCGCCGGTTCGACTTCATAGATCGCTATGGTTTTTGCTTTGGTGTCTGTAATAACCACCTGCTGCCTACCATCAGAAAAGAGCGAAGTAGTCATCAGGAGTTCACTGTTTCCTGCGGCGGCGACCTGAGGAAAGTTTGGACCGACTCCAGCTCCTTCGGCGATGAATGGGGCAGCCACAGGATTCGCAACCTTAGCGCCCGGCAATCCGTTAGTTGGCAATTTGTCGACACCTGCGGCTTGACCGCTGGGATCTTGACCGCTGGGATCTTGACCACTGGGATATTGGCCCAAAGTGTACTGGCCAAAAGTAAAATAGCTCCCCGATAGCAAAACGGCGACCAGCAGTGTGAAAACATTCCAGGGATTTCTAGCCATGGTGTACTACCTTGTCCTTTGCATCGTGCATTGTGATTCGGGCAACCGTGAGCTTTGCCCAAACAAGTGACATGAAGAATTCGCGTTCTTACCGATATGGGTTCAAGTGGAAACTCTTTGGCAAGCCCAACGGCTATGTGGCAGCTCCGCGGTCTCCATAGGCCTTGGGAGTTTAGAAAAATGCGTGGTGGGAAAGCAAGAGCGTTTCGTGGCAGGGGCTCACGAGGGTTCTACGCTCTTTGTCGAGTTGCAGAGACCGTAGAGGTATTTGTCGTAGGCAAGAAACGGCATTGCACCGGAATGCTAGCAGGTGAATGAATTCTTTTTTCAAAATTCCCCTGGACGCGAAGAGCCATCACAGGAACAATCCCGCCTCGCATCGATTCTGCACTGGCCACGAGCCGTCGGAATCCTCCGCAGCAACGATTATTCGGCGTGCGGGGTGAGCTTATTAGCGTTACAGTTTCCACGGAAGGAATCGTGTGGTGACGAAGAAAACGAAGGTTACGGAAGCCACCAGCTTCACGCTACCATTACTGCCTCCAATCATCTTTGGCAGCGCCTGTACCATTTTGCTTTACAGTGCCATTATGGGAGGTCCTTTGGACAATCCCTGGACGCGTCGATACCTGATGGGGCATTGGGTTTGCTTCGGAACAGTCGCTCTGTTTCTCATATCTTCTTGGGCTTTGATTTTGAAGGCCGTCCTGGCCGCTCGTCAACATCGCTGGATTGGCTTATCCATTGAATCGTTGCGAACATTGGTGAATGCTCCCGATCAGATCGAGGTGTCCCATCGTGCAAAATGGTTGCTCAAACTTTGGGCAAGTCAACCCGATTCGATTCGTCACAGTTGGTTCGGACAACGCATTGAAGCTGTGGTGAGGAAGCAATCGATGCGCGCCAGCGGCGTAAATCTGGATGACGACCTTAGGGATATTGCCCAGCAAGATGGCGATCGACAACACGAGAGTTACGGTTTGGTCCGCATTGCGATTTGGGCAATGCCGATGCTGGGGTTTCTGGGAACGGTTCTCGGTATTTCCGCCACCTTGGGCGCGATGGATACCAAAGCGCTCGCGGAACAATCGGACAAAGTGATGAACGAACTTACGGCAGGTTTGTATGTCGCGTTCGATACAACCGCGTTAGCTCTGGTGCTAACAGTCGTCGCCATGTACGTCCAATTTGCGGTCCAAAAGATGGAGGTTTCTATCTTGGGACGGATTGATCATTCTTGTTCGGAATTCCTGATGGGTTTTTTGGTTACGCCCCAGCAGGCTGAGACAGAAGCGATGGAGGTCCACTGGCGTCAACTCTCTACCGAATTGGTTTCTGCAGTTCAGAAAATTGTGGAGCAGCAAGCTGAATTATGGAAGCAAACGATTCAAGCGGCTCATCAGCAATGGGCGAGCTTGACGGGAACAGCGGGTGATCAGATTCAAATCGCGCTGAGTGAATCGATTCGAGATGCGATGGAAAGTCATGCATATCGCATGGCAGAAGTTCAGCGAGAAGGGGCGGAGCAATTGGAGAGTCGTTGGCAACAATGGCAGATCGCACTTTCCGATCAAGCCCGCGCGATTCATGGTCAACAAAAAGAAATGGCCAAGCAAGCGGACTTGTTGCAGAAGTTGGTTCATTCGGGTGATGCTCTACGTCGACTGGAAGAAGATCTCAATTCCAACATTCAACAATTAAGTCAAGTGGATCGATTCCATGAAGCAGCGATTTGTCTGACAGAAGCAGTAGCCGTCTTAGCAACGCAAATGGAACGCAGCGGCCTACTCGATTCTCGAAGAGCAGTGATCGACAGAAAAGGTAAAGCGGCATGAGCGGCCGTTCGCGACGCGACGAAGTCGCTCCATCGCTGTTTCCCTTTTTGGCGGTTCTGCTTTGCACGATGGGTGCTCTGGTGCTCATTTTGATGCTCATTGTCTCCAATGCGCAGGCGACCGCCAAAGATATCGCTGCATCAGCGGAGGCGGAGCAAATCTCTCAAGAGATGATGGCTTTGAGTGAAGAGATGCAAAAGGTCCGCGCGAATCAGCAACAAGAACTAGATCGAAAACAAGGTGAACTTGCTCATATCGAAGACCATATCCAACGATTACAAAATCAGATGGAGGAACTGGTCAGCAAATATGAGAAATTAGCTGAGGAGAAAGATAAAAAGAATAGCGAGCAAGCCGATTGGGAGAAGAACAAGAAAGAGTTAGAACTCGCCATCGCTCAAAAGGAAGAAGAGTTAAAAGAGAAGGAGGAAGAAGCCAAAAACAAAAAGACGGCCTATTCAATCATTCCCTATCAGGGCCCCAATGGCACTTCGCGACGACCGATTTATTTGGAATGTGTGGCGGATGGATTGATCATTCAGCCCGATGGTTTCAAACTGTCGCTCCGCGATTTGAAACCGCCCCATGGCCCAGGTAATCCTCTCGATTCAGTACTGCGAGCAATCCGTAATCATCTGGAGTCCATCGAGGCAACTGGCGGCGCGACTCCCTACCCGCTTTTGATCGTACGTCCTGATGGCATTCGAACTTACGCCATGGCGCGAGGTGCCATGTCCAGTTGGGATGATCAGTTCGGCTATGAATTGGTTGCCAACGAATTGACCTTGAAATTTCCCAAGTTCGAAAGACCTCTCGATATCGAACTTGAAAAAATTGTCGCTCAGGCCCGCGAACGACAAATCGCCCTTATCGCAGCGATGCCCAATCGCATGCGTGGAATGTTACAGGATGAACTTGGAGGAGATGGCGATTCGTGGGGACCCATCGATGGTAGCGGCGATGATTCAGGTACCGGAGAAGATGAAGGGGGCGATTTAGTTTTTGCAGAAGATGCAGAGATGATTCAAAAGTTGCCCGATGGAACCTCCTTGCCCGCACCTGGCTCTGGCGGTGGTCGCGGTGGAACAGGCAATAATTCTGCGACGGGAAATCCTGCGATGGGAAATATGTCACTCGGAAGCGGCTCGGGCAATGTGATGAATCTCGGTGGCCCACTGCCGGGTACTAATGCATCAGGCTTTGGCGGCTCTACGTTGTCGGCTCCAAACGCGGTCTCAAATGGCGCAGGATTGGCTGGCACCGGGGGACAACGTCCCCTGAACCTACCTGGTCCTCAGGGCTACAGTGCCACTCAGGGCTACAGTGCTACTCAGGGTAACTTTGGCTCTCAGGGTAACGGGCTGGAGCCAGGCAACAATTTAGGAAGTCCTGGAACGGGCGAACCGTTTGCGATGGATCAACGCGGTGGAACGAGTAGCGGACAAACCCAAAACCCAAGCGCAGCGGGCGATGCATCCGGGGGAGCAAAAACGGCAAATGGCCAACAGCTCAGCGATAATCGTCTAAACAGTGGCGGAGCGACCGCAGGCAATTATGGCTACACCGCTTCGAATTCAGCCTCGAGTCGTTCAGGGGACTCTGGCAACGGTAATACTTCAGGCCGCATGGCACAAAATGGAAAAGCCAGTGGTGTTGCTCCACCGGAAGATAGTGTCTATCGAGATGTCGCTAGTGGAGGCGATTCTGCGATGGGACCAGCGGGGGGAGAAGGTGGTCCTGGATTCACAATGACATCTAGCAACGCCTCGGCCTCCAGCAACGCTTCGAAGGCTAAACCCTCCAGCCAGAATGACAAAAATGCTAAGCCTCCCAAAGAGTCCGAGTCAGGCCCTTCGGGAACCGGCGTGGTCGTCTCGCGCGGTAACGATTGGACACGGCAGAATATTCGTGGAACCGCGGTCGAGCGTACGATTCGAATTCGCTGTCAAGAAGATCGCTGGGTTCTGCAGCCCGAACCTGGGCAGCAGGGAACCAAGACGATCTTTCTGCGCAAAGGTTTGGCGCAAGCCCGCACGGACCTGTCCAAAGCTCTGCAAGGTCGAGTTGACAGTTGGGGAATGGCTTTAGCGGGTGGCTATTGGAAGCCCAAAATTGTAGTTACGATCGATCCGAATGCCCAACATCGCTACGAGCAACTGCAGCGAGTGCTTCAGGGTAGCGGAATCGATGTGATTCAAGAGGAGGCCCAAAATGGCCAACAGACGCGATGATGGTCTAGCCATAGGTGACGATTCCTTCTTGGATACCATCGCCAATCTGGTTGGAGTTTTGATCATATTGGTCGTTATCATGGGAACTAAAACCCAGCATGCGGCTAAAGAGCATGGAGAGAAACTCCGCCAACAGGCTGCGTCTAAAATTGAAAAACCTGCGACGACTATGGTCTCGATTCGCAAGAGTGTGGCTGAGCAGGAACAGCGATTGGCCAGACAAGACCTAGAACTCAAATATCGCAAAGAAGAACGACTGGCGCTCTTGCGAAAAATCGCTCTTCTCGAAGAAGAACTAAAAACAAAACTAGAACAATCCAGTGAGGATGTACGGCTGCGCGTTGAGCATGAAAGCCAGATAGCTAAGTTGAAAAAGCAACTGGAAGATCTCAAGAATGCGCAGTCGCAGGGGACTGAAGAGGAAGAAGCTCCGATCGCCTTACAGCATCTCCCTACGCCCATGGCCAAAACGGTCTTTGGTCAAGAGATGCATTTGAGAATGGCCGAAGGACGGGTTTCGGTGATTCCTTGGGACCGCCTGGTAGAACAACTCAAGCAGACCGCTCCACTGGCGGCACGTCGTGGTATCAATCGAAACGTCATCGAAGATTCCTTAGGTCCGATGGAAGGTTATTTGATGAAATTCCGTTTGGTGAACTCCAAGGGGATGGTGCAATCGGGTGGTCGAGTCGGCATGGGATCGGTCGTCGAATTGGAACGATTTGAACTTGAAGTAGTAGAGCCCAATATGGGCGAGTCGATAGAAGCCGCCTTAGAGCCTGGGAGTCGACTGCGCATTGAATTGGCGGGACGTCAGCCTCGAGAAACGGTGATTACAGTTTGGGTGTACCCAGACAGTTTTGAAGAGTTTCGATTATTGAAAGAAGCGCTATTTGAAGAGGGGTTTCTCACGGCCGCACGGCCCCTGCCCGACGGAATTTTGATCGGTGCATCGCCACGGGGATCGAGAAGCACCGCTCAATAATCACCGCTCAATAATCACCGCTCAATAATCACCGCTCAATAATCACCGCTCAATAATCACCGCTCAATAATCACCGCTCAATAATCACCGCTAAATAATCACCGCTCAATAATCACCGCTCAATAATCACCGCTCAATAATCACCGCTCAATAATCACCGCTCAATAATCACCGCTCAATAATCACCGCTCAATAATCACCGCTCAATAATCACCGCTCGGGTCGCCAATCACCACTTGGATCGCTGACCGTCGTAAGTCCCGGCCAGCGCATCACGTGCAAAATCGTCTAGCGTTGCTTGGCTAGTCGACGAAGTACTTCGATACCTCGATCGATGGTTTCATCGGGGGCTGCATAAGATATGCGGAAGTGCGTATCGCGTCGGCTAAAGATATTACCGGGAATAATCAGCAATTCATTATCGATTGCGCATTGCACAAATTCACTTCCGGTTCCCCAGGGAGCTTTTGGGAACACATAAAAAGCACCTTCTGGTATGGCAATCTCATAAAGATCCTGAATGCCCCGAACTAAACGATCACGTTTCGCTCGATAGCTCTCGCGATAGGCGGTCATGTCCACATCCATTGCGGCGATACCAGCCCACTGCACTGGTTGTGGAGCACACACAAACGAATACTGCTGCAACTTGATCATCGTTTGAATCACAGCGGTAGGACCATGCACAAATCCTAATCGCCAACCCGTCATTGCATGGCTCTTAGAAAATCCATCGATCACAATTGTGTCCGCATTGTAGTCGGCCGGTGTTGGCAGTGATGCCGAATAACAAAACTCGCTGTAGATCTCATCAGAAACCAATGCGATTTGCTTATCAGCTGCTAGCTGAGCGAGTTGTTTGACCTCTTCTTCCGTTGCGACAACACCGGTGGGATTGCCGGGGCTGTTCAGCAAGATCAACTTAGTGCGCGGGGTGATGGCCGCTTCGACTTGTTTGATATCGATACGAAAATGGGGATAGGTGTCCAGGATCACAGGAATGCCACCGACCAATTTGACAAGCGGTGGATACATCACAAAGTAAGGGTCGAATAAAATTACCTCATCGCCAGGATTAACGAGCGACAACATCGACAAAACCAATCCGCCACTGGTGCCCGATGTGACAATCATGGAGCGATCGGAATGTCCAAATCTTTTGTCGACGCGTTGCTGGAGTTTTTCACGCAGCGGCGCGATACCCTGGGTTAACGAATAAGCATTCTTCCCTTGCTCAATCGCAGCGATGCAAGCTTTCTTTACAGCTTCTGGAACATCGAAATCCGGTTGGCCGATTGAAAGATTGATCGGATTCTTCATTTTCGCAGCGAGTTCAAAGACTTTACGAATACCGCTGCTATCGAACGACGAACAACGATCAGCAATCCAAGTTGCACTCGCGCTCATTGGAGTCCCTAAATACTAAACAGGTTAAATTTTGGCGCCGACCCCTCGGGTCAATGCCATAAAAGCAGATTCGAGATTGATTTCTTCTTCGCCAAAGTGTTTGAAAAACAATTTAGCTTCGATCAGTGACACGGCAATGCTACTGTAATCGGCGACATTTTCTTTTAAGGTCACGCGGATCTTGTTGGGAAGTATTTCCAGACGATCGACCAGAGTATGTTGTTCCAAATGTTTTGAAAATGGTTGTATCATTTGGGGATCGACCGGTTCGATCAGCAGGATCATTTGTGGTCGCACTTTACGCAATACTTCTTCAACCGTCGCGCACTCCTGCATTTGGCCGCGATCTATAATTCCAACCTTGTTACAAACATCTGCTAATTCGGGGAGAATATGGCTGGATACCACGATCGTTTTGCCGAGCGCTCCCAGTTTTCGCAACATCGCTCGCATTTCAATACGTGCGCGTGGGTCCAAACCGGATAAAGGCTCGTCCAGCAGCAAGACTTGGGGATCATGGAGCATCACGCGCGCTAGACCAAGCCTTTGCGTTTGCCCTCGGCTCAGGGTGTTCGCATAGGCGTCTCGTTTGAAATCCAGGTCAACGATTTCCAACATTTCATCGCAGCGTTTTCGCCGCGCAGGGCCGTTAATTTTGTAGGCGGCGGCAAAGAACTCCAGGTATTCGATGACGGTCATATCATCGTAGACACCAAAAAAATCGGGCATGAAACCGACCAGTCGCCGTATTTCTTTAGGGTTGGTGTAGATCGAATAGTCGCAGACATAAGCTTCACCATAAGTCGGGGTCAGCAAGGTTGCAACGATACGCATGGTGGTCGTTTTGCCGGCACCATTCGGCCCTATAAAGCCGAACAGATCTCCCTTTTTGAGGTCGAGATCGATGCCGCGAATCGCGTACATGTCACCGTACTTCTTGGTCAGATTGACTGTTCGGATCACGTTAAGCTCGCTATCTGTAGATCGATTCGCAAATGCGATGGATTTCGGACACGGGTAAAGAGGTCAAGTTTTTCGCTACCTTATTTCGATCGCCCAATCGGTAGGATACAGCGGATAAAGGTACTGGCTTCCGGTCGGAAACTATTCTCGCCCGCTGGGGACGATATCTGGACTTGGGAAGCACTCTCCGGTAAACGCGCTAACAAAATAGCGCGATCCAAACTCAATAGATCGCTCATGTCGAGCGATGGCTCAAAGCGATGTTGCAACCGAGTGTATTTTTCACCTCCGGCAGCTTCATAAAAGAAGATCATATCCATCAGCAAGCCGATGGAGTTTCTGTCGGCAGGATCCCATGGAGCAGTGACGTCTTTGCCATCGCGGGCAACGCGTCGCGTCAAACGGCGCTCCAAATCCTTTGGCGTGGAGAGAATCGTAATACTCTCGCTCGCACCAGACTTCATTCGAGGTGGAAGAGCATAAACTAAGTTGCGATAAATGATGACGGCATCTAGTAACTCAACATCCAATGCGTTGACAAAATCACCTTGAATCAAGCCGGACCCGGTAATTTCTCGCAAATTTCCAAAGTCTATTGGCTTGGCTCGTCCGGTCCAATCGACACGCAAACTTTTGGTCGATCCGGCTGGGAAGGGAAGTGTCTGTAGTTTTGCGGTTGTCGCGATCTCCGAGTTGTCCGGTAGCGATCCGATAATCCGCGCAGCATACGGAGGCAATTGTTCCAGACTGCGAATTCCAGATTCCAAGCCCCCAATCCCCCGCCCCGGCAACGGTTGCCAATCCAGTGAACTCGAAGTAACCTGCCCATCGACACCAATCGATTTCACTTTGGCTGCAAAGTCTAATTGAGCAGGTGCTGAGTGATAAGTATGAAACCACATTCGGCCTCTTTGAAAACCTGTCGAGGCTTCCATATCGATCACCTCGACACCTCGACTCAGTGGGATCTTGGGCCGCCGCTGATCGTACTGCCGAATCATCAGCCAAGAGGAAAACGCGACCACGGCCAGCAAAGATAACCAGGTCCAACCAGAGCGATTCAGGCCCTTGATCCAAAGATAATATTCGACGGGTCCCAGAATCAGCATCAATAGAATCAATAGGATCGCGAGATAGCTAAACGAAATAATCTGGACCTCCGGAAAGATATCCAGACTGGCTCTCAATTGGCCAAAGAGATCGTCATAGCCGAGATAAGAATTGCTGGTTGCCGCGGTAGCACCCAATTCCTGATCCGCCACAACCCACTGATCCTGAAGTAGACGTTGAATCAATGCTGGACGATCCTCCCATTCCGATAGTGGAGGAAGATTCAAGTCCGCTGAGAAAGTGAGAACCTGTCCCAGTCCAAAACCCGACCGTGTGATCACTTGAATCCGCTGGCGATCAGGCAGCGTGATGGAAAAATCGCTGATGCCACGAGTCAATTGAAGTACGGGCATCGGTAGTGCTTCAAGTCGTTGCTTGCTGGTGCCGATCATCGATTCGATCGTGGAGGCGTTCACGTTCGGAACAATGGTTCGTATAGGACCGGGGAGCAACTCGGCGAGCCACGGAAGCTTGTTGACCTCCAGCGAATTCTTTCCCAAAGCAACAAACAAACGCCCACCCCCACGCACGAATTCAGTGATCGGCCGATGCTCTTTCTCCGAAATCGATTCCACTAAGGAAAAGTCGGATGTGGAGAGTGCGATCAGATCGATACCATGATAGGCGCTAGCATCCTCAGGCAACTCAGAAAATTTCGTGATCGTGCTGGTCGAGTAACGCGGGAGCGTTGTTCGCGATTGGAAGCCCGCTTCCAACCCCATTTTCAACTCCCCGATCTCCACGACCCACGGTTGATGCGAAGGGAGAGGCGTCGCAATTTCCGCTGGAAAAAAGGAAAGGACTCGCTTGCCCGCTGAGCGACGCGTGTCCAATGAGTTATCCTGAGGCGCTTCAATCCAGATCAAATGAGCTTCCGCATCTCCCCGCCCCGCTCGAAAGATCCACTCCAGTTCGATCTTTTCGTTCAAAGCGAATTGCAAATGCTCAGGATAAAAATAACGTACTGGTACACCATCTCCATCCACAGCTTCGATCGCCAAATAACCGTTGCGTTCACGGTTGGCCAAACCATTCAAGCGAATCGACGTCGTGGACCCAACTTTCCATTTACCACCCAGACCAATCGAAACCTCAAGCTGTAAGCCGAAATCTTCAAGCGAACCCGTCGACTTCACCTGCGAAGACTCGGCTGCAGATACTGGCGCATTAGCCTGAATATTTAAGGCCACGTTATGATAAACAAGCCAGCAAAGTATCAGGCTAATTCGGCAACTGAATTTTTGCGCAATCATCGCGAGGAAGCTAGCGAGGTGTGCACCAGCACAGCTCGACCCGTAGGTTATAGTTGCAGTTCCTCTGGAACCAGAACAATATGAATCAGAACGAGATTCATTCATCCGATGAACAATCTGTCTTGAAGACGAGAGAAGACAAGGCACATTGATAAGAAAACCGTATTTAGGGCAATCGCTTTACTTTCAAATTGCGGAAGTAAACCTTGCTGTCCGGATCATGTGCCTGAAGTGCAAAAGTTCCTTCTCCCAAACGTCGTTCAAAGTCGGCCGAAAAAGCTTCTTTGCCCTCAGGCTCAACGTAATCGGCGGTCACTTCGCCATTGATCTTGGTGATGACATGCCGACCTTGAACAATAATCTCTTGCGTATACCACTCGTCGTCTTTGGCTGGTGGTTTGGCTACGTCCAGCGTCGCATAAAGGCCACCCGACTTCTTGGGATCTTTCTGTGTGATATTCACTTGGCATTCATAACCGTACTTCGGCCAACCGGAGTCTTGATATCGAGTATGAAAATAAATCCCCGAATTGCTCCCCGGTGTTGTCATCACTTCGGCGGTAAAGTGAAAATTCTTAAATGGTTTGTCCGCGCCGACGTAAAAAAGGTGACTGCGTTTGCCATGACAAACCAAAGCACCATTTTCAACCTTCCAGCTCTCAGGGCTTTCGTTCACCTTCCAGCCTTCCATACTTTTGCCATCGAATAGATTCAGCCACTCTCCATCTTCTCCCTGAACGGCCGTCGAAAAAGAGAGCAGGAAAAAAGCAGCCGTCGAAAGTAACCAGGAAAGTTTCATAATCAGACTCCAAGGAATCGAAGAGATGTAGTCGAGAGGTCAGCTAGTTCAAGAAACGGTTGTCATAAACCGACCAGCGGTTTCCCTAAACCGCAGTCAGCCCATTATAAATTCTGTGTGTCTATCATAAAAAGAAAAAAAGCTGCTCGCCTAGCCATCACGCCCGTCGAGCAGCTTTTATGGATATCTTTTTAAGCGATTCTACGGACTATTTGCCGTCTTTGTCACCACCAGGCAAAGCGCCAGCCTTAATCTTTTCGCCAAAAGTCTTGCCATCCTTTGCCTTCATCTCTTCGACTTTCTTGAAGGCGGCTTCAATCTCTTCTTTGCACTTTTCTGGATCGTCTTTGAAGCGTTTTGCTGGGAAATCTTCCTTCTTCAGCAAGCCCTTGAAGGCTTCGCCGTATTCGTTGCGAACTTTCTTGTTTTCGCCCTGAACATGGCACACGTTGCACTTGGCTTCTTCCACCAATTTCTTGAAGTCCGCCTTTCCATCACCTTCGGCGTAAGTCAGCTTGAACTGATCGTTAAAACCCTTAATCGCAAAGGCTGGCGAGGCTCCGCCGATACAGACCACTGCAACCAACACAACCGCAACCAACCGCTTCATCATTCAAACTCCAGTGTAGGTACAACGAAGAACTCCGCTCAATGCATCCCAAAAACGGAGCATCCCAAAAGCGGATTCAGATGACTTCAAACCGGACCATACCGTCCGTCTAGACTCTTCCAATAATCGCTTGTCTGATCGCGAAATCAATAGCTGTACGTTTCTGACCAGCGAAATTCGCAAAATCCGCAGAGGATACACCCGTTGGATTTCCCTGCAATTTAGGTAGGTTTTTACAGGGAGTACTTGCTTTGAGGCACTTCCTTAGGGTTACTTATGGCGATGTGCTTGGGACCGTTGGGGGGGCGGCGGCGGGGCCAAGGCGGGGGAGCAACGCAAGCTGGAAGCCGGGGATGAACATCGTTCCCCGCTGCAAAAAATTCTCCGGCGTCTGTTTGCTCAACGGGATGCTCATGGAAGGGACGTTAACCCAGCGAATACTCGTTTCCAGAGCCCGATCTTGAAACCAATCGCTCGTGGCGTTGCCCAAGGAGTAACGCTGTGAGGACTTGCCGGCAGCTGCCAGTTCACAAACGAATTCCACAGAGTCATCGTAGGCGTTATCTTCTCCGCGCAGCAGTAGCAGTTCAGCCGTGGGCCAATCGGAAAAATCTTTCTGCGAATACTTGACCAGCGGAATCGATGGTCCGACCACAAAAGAGGAGGCATTGGCTTGACGCACTAAGCAAATCGGTTGTTGGGTCGAAGCGACATCGATCGTTGCCAGACCACCGCGAGAAACGCATGTCACTCGATCCATGAACAATCGCAGGGTGATGGGACGCGCTTCACGGCGACTGCTACCACCAAGGCTGAGCAGCTTTCCGCTGATGGCGATCAGTCCGTTGCCGAAACGGAATTCGGCTCGTTGACTGTCGGGCATATTCAACCAATCTCCTTCGCCTCGAACAATAAAATTTTCGGCTCGAACCTCGAGGGGGTCAACTTCACGAGGACCGGGTAGCGTGGCTATGCCGGTTACAGGATCTATGGCTGTCCCATCCGAAGTAGATCCGATGGCGGCTGCAGTAACGGCCGCATTCCCGCTGCTGGCATCCGAGAGGACTTCGATAGCGGTTAAGAGATTGCGCTGAAGTGGATCGTTGAGCGTCACCACACATCGCTCGAGCGTAAGGTTGGCTCTTGAGGTCACTCGAAAGAGCACACCACGACGCATGCTATCGACGGAGGTTATTCGAAACTCAATGCCGCGGAAAGCAACCTGATGATTGCCGATCGAAATGGCAGCCGCGGACTCCACTTCGGTAGTGCTGGCTGTTACCGCCGGGGATTCCACGTTGAAGCTTATGACGGGACTGAAGCCCTCGGCCGCTTCAATACTCAGGCCGCTGCGTGGGATCGATAGTCCTGACAATCTCAGCGAGGACGTCGCCAGAATGATGCGTTTGATGTCTGGGAAATCCTTGGCTTGCACGAGGGCTTCCTGAAACGAGTTGGCTCGAACTTGATTGGGTTGCAGCGGCATTAAGGGAGCTTCTGCCACAACCAAGGAGTCTACATTTTTCAGAATGGGACGATCGTCCCGAGGAATTGTGGCGCCGATTGGGGGCGGGGTGGATGGCGAGATGGGTGAGGTGCTGGACGATGTTCCAACGTTGCTCGGACCTGGACCGTAGCGATCATCCACCATTTTGATCGGAGCTTTTTCATTGGACAAAAGCGTGGCTTGTGGCGTGGTATTGGTAGCAGAGATTGCAGGGGCGGTCGTTGTGGTCGCAACGGATCCACCGAGCGGATTATCGGCCGACATGGTTTCACGGGGCAAATTGGTCTGAAGCGATGCGTTTTCTGCATTAGGCGGTATCGTCGCATCAGCGTTTCCAGTTCCACTGGCGGATGTGGGCACGGTCGCCTGGTTTTCGGCAGGAC
The DNA here is from genome assembly GCA_044359485.1 of Pirellulaceae bacterium. Taxonomy (GTDB): domain Bacteria; phylum Planctomycetota; class Planctomycetia; order Pirellulales; family Pirellulaceae; genus JAFLCP01. The sequence goes on along the minus strand of JBIKMB010000032.1, from coordinate 1,657 downwards.
TCGCGGTCGAGTCGATCGCTTCCTTTTCGAGATTGGGTAAAAAGGAAATCTCTTCCACCGGGCTGATGCGCGGTTGGGGAAGCGTATAGCTTGTTGACCAGTTTTCTATATTTTGAATCCAGAGTGTGCTGATGACCAAAACCGCCGCGGCGAATAGCCACGGCAAATGTGTTTCAACTAGCGATCGTTGCGCGATGGTGGGAGTGATCGTCATGGAACCCGGCATCCGGCTCTTCGGCAATTGCTCAAGTTCCGCCAGCAAGAGAAGATCTCCCGCAAGTTCGGTCGGTTTCTGATAGCGATCGGCTGGTTTTTTCGCCATCAATTTCAGTATGATGGCAATCAGCTCATCACCGAGTTCGGGACGAAACCGTCTCGGGTCTGGTGGAGGCTGACTTCCATGGCTGAGCAATTTTTGCAGCGCGGTGCCTTCTGGAAATGGTGGTTCTCCGGTGAGCATGAAGTACAGTGTGCAGCCGAGAGAATAGAGGTCGCTGCGCACATCGGCATCCCGAGGATCGCGAGCTTGTTCGGGTGAGATGTAATCGAAGGTCCCCAGTGTCACACCGCTGGCCGTCAAATCGGCGGAAGAACGATCTTGGCTGGTCGAGCGTGCCAAACCCATATCGACCAATTTGACATGACCGGTGGGTGTCACCAAGAGATTCGAGGGTTTGATGTCTCGATGCACCACATCGCGTTCATGGGAATGTTGGAGTGCTTCGGCAACCTGTCGTGTGTAATACACAGCATCGTCGACCGTAAGAGGGCCATCGCGGTCAATCAAATCGCGAATGTTGATGCCATCGATGAATTCGAAAACGATGTAGTTCCAGGTGTCTGCTTCACCGACATAATAGACGCGAGCAATATTCGGATGATCGAGTCGAGCGGCCGCTTGAGCCTCCGATCGAAACCTGCGCAGCGCGTCGGCATCTCGTCTTTGATTGGGGACTACTTTGATTGCAACCGTTCGATCCAGCCGCGTGTCGCGGCCTCGGAATACGGCTCCCATTCCACCGCCGCCAATCAAACGTTCCAGCACGAAATGATCGAGCGTTTTTCCCTCAAGAACGCGAGCGACTTCAGCGACCGTCACGGAACGAAAAAACTCATCGCGATCCGGAACGCCGGTCGGCCGGGCTGAAATGACCGTTTTATCCGCCACTCCATCCATTGGCAAACGAGCCTCCCTGGGGATCGCATCTTGCTGGGGCATCGTTGGATCTGTCATGTCTGCCCCTAGTACTCGGTTAGCCTACCCAACCTGTAGGTCACTTTCTATCCGTAATCGAACGCTGAATCGGACGCTGATCTTTAACTCAATTGATATCTGTCGCTCAACCGTGTGAGTCGAGCTCTAACCTGAGTCGAGCTCTAACCTGAGTCGAGCTCTAACCTGAATCGAGCTCTAACCTGAATCGAGCTCTAACCTGAATCGCTCTCTAACCCAGGTCTCGCTGGGATTCCTTCGACCTCTGCTGGAATCAGCCCAGTCGCTTGCCTACGGTACTCTTGCCTGCGGAACTCTTGCCTGCGGAACTCTTGCCTGCGGAACTCTTGCCTGCGGAACTCTTGCCTGCGGTACTCTTGCCTGCGGTACTCTTCGGCCAATGGTTCTGTCGATCGATCAACAAGTGGGCCCAAAGAGAATCGC
>JBIKMB010000165.1:0-12544 GCA_044359485.1 Pirellulaceae bacterium | reverse complement strand
GAATCATGGCGGCTTCCTTGCCTGGTTTTGTAACTGTGGTAAGTCACAATTCTTGTGCAAGGAGGCCGCTTTTACCTATACCAGTTCCTGGCAACAGCGATCACTGAAACGGAAAAAGTCGAGCTTAACTTAGCGTAAAGAAATGTTCGCCATCGTTTTGCTTATCTTTACGTCACGATCCAAAGTTCGTTTTTACCCTAAAGTTTTGACCCTACCTACCGTGTGCTTCAAAGAAAAGACTTTTGGGTTATGTGAAATTTTAAACAACTTGTGCGAACATGGTAGTGTCCCGGTAGCCAGCGTGTGTAGACTTTCGGCTTATAGAAAAACCATTTTGGCATTCGAGGCGAGTCTTGATCGCAGCGATCTAGATTGTTTCCATTTTTTTCTCGGCTTTCTCAAGATACATCATATTGGAGGCTGATTCCTGTGTCATTCCAACGAACTTTTTCAGCGTTATTAGCCGCTGCCGTTTTGTCGGCGGGGTACTTGCCGGCTCATGAAGGCCATGAACATAAGCCGCGAGAGGTCAAGCCTGCGGAAATGTATGCTCCCAAGGTGATTCCCGATCGTGTCGTGTTAACTTGGTCTGCTGATCCCACCACCACGCAATCGGTCACATGGCGGACTTCGACGGAGGTCCCTGCGGGAATGGCCGAAATCGCGTTGGCTACCGCGGGCCCCGAGTTCATCAAAGCCACCAATCACGTCGAGGCAAAGACGGAAAAACTCAAAACGGATATTAATGAAGCTCACTTTCACTCGGTGACTTTTAAGGATTTGAAGCCCGCCACGAAGTATGTTTATCGAGTTGGCGATGGGGTGAATTGGAGCGAATGGTTTCAATTCCGGACCGCTTCGGATAAGCCGGAAAAGTTTTCGTTTATCTATTTTGGCGATGCCCAAAATAACATTCGATCTATGTGGTCGCGGGTCATCCGCGAAGCCTACAGCGATGCGCCGAAAGCGGCTTTTATCGTGCATGCGGGCGACTTGATCAACACGGCAGAATCCGATGCCGAGTGGGGGGAATGGTTCGGGGCAGGAAATTGGCTTAATGGTATGATCCCCAACGTTCCCGTTCCCGGCAACCATGAACAAGCTAAGGCCCCAGACGGTTCTCGACGTATTTCTCATCACTGGAAGCCTTCCTTTACTCTGTTTGAGAACGGCCCAGAAGGGCTTGAGGAAACCTGCTTCACGTTCACCTACCAAAACACGCGCATCATCGGATTGAACAGCAACGAGAGCATAGAGCAGCAAACGGCTTGGATGGACGAAGTGCTTGCCAAAAACGAGCATCCTTGGGTGATTTGCACTTTTCACCATCCTATTTTTTCAACGGGAAAAGACCGCGACAACCCAGCTCTTCGCGCAGCCTGGAAACCGGTTTTTGACAAGTATCGTGTCGATCTTGTTCTGACTGGTCACGACCATACTTATGGGCGCACCGGCTTGCAAACACCCTTGAAATTAGAAACGGTGGGCAACGTGCCGACAGGTATCACCAATGTCGATGCAGAGTCGGGCACTATTTATGTTGTCTCGGTGAGCGGCCCGAAAATGTATGATCTAAATCGCAAAGCCTTTATGGTGCGCGCAGCCGAAGATACCCAGCTTTATCAGATCATCCATGTCGACGGAAACGAATTGCGCTTTGAGTCTCGAACAGCGCTTGGCGAACTATACGACGCTTTCACACTCAAGAAAACCAAGGGTGAAAAGAATGAGCTGATCGAGGGTGAAGTCACCATGCCGGAAAGATTGCGCAAGTAACCCAGCCGTCTAAGTCGGTCTTTTGAAGCCACTATCTTTTGGGAAACGAAATCCCAAAGGAGTGGCTTTTCTTTTTTCTTGCCATCGAATCGGTCTCTTAACCTTGGCTTCATTGTTCTTTCGCAATCCCTTCATCATTACTAAACACGACTCTCTTACTGTTTCGTTACTCTTACACTCGTGAATTTCAGTTTTCCGCAGACACCGGAGCGTCAAGTGTTTCGCAGTTCCTTCATCGCGGTACGGCTCTTTTTTCTGATCGTTTCCGTCCTTTCGCCGATCTCGCTCTGGGCGCAAGATTCGGTGCAAAAGCCTGTGCCGGATGCCGCGGAGATTTCCACTCGCACCTATCAATTTCAGCAGGGAATCGATGGGTATTCTGGGACGGTAGACACCGAGATATGGGCATTGGCACCAACCACGCTTTTGGACAAAAACGGCAATGCATCAACGGATGCCAACAACGACGGTGGCGAGAGCCAAGTTGTTATGCGGTTTGATGACATCATTGGTGACAAGGAACTGCAGGTACCGCCGGGGAGCAGTATTGTTAGTGCGAAGTTGGTGGTGAGCGCCTTTGATCAGGGGGATACGGTCGGTCTCCATCGAATGCTCGTTCCGTTTGGGCGGGCACCGACTTGGGACAGCTTGATTGCCGGTGTATCGGCGGATGACATCGAAGCATCTCGCCGCAAGGATAGCTTCACGTTCGGCAAAATTGCTGCCAGCACATCCTTGATCGCTTTTGACGTCACCGACACAGTGCAGGATTGGGTGAACGGTCATCCGAATCATGGTTGGGCATTTATCAATGCTGGAGGTAACGGTTGGGACTTTTACGCCGCCGACTTCGAAATTATCAAACAGCGTCCAAAACTTGTGATAGTTATTCGCACCGAGAAGTCGAGCTCGGAATCAGCACCATCAGGAAATTCTAAATAAGGAAATAGGTTCAATGACGACGTTTAAGCAGTCCGCATCAGCGGGTACTTGGCTAGGGGATGCCTCCCATTTCCGGACTCCTTCGCGACGCGAGTTTCTCTACGCCGGATGGCTCGGTGGTTTAGGTTTGACCATGGGGGATTATTTTCGGTTGCAAGCCCTCGGCAACGAAGGCACCGCGGCTCAACTACCGGTCAAAGCGAAATCCGTGATCCATATTTATCTCCAGGGTGGATTTGCGCACATGGATAGCTTTGATCCTAAGCCCGATGCCCCTTCGGAGTATCGCGGTATCTTGAGTGCAATTCCAACAACGTTGAACGGCACTTATTTCAGTTCGCACATGAAGGCCACTGCCAACGTCGCGGATAAACTGACGGTTGTGCGTAGTATGACCCACACCGAAGTGGATCATAGTCGAGGCGAACACAGCATGTTCACCGGTTATCGTCCGTCACCCGCTTTGGTCTACCCGAGTGTTGGCAGCGTTGTGTCGCAGCAACTTGGCCCCCGCGGTGCTATGCCTCCTTACGTGGTTGTTCCAACTCAAGGGAGTCAATTTCTTGGAAGCGGCTACTTGAGCAATGCATTTGGGCCATTTGCTCTCGGAGGTGACCCTGCCCGTCCAAATTTCACGGTTCGCGATTTGAGTCTGCCTGATGGTATTGACGAACAACGATTCGAAAAGCGAAAGAGTCTTAAGCAACTAGTGGATAACCATTTCGCCCAACAAGAAAAAGATGATCGCTTGGCGACGATGGATTCCTTTTATCAGCGAGCGTATGACCTTTTGGCATCCAAGGAATCGCGAGAAGCCTTCAGTTTGAGGGGCGAAAGCGAGCAAACCAAGGACCTTTATGGGATGAAGCCTTGGGGTCCGATTCTGCGTCCATCGGCAGGCGCTCGATTCCTTATCGCTCGTCGTTTGGTGGAAGCGGGAACGCGTTTTGTCACCATCACTTACGGCGCGTGGGATACGCATTCCTATCATTATCGTGGTATTGAAACGCAATTGCCCGATTTTGATCTTGCATTCGCCGGCCTCATCACAGACCTCGATCAAAGGGGACTGTTGGATTCGACCCTGGTTTTGGTGACCAGCGAATTTGGCCGTACGCCCCGCATCAATGCGGGTGGAGGTCGCGATCATTGGCCTCGCGTTTTCAGCATTGTGATGGCAGGTGGTGGCATTAAACGTGGTCAGATCTATGGCGCATCGGACGGCTTAGCCGCCGAGCCGGCTTCGGACCCGCTCTCGATCGAAGATTACGCGCATACCGTTTATCATCTTCTCGGTATCGACGCCCGAGCGCAATTGATGTCGCCCGGGGACCGCCCTCAAGCCATCGTAATGAACGGCAATGTCGTTTCGAAATTATTGGCGTAATAATCGGCGGAACAGCCGGTATGTAGATAATTCCAAGGTAACTTTTTGCGACTGAGCGACGAGACGATAACCGGGCCTACAATGATTCACTTTAAAACACTCAGCTTGACCTTTGTATGCCTGGTTACTTTATCCTTTAATCTACGAGCCACGCCGCCATCTCTGGAATCGATTGAACCAGCGGTTGGCTCGATGGGAACTGAATTCTCCGTACTGGCTACCGGTTCGGGCTTCGACAAATTCAAAAGCGTTCTGTTCTACGACAGCGGCATTGAACTTCTGAGGCATGAAGTCCTCTCAAACAATGAGCTGAATCTTTGGTTTAAGTCTCAGGCCAATGCGACACCCGGCAGATATTACTTCCGAATTGCTACGACAGATGGCAGCAGTGAACTCCGCGCGTTGACTCTAACGCCCTACCCGTTGCTGACCGAACAGCGTGAGACACAGGATGCGATTCAAAAAGTCGAACGCAATACACAGCGCCCCAATGTCACGCTGTTGGGAGTACTAGAAGAGGGAGATCGGGATCGATACACGGCATTGTACAGTAAAGGAGAACGAGTTTCGATTGAAGTTGAAGCGGTTCGATTGGGTTATGTGCTTTTGGATACGATTTTGACCGTGTATGACCCCAGCGGCAATGTGGTTACTACCATCGATGATACACCACTCTACAAACAGGACCCGTTCGTTACGTTCGTAGCGGAGGTCGGTGGTGAATACACCATTGAGGTTCGCGAAACCGCTTATGAGGGTGACAGTCGCAGTCGTTATGCCATTCATATTGGCAACTTTGCTCGCCCCTCGTTTGTGTTTCCTCTGGGGGGTCCAATCGGTGAAAAAATAGAACTTTCTATCGAAGGGGATTACGCGAGTGCTCCTGCGATTCCGCTTGTTCCGCAAGCGGATTGGCTCCGAAAAGGTTTTTTTCTCAATGAACGCGAGATTTCTTCGCCGACATCGATTCCTTTTCGAGCTGTCGCTTTTGGCAATGTGATCGAACGAGAACCCAATGATACGCCCGAGTTACCTGGGGATACGCCCGAGTCGCTGCAACCAGTGGAACTTCCTGTAGCCTTTAATGGATTGATTGAACGACCTGGAGATATGGATTGCTTCGCTTTTCGGGCCGAGGCTGGCAAGGTTTATGTGCTTGAGGCGTTTGCCGACCGAGTTGGTTCGTTGGCTGACACACTCATCACCATCCTTGATCAGAGAGGTCGTATTCTCGTTCGCAATGATGATGGCAATACGCACGATTCACGATTGGAGTTTCGCGCACCGCAGACCGATACCTATTTTCTGCATGTTACGGATAAGCTGGCCAACGGTGATTGGCGATTTGTGTACCGCGTCGAAGCGACGGAACGATTGCCGATGGTGACCGGATTTGTGCCGCGACCCATCCGCAGAACGCAGGAAGGTCAAACGTTTCAGGTTCCACAAGGAAATCGCGCGCTACTGAAGTTCGGCGCGCAGCGAGTTTACTTCGACGGTGCTGTGCAGGGAGAATTAAAAAATTTACCTGTCGGTGTCCGAAACTCATCGATACTTCTGGAGTCGAATCGGTATTGGGTACCTGTGGTTGTTACCGCTGAGGACAATGCCGAAATCGGCGGAACGTTAGTCGATGCCTCGGTCATGACCCCAGTCGCCGCGACGCCTCAGTGCGCTGGGGGATTTTCGCAGATTGTCGACTTGATCGATGGTCCTGCCGATGCCATCTATCATCAGGCTGATTTGAATCGACTGGCGATGTCGGTAACTCGGCGGGTGCCGTTTAAAGTTGACTTGCAACCGCCAACCACTTCGCTTCCTCTGGATGGCTCCCTGGATTTAATTGTCAAAGTGACGCGCGACCCTGGATTCGCAGGACCGATCGAAGTCTTCATTCCCGTTTTGCCTCCCGATACGTATGCCGAAGCCAAGATTGAGATTCCTGCAGATAAATCGGAAGCGACCTACACCATTTATAGTTTGCCCGTGACGCCCGAAAGATCATGGGCCCTTTGCTGCGAGGCTCAAGCAGGGGCAAAAGCTCGGGCCGGTGGTCGGGGACAAATGGATCGCGGAGATCGAGAAACCCCCGCTCCGGATGTTCCATCCGCAGATTCGGCGATACGGGTGACTGAAACCGCAACCAATCCAATGAGCGGCAGTGATTTATCGAATGTCAAGGTATGCTCCGATATTGCTGAACTGAAAATCGCCCCCTCCCCAATCGCCGGTTCATTACAGCAAACCGCAGGCGAGCAGGGAACAACCATCCAAGTGCTCTGCCAATTGTCATGGAATACCGAAGCCCAACTTCCAGAGGAACTTAGTCTCACACTGGAAGATCTTCCCAATCGTGTCAAAGCAGATCCTGTCGTGTGGAAGGGCGAGAAAGAAATTCGAATTCCTTTGCATCTTGACCCCACCGCTCCCATAGGAACTTTCGATTCGGTCTATGCTCGGATGGCAGGGATCATGAATGGACAGCGGGTCAGTTTCAATATTGGACGTGGGGCCAAATTGGTGATCGCGCCCCCTGGGAAATTGATGCGAAATGAAGCGGGTGAAGCACTGAGCCCATTAGACGCGCTGCGCCGGAGCCAACAAAAATAGGTTCAGCATCAGGCTCGTTTCCTTTGTATCGCGAATGATAAGCTATCGGTTCTCTTTATGGACAATGGTGTTTGGAATGGTTGCAATCGCAGAATTATGGCATCGCTCGAAAGCCGTTTCACTTTTGGCTGGATTCATACTTTTTGGGTCGTTGTGGCCGAGTGAGTTAGTGCTCGGCAATGAACCCGAAACCAAAAGAGATCATGTGCTGAGCATTCCACCAGCTTCCGCGCAACCTTCATTTCGCAACGATGTACTCCCTGTTCTCACCAAAGCGGGCTGCAATGCCGGCAAATGTCATGGCTCTGCCTCAGGCAAAGATGGTTTTCGACTCAGCCTTTACGGCTTTGATCCCGATGGGGATTATTTCCGACTCACGGCCGAACAGATCGGGCGAAGAATCAATTTGGCTGAACCCGAATCAAGCCTTTTATTGCGTAAAGCCATCGGAGCGGTACCGCACACGGGCGGTAAACTCATCGAACCGGGCTCCGAGAACTACAAGACTCTCGCTTTGTGGATTGCGCAAGGTGCTGCTCCAGACCCCGAAGCAACTCCGGTACCGGTCGGCATTGATGTGGCGCCCAAACAGATCCTCATGGATCGCAAGGGACTTCGGGAACCGATCAAAGTAACAGCCAAATACAGTGATGGTTCGACTCGCGATATCACGCACTGGGCTGTTTTTCTGAGCAACAATGAAGCTGCTGCAACCATCACTGAAAATGGACTGGTCGAAGGCACCGGTCCTGGCACCGCATTTACGCTCGCCCGTTTTGATCAATTCACCGAGGGAGCATCGGTCGTTGTGCGTCCCGGTACTCCCTATCAATTTCCAGACCGTCAGCCTGTAAATTACATTGATGAATTAGTTTTTGAAAACTGGAAAAATCTTCACTTGCTGCCAGCGGAAGTTTGTGACGATGAAACCTTCCTTCGCCGCTCAACGATCGACCTAATCGGTTTATTACCGACTCCGGAAGAACGAGAACGATTTTTGAGCAGTCAGGATTCCAACAAGCGCAGCAAGTGGATCGATGAACTCCTGGAGCGCAAGGATTTTCTCGATCTCTGGGTCATGAAGTGGGCAGAGATGCTCCAGATTCGTACGGCCAATGGCCTGAGTTCAAAAGGTCTGCAGCGCTACGATGCTTGGCTCCGCAAAGCGGTGCATGAGGGTCGTAAAATCGATGAGATTTTGGCCGAGTTGATTCCCGCATCGGGGGGAACTTTTCAAAATCCATCCACGATTTACTATCAGACAGAAACCACGCCCCAGCTGCTCGCAGAGAATATCGCGCAAGCTTTTCTGGGAACTCGGATCCAATGCGCGCAATGCCACAATCACCCCTTCGATCGCTGGACGATGGACGACTATTATGGCTTTGCGAACTTTTTCTGTCAGGTTGGTTATAAGGTCGCGAAAGATCCGCGCGAGGTTTTGGTCTACAACACGGGCGAGGGGAGCCTAAAGCATCCGGTCGGTGAACGCGATGTTGCTCCGAAATTTCTCGGCGGCGAGGCACCGAGTTTTTCCAAAGGGGATGACTATCGCATCGCGTTGGCGAATTGGTTAACCTCCAGAAATAATCAAGCCTTCTCCAATCACCTTTCCAACGTGATATGGGCCCACTTTATGGGTGTTGGAATCGTAGAACCGGTGGATGACGTTCGAATCAGCAATCCACCCTCGAATCCGCTTCTGCTCAATAAACTCGGCGAAAAGCTTGCGGAATACCAGTTCGATATCAAACCTTTGATCCGAGATATCTGCAACTCTTCCACATATCAATTGGCGACAACCGCGAATGCATCGAACCAGTGGGATCAACGCCACTTCTCCAAGGCGCGTGTTCGGCGCATGTTTGCGGAAGTTTTGTTGGATTGCGTCAACAAAGTAACCAATACTCAAGATCGATTCCCCGGATTGCTTCCTGGCGCGCGAGCCATTCATGTCGCCGACGCGCGAACCACACATTACTTCCTCAATACGTTCGGTCGTGCGACACGCAACACACCTTGCAGCTGCGAAGTGCAGACCAATCCCACACTTTCCCAGGCCTTGCATTTGCTCAATGGCGAAAACACCACTGGCAAGATCCTCGATGGTCAACTTATCGATACGATGCTTGATAGCGGCAAAACACCCGAAGATATCATTCGCGCCATATACGTCCGCTGCTATTCGCGAGAGCCATCGACCGAAGAAAAAGCGAAACTTCTCGAACGTGTCGCTCAGGCTACGGATAAAAAAGGCGAATTGGTCGATATCTTCTGGGCCATTCTCAATAGCAACGAATTCATATTCAATCATTGAAAGATTGCCCGCATTGAAAGATTGCCCGCTTGCTTTGGTTTTTCTTTTACGAGTTATCATGACATCGCTTTTGTGCGAATCGACAGGTGTAGTTGAAATGACGAGAAGTTTGACTCGATGGACGCTGTGCACGATCGGCTCCTTTGCGATTTTGGGCACCTTCGTGATTTTGGTTCACTGCACGAGCCCTCGCGCCGCCGCGCAGGAAGTAAGCGCTGCCGCACCCGTTTCGTTCGGAGATGTCAAAGCCGTTCTGCGGAAACACTGTGGCACCTGTCATAATGCCAACGAGATGCGAGGCGGACTCGATGTCATGTCGGAAGCAGCCATTCAAGCGGGAGCCGATTCCGGGCCTGTGATCGTTCCAGGTAAACCTGAAGAGAGTCTGCTATATCTCGTCACAACTCATGAAGCGGATCCCAAGATGCCGCCCAATAGCCCCAAAATACCTCAGCGGGAACTGACCATTTTACAGCGTTGGATCGCAGGCCTGACGGCAAACAGTTCACCCGCTGCGGAACCAAATGCGGGCGATGGCAAAGAGCCTCAGCCGAGCAATAAGGCTCCCACAACTGGCAACTCCACTAGCCTAACTCCAGCCCCCAGTACCCCTGTGACCTCCTCTGATATGGCGAAAATCGCGCCGCTAGCTTCGAAGTCCCCGATTATCGCTTCAGCACTCCATCCGGATGTACAGATGATCGCGTTGGCCGTAAATCGGCAAATTGTTTTTCTCAATAAAGAAACCCGAGAATTAAATGGAGCTATCGATTTCCCGCTCGGTGAAGTTCACGCGCTCACTTACTCGCAAGATGGGAAACAGTTGATTGTAGGTGGAGGCGAACCTGGAGCGTCGGGCGGCTTCATCATTTATGACCTTGGCGGCCGAGTTATTTTCCAATGGAATGAAGAGTTTGATGTCATTCAAACAGTTGCCATCTCGCCCGATAACTCCCTGATAGCCGCAGGTTCTCCCAAACGAACCGTTCGAGTGGTGCACACCAAAGATGGAACAGAAAAATTTGTTGTCAAGAAACATACCGATTGGCTTACTGCTCTCGCTTTCAGCCCCGATGGTCTTTTGTTGGCCTCGGGTGACCGCTTTGGTGGACTCTATTTGTGGAATGTTGAAAACGGCGAGGAGTTCGCCAATCTCAAAGAACACAGCGGTACGGTGCGCGGTATCCACTTCAGTCCTTCAACCGATCATTTAATTTCCGCGAGCGAAGATGGATTTCTAAGAAGGTTCGACCTTCAATCGCTCAGTTTGGATCAAGAGTGGAACGGTAACATGGGTGGTATCACCTCCATGGCCTGTGGTTCAGTGATTTCCAACGATGCAAAAACAGCCCAAACCCAACCGCTGGCCGATCGTCTGGCTGCTGGACGAATCTTGGTTGCTGGGCGCGATAAGAAAGTAAAGCTCTTTGATTTCGCCGGAAATCCTCTTTGGGAGGAAAAGACTGCCGTTACATTGATCCCCTCGCTTGCGATGTCGGCGGATGCGCACTCTCTTTTTGCAACAACCTCATCTGCCTCTGTCCTTTGTTGGTTAAAGGATGATCATCAATTACAATCGGAAATCGCTTTGCCTATCTCGGCTGAGTTGAATTCTCAATTGCTGGCCACTATATCTAGTCAAACTCCACAATCGACCGATGTAGCCGCAAGTAGCATCGAGCCAGTCGCCGAGGCCTCTGTGGCTACAATGGCAGAACCCATCTCGCCCGCGAGCACCTCTTCATCGACCACACTCGCCGAATCGCGAAAAATTCTCGCGGAAACTGAGGATGTCCTGAAACGATTCTCGCTCATCACCTCCCAACTGGAGAGCGAATTGGAAAAGCAAGAGATGCTTCGCACTCGAGATCTTCTCCGAACCAGAATCGCTTCTCATCGCCGCCTGATGCAGTCGCTCCAAGAATATCTTAGCGAAGTTTCAGATAGTTCCGATGTCAAAGAGGTGGCTGCGACTCCCACGGCAGAACCAATTGCCCAGCAATTGAAGATAACACTGGAGAACGACTTGGCCGAACTGGAAATGAAACTTGCCAAGCTTATAGAGTCCATGACGAAAGTCGACAATGTGATCGAGTCGAGCAGTCGTCAATAATCGCTTGCACTCCGAAACGCTTGGGTAATCATTCAAAAATATTTTCAATAGAGCGAAGAAGGTAGCGTGGGGCTTATGGCATCAAAACAATCTTGGTGGGTTGTGTCTCTCTGTGTATTGCTCGTGCATTCATCGCTATCGGCCGAAGACTGGACGGGCTGGCGAGGGCCCAAGGGTACGGGTGTCAGCGGCGAAAATGAGGCGGTGCTGAAATGGGGTCCCAAAGAAAATATTCTCTGGCGAACGGATGTTCCCGGTATCGGCCGCTCCTCCGCAATTGTTGTAAAAGATCGTGTCTTTCTCACGACGGGTATTGAAGAGGACCAATCGAGACGACTGCTTTGCTTCTCAAAGATCGATGGCAAACTGCTCTGGAATACATTGGTCCATCAAGGTCCGCCAGGCGAAATGCATCAACTGAATACAACCGCTTCCAGTACACCTTGCAGTACTGGGAAGCTTGTCTTTCCCGTCTTCATCGATGATTCGATCCTAATTGTGGCTGCCGTCGATTTCGAGGGAAACATCGTTTGGAAAAAGCAACTCGGCACTTTCTTCAGCAAACACGGCTTTGCCGCTAGCCCCGTCTTGTTTGAGAAGGGCGTAATCATTAACGGACACCAAGATGGCGAAGCATTTATTGTTATGCTCGATACCAATACGGGGGATGAAATCTGGAAGCATAAGCCTCTCGTCAATCAACGATCCTTCTCAACTCCTGTTATCGTGGACTACGAAGGTCGACCTATCATGATTCTCACCGGAGCACAGTACACGTCAGCCCTCGACCCAAAAACGGGCGAATTGCTATGGTACGCTGGCGGGCCGAGCGAAAAATTTGTCTGCACACCATCGATCGGACATGGCATGGTATTCAGTTTCGGCGGCTCGCCGGAAAAAAATGCTATGGCAGTGCGTCTCGGGGGCCAGGGTGATGTCACCGCATCCCACATCACATGGCGTACATCGAGATCGATGCCCTATATCCCCAGTCCGATTCTAGTTGGCGACTATCTGCACATCATGAACGATAGCGGTGTCTACACTTGCCTAGAACCTGTGACCGGCAAAATATTGCATACAGGGCGAAAGTCAAGAGACGTCAATAGCTCGCCGATCGCGGTAGGTGAACACATTTACTTCTTCGAAGATTCCGGCGAATGTAATGTCATTCGCAACGGAGCCGATTTCGATCTGGTGGCCCACAATGAACTTGGTGAACCCGTTTTTTCTACACCTGCGGTTTCCGATGCCAAATTGTTCGTACGGAGTGAAACAGGGCTTTTCTGCCTCGGAGTCGCAGAAGAAAAATAAGCAAGCAGCGAATAACCGTGCAGTGTGCGAATCGATCTATGTCACACTTCTAGCAATAGTTTATCGATCACTTTTCCGCCGAATT
>JBIKMB010000164.1:0-12689 GCA_044359485.1 Pirellulaceae bacterium | reverse complement strand
AACCAGTGGACGCTGAAGTTTTCTGTCGGCCGCCAGAGCTTCATAGACCAGACCGCAATTGGCTCATCGGTTGTCAAGATCGATCGAGTCCACATCATCCGACGAATGATCGTTCTGGTCGACTGCCGTTGATCTCTCTTTTTTATCGCTGCGCCATTTCGCCATACGTCGACGTGCCCTGGGATGATGCTTAGGCAACAGATGCGGATCTGAATGATCCTCGATTTTCTTCGTTAGCGGACGTCGCGGAGGAATGACTTTTTCAGCCTTGAGTTCGGCACCCATGATACGGCTCAACTCATCGAGATCAAATTCGACCTCATCGCCGACCTGAAGTTGATCGGCACGCTTGTGCGTTCCCTTCCAAACCGTAAAGTGAAAAAAGACGTCGTCGCGCAGCCCTTCACAAGCAATAAAACCAAAACCTTTTTTGGGGGAAATATGCTTTATGACACCAACGCGCATGGCTCTTTTTTCAACCTGATTGTGGGAAGATCCGTAGATACAGCTTTTACTGTACGCAACCCGCTCGGCTCAGCAAGCCGCAAATGAGGTAGAAATGTCGGTTTTTGCCCGGAAGCGCGTTTTTGTGTCGTCTGATCTCAATTCCACATCCCACTGTGGGGGACCATAGTAACCCCTGCAGGAGCTCCCGTAACTAGGGCCAACCATACGTCCCCCGCTCGCCGGATCGCCCTCGGCCAAATTTCATCTGCAGACGAAAACACCAAATCTGGGGTCGCCGAAATTGCGTACCACCAACCCTTCTCAATTTGCTTTTCAAGCTCTCCGACTTGCCAAGCGACATGTCCCGCAATCCAGCGACACTCTGTGGCCGGTATTCCCGATAATTTCTGCAATGTTTTAAGCCGGGCGGTGATATAAATGCCAGGGGAAACTTCTGCCTCGGCCAAGTCGGGGCGGTTGTGCAAAGCGACCATAGGGCCGGCCAATGGCCCGCCGTAATGGATAGGTCCGCTGGGCATCTGCTTTCCTTGGGGACCCAGAATATGAGCCCACACGTTTCGGAAATCCCCAACTAAGGCACGATTGAGCAAGACCCCAACGCTCCCCTGATCGTCATGCCAAGTGACCAGAAAAACGTCTCTCCCCACTTGTGGGTCTGGATGGTCCGGACTGGCAACCAAAAAGCAACCAGACAATTGCAAACGCTGCTTGGTTTCGACTAGACGATGGCTCATTTTTTCTTTTGCCCAATGAACGATCCAACCCGTGAAAGACAATCGCCATAATGGCGGGTTTTATAACGTTCAGTATTTAGAGTCCTCTACGAACCATTTGGTTTAGGTAGTTCACAAATTTTTTTAGCCCAGCGAGTATGTTTTTTTCAGAGTCGCTACATTCGCCCACGTTCGATATTTCTAGTTTCCTTTCCAAGTACGAGCCCCGGTCGATTGAGCTTTTATGTAAACTTCCGTTCCCATTTTGCCCCAGTGTGACTCGCCTTGGTGAGCACTAGCACCGGCGTCCAAACCAGCTTAGTGTCGAGAGATCCATTTCTTTCAAGGTGCGATTGGTGTTATGCTGTGCTACTTGCCAGACCATGATTCTAAATAAGAGTATTCAAGAAATTTTGGTTTGGCCAAACCACTACATAGCGACATCATTCACCAGTGAAATTTTGATGAATTGAGACGACTCCAATGGATCACATGCGACGGACATACAAACGCCACAAATTGGATCGCGAGCAACTTCTGGACGATCCGATCGCTCAATTCCAACTCTGGTTTTCCGAAGCGGGCGAGGCAACTCATCCAGAGTGGTTGGAGATCAACGCAATGACTTTATCCACCTGCGATCTCAATGGGCATGTTTGGTCGCGTATTGTCTTGTTGAAAGCGGTTGACGAACGAGGTTTTACTTTCTTTACCAATTATCATTCAGCCAAGGGGCAGCAGA
Organism: Pirellulaceae bacterium; assembly: GCA_044359485.1. Lineage (GTDB taxonomy): Bacteria > Planctomycetota > Planctomycetia > Pirellulales > Pirellulaceae > JAFLCP01. The sequence continues at coordinate 10,766 of JBIKMB010000164.1, read as the reverse complement.
TAGCCGCCAATCCTCGAGCAGCCTTATTGCTTTATTGGCCGCACATCGAACGCCAAGTGCGTGTCGAGGGTATCGTCGAGAAGACCGAGAGCGATATCTCCGATGCCTACTTTCAGTCGCGACCTCGCGGCAGTCAAATCGGAGCGATCATTTCTCCGCAATCGCAAGTCGTGCATGACTATCATAGCCTTGAAATCATGGCTGCGGAGAAAGAGCAAGAGTTTTCTAATCAAACCTTGCCCAGGCCCGATCACTGGGGCGGTTATCGCTTGAAGCCAACACGGCTTGAGTTTTGGCAAGGGCGTCCCAACCGCTTGCATGACCGATTCATTTACAGTCGCGACTCCGCCGCAAATCACTGGCAAATAGGTCGAATCGCCCCATAATCAACATTCGCCTCGGCAATCACTCTGCAGTTCCCAGCAAGTTTTCGCGCACGAACAAAATGGTCGCGTAAAATTGAAAATCGGCATTATTCTTTTTCCGGAATCCATGCCCCTCGTCTCTCGCCATCAAATACCAAACTCGACCCTTGTTCTCTTTGACTTTATCTCGCATCTGTTCGGCTTCACTTAGTGGAACACGCGGATCATTCCCACCCTGGACGATAAAGAGCGGCTTAGTGATCTTGGAAGCATTGTTCAGAGGGGCGATTTTTTCAAAGAACTCTGCCAATTTGGGATCACGCTCATCGCCATACTCAACTCGGCGAAGATCGCGGCGGTAGCTCTCTGTGTTTTTCAAAAAAGTCCCAAAGTGGGAAATCCCGACAATATCCAGAGAACAGGCAATCCGATCGTTGTACTGAGTTGCGACAGCCAAAGTCATGTATCCACCGTAACTTCCGCCGGTAACCATAATTTTCGTGGCATCTAAATCGGGATGGGCTGAGATCCAATCCAAAAGTCCGCCGATATCGCGTACTGAATCCTCCCGCTGTAAACCGTTATCCAACTTGAGAAACGATTTGCCAAACCCAGAAGAACCTCGAACGTTCGGGTAAATCATGGCAACTCCTAACTCATTGATAAAATAGTTGTTGCGACCTAGAAAGATGGGGCGAGATTGCCCTTCGGGTCCGCCATGAATATTGATGATCACTGGACGCTTGCTCGAAAATTTCTCTTTGGCGGGAGCGTAGTAAAACCCGGTGATTTCTTTCTCATCAAAGCTCTTCCAGCGGATCAATTGCGGTTCGATCAAATCGCTGGCCACCAAACCACCGAGTTCGCTCTCCGTCCAGCGCACCACTTTATTGTCTGCAGGCTGAACCACATAAACATCGGACGTGGATTGGGCGGATGCAAAAGTTACCGCCAGAACACTTCCATCGGGATGCCATTTACAACCGCCACAAACTCCTTCCGGTAACTGGTCCAGCAGTCGATACTCCTGGGTCGCCTCGTTGAACAAATAGAGTTTTGACACTCCTGCCTGGTTGACTGAAAAAACCAACGACTGGCGATCTGGGGAAAGTTCAAAGAATTCGACATCCCAAGGAATCTGTTTGGTAAGCGAACGGATTTTTTGAGTTTTCAAATCGAGTTGACATAACTCCAAAAATTCTCCGTCGACATCTGTTGTTAGGTAGAGCTTGGTTCCATCTGCCGAGAACCTCGCATCGGCGATGGATACTTCCTGGCTAAACTCGATCACTTTCGATTTCGATTTTTTTTCAATGTCCACCATCCATAAATGGCTGTTATTGATCGAGAGCCGCTCGAGCACCAGCAGCCGTTTATCATCCTTGGACCAATCAGCGACACTCCAACCTCCACCTTGCACTTCCAGCAGTAGCTTATTCGATTCAAGATCGTTGGGATCGATCAACCAGATATCACGATCTGTACCATTACGTTGGGTAGATGAGTAGGCAAATGCTGTTTTGGCATGGTTCCATAAAATACCTCCATTCTGAGAGCGGCCTCCATCGGTGAGCAGCCTCACTTCGCCAGTACTGAAATCAAATCGATAGAGCTGAGAAAACTCATTGCCACCTGTATCTTTGCTGAAAATGAAATACTGTCCCGCATTCGGCTCGTATGTCGCCCCAGCGACAGGCTCATTGAAAAATGTGAGTTGACTTCTTGCCCCCAGGGGTTGAATGACTCGATGGACCTGATTGGAATTGCCGAACCGCGTCGAAATCAACATTTCTTGTTTTTGGGGATGCCAATCGAGAAAGGTGGCTCCTCGCGCTTCGGTGTATCGACGAACTTCATCCGCGATCACAGCGGGGATCGGCGGAACTCCTTCGATTACCAAGTTGTCGCCGACCTGGATCTCTGGTCCTTGAGCGGTGAGGGAACCGATGAGTATGCCAACACTCAAGAGCCAAAAGCAGAGCAAAGTGCTAGGGCAGGGGAGAGTCAACCGGAAACCGGACTGGTGAATTGGCACACACGCACTGCTGGCAAAGCTTAACTTGGAAAGATGGCTGGATATCATAGACAGGCTCTCAGTGTTCATTGTCAGTAATCCTCGATACTTACAGCATATCCATAGGATCGATATCAATCACCCACTGAATATCTTCGGGCGTTTTAATTTCTGCGGAAACCTGCCGCACAATTCGATTGAGAATACTGGGCTCACTCGCCTGAAGAAGCAAATGCTGGCGATATTTTCCACGCAACTTAGCCAGAGGTGGCGCCGCAGGTCCAAGCAGGCGACATTCGGATCGACTACTCGCGATAACCCTCTCTGTGATCTGCGTCCATTGCAGTGCAAACGCTTCGAGTTTCTCGGCTAGTTCGCCGCGAAAAATCACGCGGGCCAGCGCACCCCAAGGTGGATACCCGAGTCGCTGACGGTGCACCAACTCACCCTTGGCAAAAGTATGAAAATCGTGTTTCGAGGCCGCCATAATCGCTGGATGTTCGGGCGAGTATGTCTGGACCAACACGAGTCCTCGGCGTTCGCCGCGCCCGGTACGACCAGCGACTTGGGTAACCAATTGGAATGTTCTCTCCGCGGCGCGAAAATCGGGGAAGTGCAGGGCTGTGTCTGCATTGACAACACCCACCAAAAGAACATTGGGAAAGTCGAGCCCTTTGGCGATCATCTGTGTCCCCAGCAGCAACTGGATCTCTCCATTGCGAAAAGCGGTTAAGACACGCTCATGGCTACCAGGCTTCCGCATCGTATCGCTGTCCATTCGGGCCATCGAAATGTTGGGGAAACGACGTTTGACTTCCTCTTCCAGCCGCTGGGTTCCCGTACCTCCGTATTGCATCGCATCAAAATCACAGGTCCAACATCGGGCGGGGGGAGCGATTTGATAATCGCAGTAGTGACAGACAGCTTTGTTACCATCCTGATGAAAGGTCAACGAAAGATCGCAATGAGGGCAACTGGCCACCGCGCCGCATTTAGGACATTGGATGGCCGTCGCAAAACCTCGTCGGTTCAGCAGCAAGATAACTTGTCCATTGTCGCGGGTGGTTTGTACAATAGCTTCCGCTAAGGGACGACTGATCGAACCGGATTGCGGTCCCATTTTTTGAAGTCGCAAGTCGATGATTTCTACATCGGGCAAGGGCCTGTTGTGAATTCGGCGTGGCATCGATGCGCATTGATACTTTCCTTCGATGGTCCGCTGCCAAGATTCTAAGGAAGGTGTTGCCGAGCCAAGGATTACGGTGCATTGTTCGAGCATGGCTCGATGACCGGCAACGTCACGCGCGTGGTAGCGAGGGATAGTTTCTTGTTTGAAGGATGGTTCATGCTCTTCGTCCAGTACGATTAATCCGAGCTTGGGGACTGGCGCGAAAATCGCGCTGCGAGGCCCGATAACGACCGAAACCTCTCCGGCCGCGATTCGTTGCCATTGCTGATGCTTCTCGACATGCGTCATATGACTGTGCAATACGGCAATCTTGCCCAGCCGCTGCTGAAAACGAGCCCGCGTCTGCGGTGTCAGGCTTATCTCGGGAACCAATACGATCGCTTGCAGTCCCAGTCGAATCACATAATCAATAGCTTGAATATAAACCTCGGTTTTACCACTCCCCGTAATACCATGCAAAAGTATCGTCTGATGTTGACGTGAATCAATCGCAGCTTTCACTTGCTGCAAGGCTTGACGCTGATCTACATTGAGTGCTGCAGGTGGCAGCAAATTTGTTGCTGGGATGTTTTGAGCAGGTGAAAAACTGCGAATCGACTGACTGACCAATATGCCCGCTTTGCGCAAACGCTGCATCACATCGACTGAACACCCCGTCGCCTCCTTGAGTTGCTCGATCGACATCGGCTCCCCAGTTTGCAAAAGATATTCGACCACCTGACGCTGCTTGACGGTCAGCTTCTCGATTTCCTCGGGATTAAGATCCGCTTTGGGTTGCAAATGCAGCAATTCTTTAACGCCGGCCGATTCGCGAACGCCGACTGGAACCACCGCTTCAAAAACCTGCCCCAGACTGGCCAAATAATAATCGCTCATCCACTGCATCAATTTCAGCAGATGACTGCTGCACAACGGCCGCTCATCTTCGACAGCGATGACACTCTTCAAAGAGTTGGGATGTTGCTGAACCATGGACACGTCAACACAATATCCCGTCACACTCCGATTTCCGCGTCCCAGTGGAACCTGTACTCGCATCCCAGGCTTTAACGTTTCCCGCAGTGGAGAATCAACACGATACGAGAAGGGACCGTGCGGTGGTTCGGAAAATACGACCGCAGCAGCCCAGCATTGGCAATCGGCGTCAATCTCCCAAGGGGGAATCTCGCGATCAAATAAATCCCCTTGTTGCGGTCCGGTCGACATGCCTCTACTCCATTTACCTATCTCAGAGCTTACCTATCTGAGAGCTAGCTGCTTACCTCAGGGCGAACTGCCCAGCACGGTGCTACCTGCCTAACACTGGGTTTACTTACTAACTCAGGGTTTACTTACTAACTCAGGGAAACGGCTTGCTCAGCCGACCGTCTCCCGATAGCCTACTGACTCCCTAAAGTGTACGATCGAACTTATTGTAACGTTTTTTCAGGGGAGCTCCGAGATGACGAAGCGGCGTATTGGAATCTATGGGGGTAGTTTTGACCCGATTCATCTAGGACATTTGCTCTTGGCAGAGACGTGCCGCGAACAACTCCGGCTGGACGAGGTTCGCCTGATTCCCGCTCACGTCTCCCCCTTTAAAACCGATCAATATCCATCTGACGACAAACAGCGTCTGGAAATGCTTCAATTGGCTGTTACCGGCCAGGATTCGTTTGTCGTCGATCCGCGGGAGGTCGATCGCGGAGGAATCAGCTACACGGTGGACACGCTTCGCGAACTGCACCACGAGTTTCCTGATAGCGAATGGTTCCTTCTGATGGGCGCCGATTCACTGATCGATTTCTTGAAGTGGAAAGAGCCTGCGGAGATTGGTCGGCTCGCTTGGATTATTGTCGTGGGACGAGGAGGTTATGCGGATATTGGGTGGAATGTTCTTGAAGGGCTATTGGACCGCGAAAGATTTGAGCAAACCCGCGCCATGAATATCGAAATGCCCCTGATCGAGTTGAGCAGCACCGAATTGCGACAACGAGCAGCGACAGGTCGGAGCTTGCGTTTTCGTATGCCAAGAGCGGTCGAGCAATACATTCATGCCAATCAGCTCTACCGCCCTCAAAGCTAGTTTTCGATTTCGGGCCGACGCTCTCGATACGATCCATCGGCCCGAATCGTGATGCGCGCTTTTGTTCGCCAATGCTCAATAGCGACTCGAGGCGAACATCCATCGCTCGGCAACGCTTTCAAAGTTCCGAATCACTCGATACCATCGATGCCCAAACGCGTCGCGAGTTGCATCAACTGGTCGTAGTACTTTTCGCTGCTCGAATGAACGTGTTCTGCTTCGGTCAAAAACTTGATTTTAGGGTCGATGTAAACATCATGTGAAATCAAGATTTTTTCATAGGCATCCAATGTGGAACCGTAGATGATCATCATCTTATGTTCGTCGAATTGAACCTCTTGCTGTTTGGCGGGATTCAAAACGGCAATGCCCGCACAGCCATCATTGAGAAGCAATTCTTCATAGTCGTAAAGGATACTCTTGAGCACAGGGATATCGATATGCTCGCGATACAAATCTTGATGGCTCCCATCGCTCCCATAATGACTTGTCTCGATAACCACATCCACGACTTGACCCAGAGGATCAATCAGATCGATGAACAAATCAAATAAACGCTCGCGGGATGCAGCGGCCATAATCACTGGCACTTTGACCCCAGCCGAATCGTCGCGATAGCAATCATGTCGAAATCCTTGCCGAGGTACGATTGGCAAACTTAATGCAGGTCGAATCGCATCAGTCAAATCAAAGGCACCATAGCGAAAAACTTCCAAGTGACGCTCTAATTCTTGAGCGGATGCGTCTTGGAAAGCAGTCGTTGTTGGTGCCGAGACATTGGTGGAGGAGGAATTACTTCGAGAGAAGCTTGGTACAGAACCCATCTTGTTTTCCGAATATTCTAATGGCTATTAAAATGGCGATAGCGTCGGAGAACGCTTCGTCGCCAAGTCACTCATGCGAAAAACTAGGTTACGCCTGATTCGAATCCCCTCCGGAACTTTTGCCGAAATGGAAAAAACCCCCAGTTTTCAGCCAACCAACCCCACCAAAGTTCATCCAATCGTTACAAACAGAACGCTCCGCATTCCAAGAAACCGCTATAATCAAAAATCAGGAAATGAAAGAATCTTTTGCGTAACACTTGAACGGAAAAACGGCTGGATGGTCATTCAATCTATTTCGATGCGGTTGTGTTCACGCTCCTCGATTTGTGCGATGCTGTGTGCGGTCAGTGTGGCGGCCCTGGCAGGTTGCGAAAACGCAACATCTACACCGGTGCCAGCACAATCTTCCGCGCCAACACAATCTTCCGCGCCAACACAATCTTCCGCACTGAAGTCCGGCGCAGCTCAAGACGATTCGGCCCCACCAGCCCTTTCTCGATCCACGAACCAGGAGCGGGACTCGGCAGTCAGCCCCGGCGGAGGCAGGGCGAAAGAGGAAACCGACATCGCAGCTCTTGCGCAGAACCCAAACGCGGTCGCGGCTGGTGATATGAAGTCGGCTCTCTCGGCCGCAAACTCTCAGCCACCCCGCCCGAAAATGCCCCGCAAAGTGAACTGGGTAGCGCTCAGCGACCTGCCCCGCGACACGTGGGATGTGATGTATCTTGGAAATTCCAAGGTTGGCAATATGCACACGCTGATACAAGCTACCCCCGGAGCCAATGACGGCTCAGGGAGCAATCAGGGCCAACTGAAACTTACCCTGGAAAGCTTGCTCCGGGTCAATCGCGGTGGGCAATCGACCACACAACGTATTACGATCAGCAGCCGCGAGAAACTCGACGGCGAAATGTTGGACTTTATCGCGACTATCTATGAGGGTGACAGCAAGAGCGAGGTGACCGGTACTCGATTGTTAGATGATCTGATTATCCAGGTCACTCAGCCCAACGGCCAATCATCGCGCAGTTCGATTCCTTGGAAGCGAGAGTATCGTGGACCGTTTGCACTCGAACAAGAATTGCAGCAGCAACCCTTGAGCGAAGGCGAAGTTCGCGAGATACCCTACCTCAGCATTCCTCTTTTCCGGCTCGCCAAATTGGTGCTTAAAGGGGGTGGAAAACAAAAGGTCGCCATGCTTGATGGAACCATTCGTGAATTGCAAGAAGTCGCCGTCACGATCATGTTGGAACAAAATGCTGTGATGGAATCGGTCGCATGGGTGGACGACCAAGGTGAGACTTTAAAATCTGCCGCTTTAGGTTTACAGGTGGTAACCTACCGCTCGACACAGACCGCGGCAGAAGCGGTCGCGACTGCCGCCCAAGCGGACCTGCTCCAAGTGACCAGTGTGCCGCTGCCGCCAGGGACTCCCAATTTACATTTGGCTCAAACGCTTACCTACAATATTCGCGCTTCGAAAGATCCACTGAAACTCTTTCCCGCCCGTACCAACCAGACCGTTCGCTCGGCCGTCGCGCTTGAGTGCGATATTACGGTTTATTCAGTGACGCCCGATTCGATGCTGCCTGAAGCGTTAGTCCAACAAGCCCCCCCCACGGATGCCGACCGCAACCCCAGCCCGATGATTCAGTCCGATGATCCACTGATTTTAGAAATGGCTCATCAAGTATTGCCGGAGGAAAAAGATGCTTGGAAGTTAGCCGTTGCGTTGGAGAGATTTGTGCACGACAGAATTGAAAGAAAAGATTTTTCACGATCTTTCGCTACCGCAGCCGAAGTGGCCAAAAATCCGCGCGGAGACTGCACCGAACATGGCGTCCTGCTGACCGCGTTGTTGCGCGCCAGGCAAATACCAGCTCGAATCGCCAGCGGATTGGTATACGTTGATTCCGCTCAAGGTCCAACGATGGGATACCATATGTGGACAGAAGCCTATATCGGCAACCGCTGGATTCCCCTGGATGCTGTGATGGGGAAAGGCGGAATCGGTCCAGGTCACATCAAAGTGCTGGATACACCTCTGGCGGATCAAAATCCATATGTCGCCTTATTGCCGGTCTTACAGGTCCTTGGCGATCTAAAGATCACTTCGGTCAAGGCAGCGCAGTGAGCGCACAAAGCACCGCCAGCACGAGGCCGATTTTGGGTGAGAACGTTGTTAAATGGCGATCAATTTTTCTAACCAACCGCTCGTTTTCTTCAGATAACCATCAACCCTTTCCAGTAATGGATCGATGGTCTGGAACTGGATTCGGTGCGGAGGTTGCCACGGATGCCATTTGAAGCTGTCATGCTCGGTCGGTACCACCAAGCACGGTTCGAGCAAGCGACCCAAGAAAATCGTCAGTCGCTTCTGGCGTTCTTTTTTGTCGGATCGATAACGGACCGTATAGATCAATTGAAATCGAAAGTCGGGATCCGTCCAAACAATTTCATGGGGTATCCCAGTCTCTTCTCGCAGTTCACGCAGCGCGGCTGCCTCGATCGATTCACCGTCGTCGACATGCCCCTTCGGTAAATCCCACCTGGCAGCATGCTTCATCAACAGAAATTGAGGCTCGCTGGTTTGGCGAAACAAGAGATAGCCTGCTGCTTCGACGTACTTAACCATGGACCCAACCACTCCCATCCTACTGCCGACAAGATCGTCCAACTAATGGTCACCGCGAGCTTCCAACTTCGCCCAGGTATCGCGCAACGTGACGGTCCGATTAAACACGGGCTTTCCAGGTTTCGAATCCTTCACGTCGACGCAAAAATAACCCAGTCGCTCGAACTGATATCGCGCTCCCGCTGGCGCTTCGGCCAAGCAGGGCTCCAGCTTCGCTTGCACAACCTCTAAGCTCTTGGCATTCATGTAATCTAAAAAGGTTTTCCCAGCCTCCGCGGTATCGGGTTCCTCCACGGAGAACAGTCGATCGTAAACACGCACTTCCGCATCGAGCGCGTGGGTCGCAGGCACCCAGTGAATCGTACCCTTCACTTTGCGATTCGCCGAATCGCTCCCTGATCGCGTGAGCGGATCGTAGGTGCAATGCAATTCCCGAATCGCACCTGTCTGAGGGTCTTTGATCACTTGTTCGCACTTGATGATATACGCATATCTCAGGCGAACCTCGCCCCCCGGTTTCAAGCGAAAATATTTCGAGGGTGCATCTTCGCGGAAATCATCCTCCTCGATATAGAACTCTCGACTGAAAGGAATCTTGCGACTTCCTCCATCGGGATCCTCTGGATTGTTAATCGCATCCAGATACTCCACTTGACCTTCAGGATAATTGGTCAACACGACCTTGATGGGACGCAATACGGCCATCACTCGCGGCGCGATTTTATTGAGATGCTCTCGGATCGAATTTTCGAGTACCGTTACATCGATCATGCTATTGAATTTTGCGACACCGATTTTCTCGCAAAAGTTTCGAATGCTTTCGGGTGTGTATCCGCGTCTGCGCAGACCACTGATCGTTGGCATTCGAGGATCATCCCAACTCTGCACATGCTTCTCCTGCACCAATTGCAGCAGTTTTCGTTTACTCATGACCGTGTAGGTAAGATTCAAGCGTGCGAATTCCATCTGGCGAGGATGATAAATTCCGAGATTCACGCAGAACCAATCGTAGAGTGGACGATGGTTTTCGAATTCTAAAGTACAAATGGAATGAGTGATCCCTTCGATCGAATCGCTTTGCCCATGCGCCCAATCGTACATTGGATAGATGAGCCATTTATCCCCGGTCCTGTGATGATGGGCTCGCAGGATACGGTACATCACAGGATCGCGGAGATTCAAATTCGGCGAAGACATATCGATCTTCGCTCGCAAGGTTCTGGCTCCGTCTGGATATTTTCCATCGCGCATGTCACGGAAAAGTTGCAGATTCTCTTCGACCGATCGATCGCGAAAAGGACTGTTCTTGCCTGGTTCGGTGAGCGTGCCGCGATACTGACGCATCTGTTCGGCATTTAGGTCGCACACAAAAGCTCTACCAGCCAAAATGAGCCGTTCTGCCCACTGGTAAAGCTGATCGAAATAATCCGATGCGTAATACAAGCCATCCCACTGAAAACCGAGCCAGCGGACATCCTCCATGATCGAATCGACGTATTCTTGCTCTTCTTTCGCCGGATTGGTGTCATCAAATCGCAGATTGCATTTTCCGCCGTAACGCTGTGCCAATCCAAAGTTCAAACAGATACTTTTGGCGTGGCCGATATGGAGGTACCCGTTGGGCTCCGGCGGAAATCGGGTAAAAATCGTGCGGTTTCCCCAGTTGGGTTT
>JBIKMB010000031.1:0-40509 GCA_044359485.1 Pirellulaceae bacterium | reverse complement strand
ATGAAAGAGACCCCAATCTCGAATATTCCAGCACTCAGCGAATCTTTTTCTCGGTGGGTGAACCGAGCGGCGATTTGCATGCCTCCAAGTTGATTAAGGCTCTTCGCGCAGAACTGCCTCAGTTCGCGATGGAAGGTTTGGGAGGGCCATTGATGCGCGACTCAGGTTGTCGGTTGCATTATGAACTGACCAATTTGGCGGTCGTCGGCATCGCGGAGGTGCTTCCCAAATTGCGAGAATTCTTCCGCGTGGCCGACCTGGCAGAGGCCGAATTCCGCAGAGGGAATGTATCCGCCGTTGTGCTTGTCGATTTTCCGGGCTTCAATTGGCATATTGCCAAACGAGCCAAGAAGTACGGTATACCTGTCTTCTATTATCTACCACCGCAATTGTGGGCCTGGGCCAGTTGGCGGGTCAGCAAAATGCGTCGCTGGGTCGACCATGTGCTTTGTAATTTACCGTTTGAAGCGGCTTGGTATCAGGCGAGGGGCATTAAAGTCCACGATGTGGGCCATCCCTTTTTTGATGAAGTGGCAGACCGCAAGCTTGATCCGGATTTCATGGCGAAACACGGTTCGTGCCCAAGTCAACTGGTTGGGGTTCTTCCCGGTTCTCGCGGCCATGAAGTTACTCGCAATTGGCCCGTACAACTGGAAGTGATTCGACGTCTCTATCGAGACTTTCCCGACACTCGATTTCTAGTTGCTGGCTACAAAGCACAGCAATTGGATTGGTGCCGCGAGCAACTGCAGCCCTCTGATGTAAATTTACCGATCGATTTCTATGTGGGCAAGACAAGTGAAATCATCGAAGTTGCGGATGTTGCGATGATGGTTTCCGGTTCGGTAAGTTTGGAAGTGATGGCTCGTAGAACTCCAGCCGTTGTGCAATATCGGCCCACGCGTTTAACCTGTTGGCTCGGTAAATCGCTGGCGAATTGCAAATATATTTCCCTACCTAACCTGATTGCCAATAAGGAAATCATGAAGGAGTTTATTCACACCGGAAGTATCGAGTCGGCTGCAAATGATATCGATCGAGAAATGAGAATACTTTTGTCGAATGCTGAAGAGCGACAGCGGGTTGAAAAAGAGCTGAGGCATTTGACGGATCGCTGTGCCCAGCCGGGGGCAACTGTGCGTGCTGCTCAAACCATTGTGGAATTACTGGCGGTTCAAACACAAAAATCAAATTCCATGCGTGCGGCCTAAAATGATAAGCTGTGCAAGGGATGATATCGATGAATGCAAATGTGATCGGTAGACTTGCACCATCACCTACCGGAGCGCAGCATTTGGGAAATGCTCGCACTTATCTGATCGCATGGCTTGCCGCCCGCTCAGTCGGTGGTAGAGTTATTCTGCGTATCGAGGATATCGATTCTCCGCGAGTGAAGCCTTGGGCAATACAACAGGCTATCGATGATTTGGCGTGGCTGGGACTTGATTGGGATATTGGCCCAGACCACTCGGTTTCAGCAGAAAGTAACTCTATTTCCTGCGTGCAGACACAGCGTCTCGATCGTTATCGCGATGGACTCGAAAGGCTTCGCAAGGCCGAGAAAATTTATCCTTGTATTTGCAGTCGAACGGATGTTGAGCAAGCGGCTAGCGCTCCCCATCGTGCAGAAGGCGACACGTACTGGATTGATGGGCCTGTCTATTCGGGCCTTTGCCGCCAGCGTACCAGTAACGATATGGAGCAGCTCATAAACGAAGCCTACGCATGGCGTTTTCGTTGCGATTCAGGCGAAATCCATTGGGTGGATGGGTTCTGTGGGCCGCAATCGCTTGATGCGGCGACTTATCTGGGCGATTTTGTGGTTGGAAAAAAAGATGGTTGGCCTGCGTATCAACTCGCCGTTGTCATGGATGACCATGACATGAATGTGACGATGGTGGTGCGGGGCAATGACCTGATTCCAAGTACGTATCGGCAATGGATGCTGTTTCGTTTTTTCGGTTGGGAGCCTCCACAATATTTCCATGTTCCTTTGGTGGTGGGCACCGATGGAAAACGTTTAGCTAAGCGACATGGCGATACGCGCATCGCTACGTTTCGCGACCGGGGTATCGCAGCCGAAGCGATCATCGGATGGCTGGCCTTTGGCTGTGGATGGATAAGAGAATATCAGCCGATCACGCCTACAGAATTGATCCCGCTTTTTCAATGGCGCAGCATTCCTCGACAAAACCTAATTTGCCCGAGTGATATCTTCGACTTTAGCCGTGACTTGCCCCGATTTGAGAATAATACGTAGTTTCTCATCAACCTCAAGTTGTTTGGTATCGGTGATCACCTCACCATCGCTAAGTCGCTGAGCAATGCTGTAGCCACGAGTCAGCACCGACAATGGACTCAGCGCTTCCAAGGCAGTAGCATTCTCCCCAAGTTTAGCCCGCAGCAATTCAAGTCGATACTTGATGAGTCGCCGCATCCGATCTTCCAATTGATCGAGCATTTGGCTTCTCATTCGCAATATTTCTTGCGGCCGTGCCAGCACGGGGCGACGTGAGATATCTTGCAAACGCCGCTTGAGCCATTGAAGCTGTCGCGAGAGCGATTGAGTCATTCGATGTTGATACTGATGCAGGGCATCTTCCAGATCGGCTCGGTTGGGCACAATGCGCTCGGCAGCTTCGCTGGGGGTCAGTGCTCTTACATCGGCCACTAAATCGCTAAGGGTCACGTCGATCTCATGACCGACGGCTGAGACGGTCGGAATCGGGCAAGCGGCAATAGCACGTACGACTCGCTCATCGTTAAACGACCAGAGATCTTCTAAGCTTCCTCCGCCTCGTCCTACCACTAATACATCGAGTTGAGGATTTAATCTCGGCGCCCATTTAATGCCGCGTACAATTTCTTCAACGGATCCCGCTCCTTGTACTCGAGCGGGAATGACCACTACGTTGATATGATTCCAGCGGCGACGAATGACCTCAAGAAAATCCTTGAGAGCAGCCCCTGATGGGCTCGTCACAAAGCCAACTCGTTTGGGTAACTCGGGGAGTTCTTTTTTGCGAGAGGCGTCGAAGAGGCCTTCACGCGAGAGTTTGGCATGCAATTGTCGGAAGGCAATTTGTAGTTTGCCTTCCCCGAGCGGTTCGATTTTGGAAGCGATGAATTGATAGGTTCCACGCGGGACATAAATTTCTGTCCCACCATAGGCATGCACAGCCATTCCATCTTCCAGTTGAAAATTCAGTTTTGCGGTGGCCGACTTCCACATTACCGCCCGGATTTGGCTCGTCTGATCCTTAAGGTTGAAATAGATGTGCCCACTTGATGGACGTGACAGGTCGGAGATTTCCCCAGTGACCCATAGACGCGGGACCTGTTTCTCTAGGGTAGACTTTACCAGCTGGTTCAGCTGCGTGATCGTCAGCGGTTTGTCCGCAGCAGCCTTGGATGGATCCCAAAAGTCCTCTTCCCCGAGTTTTCCGAATAATTCACCCGACATGACGTAAGCTCAGCCTCGGAAAGGTATCTATAGAAGTTTGTACCGAGATGGGTGGCAATTCGGTAGGCCAAGGGACATGCCGCTTTTCCGCTTGTTGCACGAAAAGCGGTAGTTCTCCACGCCGCGAATTCCCATCGGTCGCCCATTGTTCGGCGGATTCGGTAACGTGATTTAGAACATATTCGGTGTACACTCGCCACTGTTCCAAGTCTTCGCGTTCGATTTCGGGGGGAACCATAATTTTGGGGCCGACGACTGCCCGAGCGCGGCTGCCTGGGCGCGGAATCGCAAATTGATCCCATGCCCGTCGATACCTCCACGGCTTATGGTATCCAAATCCCAGGGGCACCATCGGTAAACCTAAGCGCGAAGCCAAAAAGATACAGCCGAGGGCCAGTTTTCTGCGAGGACCTCTAGGACCATCAGGAGTAATACACAGGTTGGTCTCATGGTCGCTGGACAGCAATTGTTTAATGGCCATTGCGCCACCGCGTGTCGAAGATCCCCGCACCGTATCGAATCCACGAAACGCAGCCGCTTGTGACAAAAGTTCCGCATCGCCGTGCTGGCTGACCAACAGCGCCATCTTGCAGCGCGGTCGCATATAGAACGGAAAGGGTATATATTCATGCCATAGCAAAAATATGGCAGGCCCTTGAAAATCGCTCAACGCAGGATCGCAACCTGCTTCGTAGCATGTATAGCGACAATTCAGCGATCGCATCCAAAGATCGAGCGTCTGACTTAGTAGCCATCCACCTGCTCGATTGATTTTAGGATTGCTGAGTTTCATCCTTGTTAGCCCAGTGCTTCTTGTTGGAAGCCGCTCCTCACCGGGGCAGCAAAATTATTTGTCCGGCCAAACACCTTCAAAGACTTCGACCGCAGGACCAGTCATGAAGACATGATTGTTTTGTTCATTCCAATGCAGAATCAAATCACCACCGAGGAGATGATTGCGTATCTTTCGCTGTGTCCGTCCGGTGAGTACTCCAGCGACGCAAACGGCGCTCGCACCAGTGCCGCAAGCAAGTGTTTCACCAGAGCCTCGTTCCCATGTCCGTTGACGAACTTCGGTTGGACTTATGATTTCAACAAATTCCACATTGGTCCTGCGGGGGAAGCGAGGATCCTTTTCGATCTTGGGACCGACGCCTAGTACCAGCTCGTCGGAAGCTTCCGGAACGAAACAAATGCAATGAGGATTGCCCATCGACACGCAAGTAACGATCAGATTCGTACCATCGATGGAGAACTGACGATCTTTGATCGGATTTCCTTCAAGTAAAGTGGGAATCTTTGGGCCATCCAAGATAGGCTCGCCCATATCAACGGTAACTTGTTCTACCAACCCGCCACTGACGGTCAAATCAAGACTGAGAATACCGGCACCGGTCTCGATTTTGAGGTGTGGTTTCCTGGCGATACCGTGGTCATAAACATATTTGGCCACACACCGAATCCCATTGCCACACATTTCCGACTCGCTCCCATCGGCATTGAACATGCGCATGCGGGCATCGGCCTTGTCGCTGGGCAGAATCAGAATGAGCCCATCGCCGCCGACCCCGAAATGTCGATCGGAAATGCGCTGAGCCAAGTCGCGCAAATCGGAGGGGAGTTTTTCCGTCAATCCATTGACATAAACATAATCATTTCCAGCCCCATGCATCTTGGTAAAACGCATTTGCTACAAATCCTACTTATCCACGATGATCCAGGAAAATTTGCTCGTATTTACATCGGCAGAACGATTGGAATGGATTGCTCTGCCATCGCAATAGGCTTAAAACGCACCTACCGCTATGTACAATCGTGACATGTTATGAGCCATCTGTAAACGGGGCAGACTATCCCCACAGATCTAATCCACCCGCTTCGCTCGGACCGCCGCCAGACAAGTTTTCGCTTCCCGCGTTTGCTGCAGCATCCTGAGCATCGGTGTCCTTTTGGGCCTTATTGCCACGTTTCCCTGGCAATCCATCTCCTTGACCTTGAGCGTCGCGATCCGCGTTGCCATGCGATAGCTCAGCAACATCCTGATTGGTAACGGTGGTCGCCTCCGCAGGGGTTGCGGCGGGCTGCATTTTTTGAGCATTGGAAGTGGTGGCGACCGTGCTACTCGCCACCGAAGTTACGGATGCGGGGGGGATTTGCATAATGCAGCTCCGCAAAAAAATCACCATGAAAGGTCAAAATTTCAACACACCTTTTTTCTCGTTCGCATATCTTTCTGGAAAATAAGTCTTCAGGGCATCTTCGATCACCGGCAATGGCTTTCGCTTCATTTCAGGCGCATCGACGGTCCCATCGATCTCGACCTGCATCAACGGTGCGTAACGATTTTCCGAGAGCAATGGGCCTACAAGTTTCGCAAGCTGATTTCTGTTTCCAACATAAGCATAAAGATCGAGGTGCATTTCTCTGCGCAAATTGGCCCAGCCGGTACCCGCCAACGACAATACATCCCCATCAATAGACAGTTGATCGATAGGTAAACGATCTCCATCGATTCGAAACGAGATATCCGCTTTTTCAAAGGCAGCATCATTGGGCGTCTTCACCGATAATACGCGCAAGAGTTTCATCATGCCTGGCAATTGAAAAAGACTCGCCTCGCGAATTGAAACCTCGCCCGTACCACTCAACGTCTGTGGATTCAATGGACTACCTTGCAAGGTGATCATCGCATCGCACAGACCACTCGCATCAGCGGAGGCTTGGCCTGTTTCCATCAACACATCTTGCAACTGTCCGCCATAGATGTTGGTTTGCAATGCGAAATGGACCGGATCAAAATCACCTGTGCCAGAGACAACCGCATTGCCTGAAAATAAATCGAAACGGATCGGATTCGCCGTCACACTTGCCGAACTACCAAGACTTTTCACTTCGGCGACCTTCTGGCCGTAGTAAATCTTATTTTCTCGAAGAGCGAACGGACCTTGCACGTTGGCCAATGGGACTCCGCGCAAAGCAAGCGAGTCGATCAAAAGAAAACCATCTGCAATAGGACCACTCGGGGTCGAATATCCAGCCGTGCGAATAGTTCCCCGAATCCCTTGTACCCAACTCCCATCCTTTAGCTTCGCGTCTTCTAAATCCAACTCAAGATCCCAGCTTGCCGGAACACTGTCGCTCGCCGCGCTATCGTTAATCGGACCAACCTGAGACCAGCCTAGAATACCAACAGGACCTTTGAAGTCCAACAGCTTGAGAGTCTCACGAAATCGTCGCGGCAGCGCTGCAACAAAGCTTGAATCTACTGAAATACGGGTGGTGGGTAACCACTTCAGTACGGCGATCCAACCATCCGCTGTTTGCTGAACGGTTCCCTCCGTCTGCAAATGGCTCATCCCATGTTCGGCCGAAAAACTTTTTAACTCCACAACGCCCTGTCGATACGATAATTCGCAAGCGACCTGTTGCAGCAAGTAAGGGAGCGATAAAGGTTGGATCGACAGATTCGACTCAAACACGCCTGGGACCGTCGGTGGTTGCCAGAGATTCACAGTGAGATCCGCGCTCGAAGTTGCCGAAGGCTTTGTATAGACCACTTGAACACTTTCAACTCGCCCCTTCGGTTGCAATTGATGCCAAAGATTGCCAACACTTTGAGGTAAAGCCTGTCTTAACTGTTCATCCAAAGCTACGCTCGTCGCTTTGAATTCAAGTGCGAGTTGATCAATGCCACTAGTGCTGGATTGCCAACCACCTTCACACTCAATGCGTGAGTTATCATTCAGGCCCACGAACTGCGCAAGCTCCCAGGTTTCATTTTTAGCGATAAGACTCCCTTGGATTTCATGGATGGGATAAGGAAAACCTTTGAAACGAATACTGCCGCTGTGAAAGCCCAGATTTATTTCCCGATTGAATGTCTCCGAGTCTACCGATGGCTTCTCGATTCGAACTTTATTCACGCGCAAAAATCCGCTGGGCTGCAATGAGCGAACGAACGTCTGCACGCTGGTGGTCGCGGAACCGCGAGGAGTCAGTGAATCGATCAGCATTTCATCGATCGGAATCAACGAATCGGTGCTGATATCGATCCAGCCTTGCCAATTGTTGCGGTCGATTTCCAATTCGAATTCGCCATTGATACTTTGTCCATTGGCACGGGCTACAATTTTTGTGAGCGATTTGAGTTGCTTATCTCGAAAATCAATTCGACCGCTTAAATGTGAAATCGGATAAGGAAACTGAGCGTATCGCAATGAAACACCGCGACAGTCGACTGTCGCGATCGGTTCCCATTGCAACCCGTCGAATTGCAAATCCAACTCCGCATCCACTCGTCCCTCGAGCATAAATCGATCCCATTGTCGCTGCAGTCCGCTTGGCAATGCCTGATACAAACGGCGATCTAAATCGAGATTCCGGGCCAACACATGGAAATGAAGCGGACTGCTTGGTTTGAATCCCAGTAAACTTGCCTCCAGTTCAAACGTGGATTGACCGCTACTGGCGCGAATCTCGCGGAGACTCAGCATTCTGTTGTCAACAAAAAATCGTCCGCGTAGATCTTCAAGCAAGTAAGGTAAACTGGCGTCCTTCAATCGACCATCATTCACCACGCCGTTGATTTGAAATTGGGGAGTTGCGTGTTTATTCTCTTGACCAACATGAAATGTTGCATCGACGACGCATTCCAACCCCGTTAATCTTTGCAAATACTGAACAGCATCCTCCGGTAAACGCCCTCTGAATGCAGGACCAAACTGCAGTTTCGTAATATTGCCCCCACAATTCCATTCACCTGTCAGTGCATTGACCATGCCCGTGAATGATATAGCCCGGAAGTAACTGCTCGAAATTTCACCACCATCGATTTCATAGATTTTCGAAGGATTATCCATCGATGCCGTTGTCGATTGAACTTGCTGGAACTGAGCAGGAGATGTATCTAAAGCTGATAATGCTTCTTTCGCTCCAGAACGTTTCGGCCGCAGCTTAAGTCGCAAATCATGAAACAACATCTCTTCATCTGCATCCACACTCTCCCTCAGCCGGACAGTACCTTCGGAAATCGTTACTTCAAATGGAAGGGTGGAGCGAAACTGCTTGGGAATGATATCCTGAATGGCCCAACGTCCCTTCTCCTTCCAAAGAGATAACTCCAGCCCCGTAACATCCCAGTGCTTCACCGGAATTCGATCGGACAGAAGATCGGGAAGATCGATGACCCCTAATCCCTTCAAGCGTCGAATGAAGACGGCTTGTTCGGAGCCCTGCTTGCTGGGAATCGCAAGGGATATATCCTCCACGATGATTCCGCGCCCCGGGTCTAAATGGGCTCTTCCCACCGACACATGGCATTGAGGAAACTGCTCCTGGATTCGCTTTTGCACTTGTACGCGAATCTCGCGATCGACGCGATTCAGCAGGTATTCGTAAACAAAAAAAGAAGTCGCCACACCCAAAGCGCCAAAAAATAGCCAACTCAACCATTTGCCAAAAAGATGAGTCGATGACGTAGTGGGCCCTTTTTTCTTAGGCTCAATCTGACTGGGGTTCTCTTCGGCGACCGCGTCCATGCTCACGCCATGCTATCATTTTCTGGGTTTTGGGTACTCCACAAGACGCTGCAGTATCCACATTATGCCCATCCCTGCCAATACCGAAATTGCCATGATAGCAGGCTGCCGGTAGCGAACCGATCCAACAAAAACCATGTGAAGTAGGGTGAAATAGGGGACCGGCAGAAGATAGAGGTAATATTCTTGCCAGCGATTTCGATAGGCACAGCCACCCAAAATCGCCAGGCCAAGGATGAAAAAGCAACCGACTGTTTCGCTCAACCGAACCCAGATCGATGATAATTCTTCGGCTGGGGGCCAGATGTTCCATGTCTTGACGAATTTTTTCCAAGCAAGCTGAGCCGTTTCTCTCGGATTGGCGAAGGCCCATTCTAGTGCCGCTTGTTGCATGTTCTGATTGAGCCGATACTCGAAAGTTCCTTTCAGCGGTTGGGGTCCTTGAGCCTCTTTTTTTCTCAAGCTTTGAGCGAAGGTTCCCACAAAAGCCATTCCCTCATCGCTTCCACCACTTGCGCCAGGGTGCAGGCCGTCGTAGAGGCTTGGGCCAACTTGCAGCGTAGTTAATACGAAACGATCGGTGACCAGATAATTCCTGTACCACCACGGGGCCATCGCGAGGATTATTCCTGCCCCGAGCCAACAGCATTTTGTGAATGAGGCGCGATTGCGGTAAATCAGTAGATGCAGTGTCGCAGCAAGAGGGGGAAACAATAGCCAGCTTGGCCGCGTTAATATCGCGCCCCCAGCCAACAGGCCAGAGAGCAGCGCAAGTCTACCGTCCAACAAGAGAGAGCTTTTGACCCTAGATGTTGCAACTTGTTTTTTTGTGTCCGGAGATCGGAAGGCTTGTTGCAATAACAGAAGGTGCAGTAACATCAATGGCATAAACAGCGCTTCGCTCAGAACTGTTGCACTCATGCCGATTGCACCCGGGTAGGCTGCCGACAGAGCGCCAGCGGAGAGGGATACCCATGGCCCTCCCAATAAATAAGCGCCACGCATGATCAACAGTACCGCCATTGTGCCGAGCGCGCAGCCGAGGAGTCGTGCGAACCAAATAGCGTTTTTTTCCGGTGACAACCATGCAACAGTTGATAGTAGCAGCGGATACCCGGGGGTTCGAAAAACGCTGCCATCTTCTCCACCGTATTGGTAAGGTTCACCGTTGGCAATCGCCTTGCCTAGTGTCCAATAAGATTGGCTATCACCGAACCGAAACAAACGATTCTCTTTTTCTGCGAGTCCATGCCACCATTGAGCGGCAAATAGGCGAACGGACAGGGCGAACAGCAAAATGATCCAGCACAGAATGGAGAAAATCCGCTGAGAACTTGGCGAGGATGTTGCAGAGTTAGGTGCGATCTCAGTCATATAATCTGATTCTGGGATGATAGTAACGATATCGATTTGCGCAGTTAATAACAAAAGCTACGCACTTCGTCGAGACCATGAATTCTCTCTTGTTTCCTTCGAGGAAGTTTGCTATTCCCGAAACCGATTACGTTCCCTGCTGGCGTTAGCCACGGTTACGCACCATTCACCGCTTATTTCGCATGAACACCACGAATACCAGTTCAAATCTATATTTGCTTTATTGTATTCCAAAGAAAATCCATCTGCACCCAAGGGGTTTGTCGTGGTAAATCCAGCCGTCTTTTGCTGTGCAATCCTTGCTATCGGATCCGATGGAACAGGCTCCATCATTAGAGAGGAAGTCGATTTGATCGAAGTCAATCACTTCCACGATGATTTGGGGCGACATGTCTACGATCAGGTTGTTTTTTATAGTTGGAGCAAAGCGGCTGGGGACTATCATGTCCGCTCGTGGTGTTTGCTGGACGATCCTTCCCGGTGGCCAAGAAAGAATTTAAAATCAGGCAAATATCACGTTTTTTGGTTTGATCGGGATCAACGACTGCAGCGCGAGATCCTAGCAAAGCATTATTTGGAGACCTGGACCCAGGTAGACCCAGAACGAGCCAACAAACGCTTGCTGGATGAGAAATATAGAACCGCTTTTTATCGTCCCTCGACGCGAGTCCAGCGTCAAGCGGTACCTAATGTTGCGCGAGTGAACCATCAGACCCCTGCAAACGTTCGCTGAAACTCCTTGCGGTATTCGTGCTCGGTAATAGGGAACAAAGCTTGGAATTTTTCTATTTCCACAGCACCATGTTGAAATCGATTCTTCTCAAAGATAGGAATGTCCAGTCCGGTGATCTTTTTTATTCCCCGCTGAATGACTTGGCCCTTGAGTTGATAAAGTCGTTGATGATCCCAATCGGTCAATTCAATAAATGGAATTGACTCTGCAACCTCGATGACATTGGGCAAAGTATAGGGACTGAATCCAGAGAATCCAAAATGTTGGGCGGGTGCAAACGTTCTAACATGTCCGCGGCTTTGTCCGCCGCTGAAGGTCAGCGAATGCTTGATGGCATGAACACCCCAGCCTTCGTGATAAAGCATCAAATTATTTAGGACGCTGCGGATAGTCAGTTCTGGATTATCTTCAATGGGATAATCCTTCAGGTTCTCATCGCCACCATCACCATCGACGAGCCATTTCCAATTGGCATATCGATTTCGAATACCGCGACATAACGCGATGCCCATCGTTGCAGCTTGGACATCAAGCGGCTTATAATCCTCAATCACCTGAATCGCTTCTCGCCAGTCCAGGGCATCGGCATTTGTTTCGATAACTTCCAGCAGCATCGGCGCATTCATCTTCTCAACGAATTCAAATGCTTGCTGGACATCATGGCCTGTACCATCGATCGAAAGGGTGAAAGCTTTCAATCGCGCGGGGCTTTCCTTTCGTTGCAGAATCGCTGCATAAAGCAAGGCCAGAATTGCCCCGCTATCGATGCCTCCCGAAAAAAGCACCCCGATAGGTTCGTTTCGCTCGACTTGATCGAGCCAGCGATTGACTTCGCGATACAGCGTTCCGACATACTTTTCGCCGATGAGATCCAAATTTGCCGGCAGCGAATTTCGGGTCGGTTTCAAATATCGATCGTAGTGTGGGTTGGGGTCTGGGCAGCCAATCAATTTAAGTTTCAAGACATGATGAGCGGGCACCATGCGAGTGTAGGATGCCTCAAATTGGTCGCCTAATCCTTCCTTATTGAGTGCATTGGCAATCTCCGAGATTCGTTCCGCAACAAATAAGCATGGACCGTCGGCTTTTTTCGCGAGAAAGTATCGCATAGGCCGTCCGATCGAGCGAGCCATGTGAACATCTTGCCCCTCATTGGTTAATATGGCGAATTGGCCATCGATTTCTCGCACCGCTGAAGTGTCCCCACTGCGGACCCGGCGACAAGCCTCATCATAATCCATATTGAGCAACAAATTGTGATCAGGATTAAGCAAGTTGACCACTCGACCTATGTATGCTTGAAAGCTCATCATGACACCTATTTCTACGAAAAGAATCACCAACTTGTTTGCGGCAAGTTTAAAGCCTATCAGGCCCATTAGCCGACGGCGTTAGCCGCGGTTTTCAGATAGGAGCGAAACTGCAATCCGATTAACCATTAGCCGTTTTGCGTTGGTCGCGGTATTAGCGGGCTTAGGCCTGGACTCTTAGTTTAGAGTGTCTAATCTTGCGTACAACTTTGCAAGAAGAGGTGGGGGCATTATGAAGCAATCTTTCGTTGAGAGGCGATGAAAGGATTGGAAGTCTTTGATCGCTTAAATAGCTTTTGGCAAATTTGCAGTACTAAACTCAACAGGGCCAAGCCGATCGCAAAAATGCCAATAGTGATGGAACCGAATAATAGCCAGGCGGTAAAACCGCAAATGAGCAGTGGGATAGCGGGGAATTGTGCAACCCGATCGAATAGTTGCTGGAATTTCTTTCCTGAAGTCGCTAACCATCCCAGTCCGATCAATAAGACGGCCAAAGCGATAATGTTGGAAAGATGAACTTGTAGGGGTAACTTCTCGAACCCCAGACTTACGGATGCCACTTGCCCAGCGCCAGCAAAAACAAGCGTTTTTGGGGCTTGCCCTGTGGTGCTCAATGCGAGCGTTGAGTCTTCGGTGGCTTCAGAACTCATGGAATCCAGCCGCTCTTGCCAACGCTTTGCCGATTCATTGGTAGCGGTTGCATCTGGATTCTCTCGCAACTCTTGGGTCCAGGCTCGACTCCACATCGACAAAGCTCTCGGCTGATAACTACCAATCGTAGCATCCGATTCATTTAACAGGAACGCGATCGAATTTACTTCGACCTCCGCTGCGATATCACCGCTCAAAGCCGACATTAGTTCGCCGTCTAATTTGACCATTGCTTGCTGCAGTCTCTCTATCTGTGTTTTATTCGGTACGATTTTCACCAAGCAACGCTCCACATCCAGGTTGACACCTACAGGAAGTTGGATTGGAGTGCCTTCCATCGAGTTCAAGTCCTTGGACTTTAGGATGAGTTCAAGTTTTGTGGGTAGGTTCGATGGTTGGATTGCAATAGAATGGATACCGTTGGCAAGGTCTCTTTGAATCGCCTGGGGGCCCCCATTTTCAAAGGCTCCCAGAAGTACCAGGTTGTCGGGTACCTGGAAGCGAGCAGCCAAAAAGCCCTCGGGGTCAATCCAGTAGGTGCTTTTCATGATGAACTCTTTCGGCGAAAGAAATTCCATAGAATGCGTCACCAGCTTCGCTGACATTTTCGGCCGATTGGATTTGTCCGATTGCATATCGGCTTGATATCGCCGACTCGTTGGCTCTAAGAACTGAAAGTTGATTCCCGCAGCACCCTCGACTTCTACCAGAGAACGCTCAAAATCGGCGCTGATGGGTTCCGGTCTTAGTCCGGTTGTGCGCCAAGCATAATTATGTTGGCCACTCACTTGCGGCAAACCAATACGTTGGGTCAACGTTGCTCCTCCCACTAGACTGACTTGCGGGAGTGAAACTTGACCTGATAAGCGATTCAGGTCAAAAGCGATGACGTGTGTTTGCTCTTCCGTTATCGGGTTGGTCGGAAAAAGACTTAACAATTGATGCGAGCCATCGGGAGAAGGATCGAGTCGAAAAGGGCAGGGTGGATTGATCTCGAGTTGTGAGGTGATCGCTGTCGGGAGTTCGAAAACGACCGAATCGAGGGGGGCCTGCGAAGACTTCAGTTTGGCGATCAACGTGTATCTCCATCGATCGTTATTCGAAAACACAAGCCCTAACGTGCTTCCCTCGATATCGCTCGGACTGTTCACTGTCAGACGTGTTGGGAGTTGAGCCAAACCAATAAATTGATTTGTCAAATCAACTTCCATAATTCCAACTTGGTTGGATTTCAGTAATTCCTCAGTCGATCTTTCCAGCATTTTTCTGGAGTCGGGTAGATGATCGATATCCTCAAGTTGCAAAACGAGGTTGGTTTCTCGATACAGTCGAAACAGTGAGGAGGAAAGTTTGCCGAAACTCGAAGTGATGCGGGGTACCAATTGCGACTCATTAGCTCTCAGTGGCAAAATGGCCTTGCAGTTAATCACATTACTATCTTGCGACTGACTCGGTGAATGCGTTAACGCGATACAAGTTTTGCTGCCATCGTTAACAATACGAAAATCCCCGCGATCTGCGCCATTTAAGGTGAGCGTCTGCACTTGCAAGCCTTCAGGCACAACCAACAATACCAATTCTGTTCCCGCTCCTTGTCGAGGCCAGGTCGCTTCATAATGGAATTCGAATTGCTCCGAACGCACGATGACGTCAGACTTCTCGGATAAACTCGGACGATTGTCTATCTCTCGGTTCACGATCCTAGGCATCGTCGCACGAGATGTATTGCGGTAGGATTGATTCACTACGCCCAACCCTCTATCCTGCCATCGCGAAAACGAGCGATCTTCTTCATCCTTCAGCCAGCTTTCTGGTATATTGAGATTGAACGACGAGTCAGGAGAGCTCGATATGGCAATTGAATATTGCAAAGGATTGATTAATGACGACTCTGGAAACAAGCTTGGTTCGGCACCATCGGACAACCAATCTCCTTTTGGTTTCCAAGCGGTATAGATGACAGCCTCAGTCATGGATGTTGATTGAAGCTCGAGTTCATAATTCAATAAGCCATTTCCCAGCGGATCGGACAGGCCATTCCATTTTGCGTCTCCCCAGTTGAGTCCAATCGGTACCCATCCATCGTTCATTTGTAAGCTAATCTTTTTGGGAACCATTGCGTCGCCATAACGCATGCGCACCTGAGTCAGCAAAAAGGCTTGTTTGCCTTGAAAGTGAATCCAAGTGTCGAGTTCGGTATCAAGGGGATCTGTCGTCTCAATCAACTCCGCTTGATCTAGAACGGAGATTGATAAGCGATTTTGCTCTCCCACTTGATACGATGGCGGGAGCCCGTTGGTAGTCTCCAAGAGCACGCCGTTCACTTTGACGCTGTTGTCACTCGGTGCCAAGAGGGTGATCGAACTGGTCGGAACCAATGGAATGGGGATATCAAATTGGTCTAATTCGGATGACGTCGAAATCGGATTCAATTGCAGCCGAATTCGGAAAACACCCGTTCGCTCGGGATACCATAAAATGGCCAATTCGTCCTGCCTCACGGTAAAACCGGGTATGATTTCGAATTGATTGACCACTAATCTTTCTAAAGCGGCCCTGCCGGAGCCAATTGGCCAACGCACGGGAGTGGATGCGTCGATAACTTCGATTTCATAGTCGGCAATCAATTGGTAATTGATCTCGTCAACGGTCGTGATGCTTTCCGTCGCTCGAAATTGATAACTTGCCTGACGAATCAAATAAGGCGTTCGCGAAAAAAGTGTCTTTCCAGTCGGATTAGTGAGGAAATCATAGGCCTCAATCGGGATATAAACGTAATTTCCTTTCACCTCACCTTGAGGAGAAAACGGAATCAAAATCCCATAAGTACCGGCGTTTGTATCCTGCGCTGCGGTATCCCCTTGATAAGCGAAAACCGTGCTCGAAAAGGTCAGCAAACCGATCAAGCCGAGCAGTGCCGAATGGGTACGACTCGCCATAGTATAAGAAGCCATAGAGGCAGGATATTGATTCTTGGTGGCAAATAAGCGTAAGCCGAGTTTCGCCAGAGATAATAACCCAGCGATCAGCAAAATCAGGAGTAGGAAGATGGAGACAAAAACGATGGTTCCAGAAAATGTTAAACTTGCGGCGAGGAGTATCAAGCCGCAACCACATACGATCTTCGGAAATCGCAACCAGAACCAGACAGACACAACTCCAACGATCAAAGAGAACATGAGAATCGAAGTTCTCAAAAACCGAGTATCCCATGCCGTAACTGTTGAGGAAACGGCCGATGCGTTTTCCGCTGCCGTCCCGCTTTGCCTGGTCAGAGAAAATCGATTCCAATCTGATAGCCCATCGAAATCCGATAAATGCAATTTGGACTGTGCGTTCAAACTGGAACTGTCCGAAATCGCAAAGATCGATGGATTTGGATACTCCCAGAACATACAGGCCACTAGAATATTGGTTACTTGTTTAAGCGGATTCTGGCCATACAATTCGGGGAAATCGTCGGGAGATACCAAGGAAAAGAGTTTGGGCGTCAATAATTCTTCGCTGAACTGAACCACGCCACAATCTATCTGAGCGTGATGTAAATCGATAAGGTTGCGAAATGTTAACGGAGTTGCCTGCTCGGAGTAAGTCACATAAAACCGACCACTATCAACATTGTCTGGCAGATTTACGGAGTAAGAATTGTTGGTTTGTGAATTTTGAGTATACGCAATCAGTTCATTCTCGAAATACATATCCAGCAATGTCGCTTCTTCCGGAATTTGCACCTGCAGTGTATTACCTCGGCTATTTTTGAGTAACCAATCGCTGCGATGATAGATTCCGCCGTCAACGAAATAGCGAGCCTGATGATGACCAGCGGTTGCCCACACTTTCTGGTTTGCTGCGAAGTCTTGAAGACGAATCGACACAACATCTGCCAGGTTGCTCTCCGCTCGAAATGTTACAAACTCTCCACCTGCACGCGATTCGGAATCTAAAACCGATATCCAGCCCGTTTCTGGTAGGCGACAGTCCAAAAGTTTAGACACATTTAAAACAAGTTCTTCACTGGTAGCTTGATCGCTGGTTGGCAAGGGAATATCGATCCAATCCTTGCTCGCAACACTCCGTTTCGCTCGTATCACAAAGGGTTCGTTCATGGGACGAGGCAGCACGATAGAATACGACTCGCTCCCCGACTCATTCACTTCGCGTATCGCTTGCAGCAAGTAGGGCTTGCCGCTTTCATCCCATTGCCATAACAGTCCCTCACCACCCGCGTTGCGAAATCGAATTAGCACTCGATCCATCGCACCAAAAAGCGGCCGAAATTGAAGACTATATTCTTCGGTAACGCCCGTCGCTTCAGGCTTTACCTCCACATCCCATTTTCCAGTAAATGTGGATGGTTCACTGGTGAATCTTAATTCGGGAAGACGCCCTTCGCTCGCTTGCAGCAGCCAACTTCGACTGAAGCGCGGTAGTTTGCTTTGTTGCCAGGCCGCCAACGCTTGCTCCTCCACCATCGAGGAAAGCATCAATGGTGTCGGTTTTAAAAGATATCTGCCCGTCGTTTCGACGGCAACGAATCCTGAGTGTGTCCCAGCCTTCAATTGCAAAAAAGGCATTTCAGAAATGTTGATTTCTGTCGTGTCGGTTTCAATGGCTCGATGAGCCTGCAATTCAAAAGTTAAGGCTTCGTCACTGGTATAGCTTTCCCACCGGAGCCCAATTTCCGTTCCCGCGGGAAGGACCGTATCGTTGATCTGTAACTTGGATCCGATCTCAGGCGATAGATTGTCTAGAATCCATCCCTCTCCTAATTGAAAAACAGCCTCTCCTCCCGAGGCGATTTGGGGTGACATACGCACCCAGGCTGTTGCATTGACAGAACCTCTCACCAAATTAATTCGAGTGAGCGACGACGCATGAACATCGCGAGCCAGTGGTTGAAGCGCGATTTTGATTTGCGGTAATTCTCCGCTCCACCGCCATTGCCAGCGACTCGGATTCCTTTGGGCTTCTAGGTTGCCTTCCGTCACCGCGATCGCTTCACATCCAATCGTTTTAATTTCCAGTGGTACAGATGATGGACGACATTCCAAGATGGTATCGCCTTTCAACACGAGCGCATCGCTCAGAGAAACGTTGGGTAAAAATCCGGTGGACCATTTTTCTTCGCTGATAAAAGATGATATCTGCAACTGCTGTGATCGGTTGGTCTCTTCGACCCCCGTCAGATCAATGCGAATCATGGCAGGATTCGCGTTGACGGTACTCCAAGGGACGATGACCTCTCCCAATTTGATGTCGCGAACCTTGATCGCTCCATCGGTTTTAAGAAACAATTCACTTTCCTGGATCGGTTCCAGTAAAGCGATTCGAGTCGCTAAATCCACCCCATTTTCACTCATCCTGTACTGCTGAAGTAAGGAG
Organism: Pirellulaceae bacterium; assembly: GCA_044359485.1. Classification (GTDB taxonomy): domain Bacteria; phylum Planctomycetota; class Planctomycetia; order Pirellulales; family Pirellulaceae; genus JAFLCP01. The sequence goes on along the minus strand of JBIKMB010000031.1, from coordinate 22,056 downwards.
GCGACTACCCCTTGCCGGTTCAGATAGGGTTCTGCTAATTTTGCTCGGAAGAAAAGATTAAGCCGTGTATCGCCACTGAATTCAACAAGCCACAGACGACTTTCTGTCTCGCTGTAACGATCATACCAACTCTTCAAGGTATCGTAGAATTCTGTGCGTTTTACACCATCTAGTTCCTCTCGGATCGCACTGATCGGAATCTCGCGAACGACAGCTTGCCCGCACTGAAGTTCTGTGCGTGAATCGAGCATGAGCAGCAATTGATTTCGAGTTGCCAGCGGAACTTGCAGAGGAAAAAATTTCGAGTTGTTTTTGGCATCTTGAATAGCACCACGCCATCCGAACCATAAAGGGGTCGAATCTTGAATCGGCAACAACTGAATCCCGTTGGAATCTGTGTACCACTGAGCCGCCTCTCCCCATCCAAGAAGATCGCGGAGCGGATTGCTAGCCGGATTGCTGATCGCCAGATTAGATGGATTGATGGGAAGATAACCGGCGACATCATCCTGATAGTCTATCTCAAATAGATTTAAGTCCGATAATAACGTTCCATCTTGCAACCGAGCTGTATAAATCGCCCTGGATAGCTTAGGCAACCCTTCCAACTCGAGCCCTTCGCCCGATTCATACTTTTCGAGCAGGGATTCCAAATCGTTGACCGCAATCGGCATAAAGTCTCGAGGCACTAGCTTCCCAACTTGATCCTCAGGCACAAATACCCGCTGAAACTGAGGGCGATTAGGATTCGAACTCAGTTCGCCCTCCTTTTTTTCAACAGTCGAATTTTCTTGGGCCGCGATTTGGTTTGGCCGCATTTCCAAGGCGAAAAGGAATACCAATATCGAAAGTAGCACGCGGCCGCTTCGTTCAACCGCCCTCTCTGATCGGTTCACGAAATGTCGAAATCGTAGTGGGATGATCATGACTCCACCACGCCAGGATTCGTTACTGTGACAGTACCACTTGCCGGATTGATCACGGGAGATGACGTGGGCTGATTGCTTTTATCCGGACGTTGATCGGTAACCGAACCCGTCGGCGCAGACTGAGAACCGGATGGCGGATAACTGGTAAAGACACTTCTTCTTTTCACCCGACGTCCAATAGCCCATTGCGACATCAACATGATAAGTGCCAGGGATGATGCGAGCACAGTTAATTGCCCGAGCACAATCGCCGCATCGGGAAAATAAATCGCTAGGGTGGCAATAGCAACGAACAATATCGACAGGGCAATAGGATGTCGAATCGATCGCAACGTACTCCACGCTAGTGTGAAAGCGATGATCAACGCACCAACAGGTAACCAGATCCAAGGCTTTGGCAAGATCGTAAAGCGTAGGGACGATGGAATGCCGAAACCGCTCATCACATAACGATTCAGCCGCACGGGGAGCGGTGACTGCGTACTTGCTCCCAGCCATGTTTCAAAGTCCACTTGGTTTGTAGGACTGTAGCGATGCCAGCCTATTGCACCCCAGACCCACTGCCACTCTGGCGTCATGTTCGCTGGAGCAAACAGCAAGTGCTCGGAAGAGGGAAGAATCAATTCCCAGAAAAAGGGTGGATGGCCGCGCGAGTTCAATATTGTGGGTAAAGAAATCTGCACCGCTTCACCCGTAACCGATCGCCCTGTTTCCGACCATATCTCAACTGTTCGTGGACTCTGAGATTCCGGTTCCGGCATTTCGATCATGAGCGTAAAGGATTCCTTATCTACGCTGTATATCGCACGCTTACCATCGATCAACACCTCGTAAAGATCCGCCAAACTTTCAGGCGTCACTTGGACACTAAGGCGACGATCCATGGTTTCTAACGAAAAGACCATGCGATCTCGACGTTGAGCGGTATTGAAGGCCGATTGAAGCCAAGCGCGAAGCACTCGAACCGTGCCCGTGCGGAGTTGATCAAGTTTTTTGATTTGGAAACGAAATCGATTTGCTGAGCTATCGATTTGCAATGGTACATCTTTCTTGGCGGAGATCCAATCTAATGACTTCCAATCCTCGCCATCTTGGCTGGCCATCATCACGGATAATAATTCGACATCTGGGGAATGATTCACACTCAGATTGGCTTTCAAATAACCCGTTTTGTCAGGCAGTAATAATCTCGCCAACTTGGCCGTATTTTCAGTAGCCGCTGTTTCGAGTAACGCCACAGAGTATTTCATGTCCACCGCGATCTGTAGTTCACCGACGAGATCCCCTGTTTGCATGAAGCCGACAAGCACTTCGTCGGCACCGGTCAACGTGCTCTGCGCAGGATCGGGTGTGGCCTCCAGAATCGAGACTGTGTTGCCATCGATTGTTGCGATTATCGAGGACGTTTCGAATGCTTTTCGATCAACAATCATTCGCAGAGTGGACAACGGTTCGTTCGCCACCCGTACTTTCCACCGCTGCGTCACCGAAACTAACTGGGAGGAAACATCAATGTTTGCATCGATTTCCGCCGTGACCTGTTGCGGCAAAAGATCGCGTACGCCCGACCATCTAGGAGCAGTCGGCGCAGATTGAAAGCGATATGCGACCGCTCTTCTGCGACGCTCTTGCGGTATCACTTCCATCGCCGCCGCTGGAATCTCCGAATCCGCAATCAAGCCGATCGTCTCATTTTCATTCGGCTGTAACATCACATTGTCGGCTGGTACCAGGACCAAAGTGCCCGAACCGAAATCAAATCGCGAGTTCTCGCCCCCAGGTAATTCGTTGATCAATGAGGGTAAATCAATACTCAGAGGCAAACTGCGATCGTCTGCCAATTCTCTCACACCTTCCATTTTCCAAGCCGCACTGCGTGTGCTGTCGCTGCTGCTCGCCGCTACCTGCGGAGGTAGCAATCGCAATCGGTTTTCACCTTCCGGTTGAATCGATATCGCCCCACCTGTCGACGCTTGTTCCACCTTTGAAATCGACCAATTGCTCGGCGAAATCAAAAGGCTTGATGATTGCCCCTGCGGAAGAGAAACATCTATTATACCTCGCAGCAAAAGTCGATTTCGATAGACTTCCACAACATAGGTAGGTCGCAGTCTCGTCTCAGAGAATTCGGGACGCAGCGAAAAATTCAACGACGCTAATTGTCGATCAAAACGATAACGCACCGAATTAACGTCCGGTGCATTCGTCAACTCACTGGGCACCGGAAACATATTGGAATTTGCCAAGGTCATCAATCGATACTTCGCCGGATAAATAATGTCGATAATACCCTCATGGCGATCAACGCCTTGTATCTGCGGCGCAATCATGCGAATCTGGGCGCCTCCTGCTACCGTCTGAGGTACCCAACTCCATTCAATCGGTATCTCAACCAGTCCAGAGCGTCGCCCCTCCGTCATTCGACAGCGTACCAGCACTTCCTTCATCGCTGCCGCATTGCTTTCTCCAGTCTCCATCGTCTCCAATAAAAATAAATTCGCCTCACTCGAATCGCTCACTCCGGGCTTCCAAGTAGCTCCGGCCGGTAGGCTGATGATAAACTCCTTCGGAAACTCACCCGACGAAGATTCGATGACAAAATTCGTGCTGCATTTCCAAAGTGCCTCCGATTCTACCACTTCACTCCGTGTCGAACTCTTGCACTCGATCACATACGATCGAGCGCTCTCGCCGCCGCGTCGCCATTGCAAGGTTTGATTCCCACCACTGGTTTCATAGCGAAACTCCAGCTTGTTGTTTTCTATAGGCTCAGACGCAATCACAATCCCTGATTGGCCCTCAATCTCCGGCCGTAAGTCTCCCCCATTCGTCCTTAAACGTATGCGTATCGGAGCCGCTGGCAATGAGGTCTTGACCGATGAGCGTTCAGCCGTCTGTGTGATCTTGGATACCAATCTCAACTTCAGCGTGTGCTCGCTGTTACCAGTACCTTTGATCCACCATTGATACCCGGCGGCCGAAGACATCAACTCCAATAGATGCTCGCCTTCACCTGCAAACTCAGGGTTCGCTGATAGATGCCAATCCGATAAGCCAACCGGAATGGCAACCGCAGCAGCTGCTGCCGAACTGAGACGAACCACAATCGTTACGTCCCAATTCGCAAATTCCTCCTGGGCCTCACCCGCCATTTCCCATGACAAAATTTGATAGCTGGGCAACTGCGGATCCAGTAATGGTTTTTGCGACCGCAGCAACCGTTCAAATTCTTCATATCGCAAATTGGGGACGAAAATATAGTTGCCCCCTGAATCGCGCAAATAAAACGCATCGGGCTTCACGACACCCTTGTCCAACGCCGAAGGCACTCGCTCTGGCAATCCCGGGTTCGTGACCGGTGGCTGCGCAAACAAACCACCCGCGCAGCAGACAACCGTGGCAAAGCATAAAAGCAACTTTACCATCAAGGTTTCCGCTAATTTGAAATTGCAGAGTGTTACCATCTATTCCAATGCATCGATTTCCGAGAATGCGCGAAAGACATCAACCCCATTCCCAAAGAAACTCCTAAACTCAAACCACCGGCCAATGGTTCCAGACCAGCGATCTAATTCGTCTCCGCACCTTTCTATCCTATGCAAATGTGACGACCGGATAAACTGTGCAAGCTCTAATGGTTAAATCTAAAAGCGGAGCCCAGCAATATAGTCGCAACATCCCAAGGATCCGCTACAATCATCTCAACGCGAACTCCTCCAGAGAATCTCCCTTCTGCCGGTGGGGCCTAGTACGGCTAGAACCCGTTCAGCCACATTGGGAGCTAGCCCTCCTGTGAGGGGTTTGGCCGTGACGGACGGACCTACCCGACTGGAGTGTCTTGACTGGGGCGGAAGTGGTCCTTAAACTGCCCCCAAGTAAAGTCAATGACTTGAACGACTTACGTCACTTTTCTTCAATTTGCTGGGAGCATCGTAGCGTGACCAAAAAAGAGATCGTGAAAACGATTTCCGATGAAACTGGCCTGACCCAGCTTCAAATAAAGGAAATTGTACAGCGCACCTTCCAAGCGATTATTGAAAACCTAGTAGAAGAGGGACGGGTCGAACTGAGAAACTTCGGGGTTTTTCAAGTCAAGCCGCGAGCAGCTCGAAAAGCGCGAAACCCGAGAACCGGACACCAAGTGGATGTACCCGAAAAGTTTGTCGTGACATTCAAGCCCGGCAAAGTTATGGAAAATCAAGTCAAAAAAATGTCCACCTCTGAAAACGCGGAAGCCTGGAAGGAAATGCTCCGCAATCAAAATTCGAGCGACATAGCCGATAACGAAACCGAAGACTGAGCCTGGGGTAAATGGGTAAAATGCAGCGCATCTGTCCCATCCCTCACAACCATTCAGACCGAACAATCCGGCATAATCTCACTTTTTAGAAAAGTTATCTTCCCTCTGCTGGCGATAACAACACTATGGCCAAATAGGATTTTGGACCATACACCCTTTCGTGAACTCCATGGAGGAGATGCCATGCGTCGCTGGCTGTTTGCTGTATTGATCTGCTTAAGCCTGACACCATCTGTAGGCTGCATTTTGCCAATCTACTCAGCTTTGCCTGAGCATCGTGCAGAGCAGTTGCTCTATACATCCGAAAACCTTCGAGCACTAGTTCAGGAATGGGAGCGATTCTGGTTCCTTGATCAGCCAGATCATATGGTTCCCTACCGTGTGCACGGCGGAATCATCTGATTTCGTTTTGCAACGCCCTGGATTGGCAATTCGTAAATGTCTATCAAGAAAAAGTAGAAGCCGAGAGTGAGTTGAATCGTTCTCGGCTTTTGCATTCCCATTATGGCTTTTCGGTGGCCTGGGAGGCTTGGCTAGGTTCGGTAGTCTTGGTGGGGACGCTTTCACTCGATCGTTCGTTGGAATTTTCGTTGCTTTCTAAGTTAGAAGCATCATCGTCGTCCGGCACAAAGTTGTTGGGTACCAGAGGTCGACTGTTGTCCGACATTTCGGTCGAGTTAAAGAAAATGGCTCCATAGCCTACCAGCAATGTAAATAATGCCATGGCGAAAAGAATAGGACCATGATTGCGGCTCCAGTGGGACTCCTCCACCGAATAGGGAGCAGATGTAGATGGATAGTTATGCTCAGCCGCTTCCGTCGAGACCGGCACCTCTTGGCTTGTCATGCATCACTATCCTTCTGGGTTCACTTAGATTCTGCTCTAACCAGCTTGATTGTCGTAGTCCATTTTCGGGATTTCAATAGGCGAACAGCTTATTGTGAAAAAAGTTGCCAACCTCTAAAACCGGTATTGCCTGATCATTGCCGTAACGCTCTACAATAGATGGCTGTCAAGTTCCCTCCGATAACCCGTAATGGGAAAGGTGCCGTGTGATTGCTGAGGAAGGATTCGCTCTACGATGCTCGCAAGTAGAGAAGTCATTCGGTAGTGCGCACGCTCTCCAAGGTTTAAGCCTGGATGTTGCCCCGGGAGAACGCGTGGCGTTATTGGGGCCCAATGGTGCTGGTAAAACGACCTTAGTTCGTGCGATTTGCGGTAGAGTTCGCTTGGATGGGGGCGAAATTCGTCTGTTTGATGCCCCAGCAGGTTCCGCCCAAGCATTGCAACATCTCGGCGTCGTTCCTCAGGAAATTGCCTTGTATGGAGACCTCACCGCGCGAGAGAATCTTGCAATCTTCGCGAAGCTCCACGGACTCAGGCGTCGCGAAGCTCTTCGCAGAGTTGATGAGGTGCTCGAATGGATCGGCTTGCAAGATCGCGCGAAAGAGCTGGTAAAAAATTTTTCCGGCGGCATGAAGCGACGCGTTAACCTCGCCTGTGGCGTACTGCATCGTCCACCGTTGATTATTTTGGACGAACCAACGGTCGGTGTTGATCCGCAGAGCCGAGAAAGAATCTTCTTGATGTTGGATGAATTGAGCCGGCAAGGTGCGGCCATAATCCTTACGACACATCATCTGGAAGAAGCTGAAAAGCAGAGCGATCGAATTGTGATCATGGATCACGGGCGAATTATTGCAGAAGGGACACTTGCAGATCTCATCGATAAAACGATCGGTAGCAGACGACAGCTTGTCATGCAAATCTTCAAGCAGAACTATTTCGCTCCGTTTCAAAGTGATCACAGTAGGCAGCTTGAATTAGCCCGAGTTGAAGCAGACGCTTTACCCGGTTTTCTATTTCATCAATCCAGCGGAGGCTGGACAAAAGAAATCGATGACGTTGCGCAAGAACTGCCACCACTGCTAGAACTGCTTCGCGATCGAGGACTGATCGTGGCTGACCTCGAAATTCGCAACCCGAATTTACATCATGTGTTTTTGCATCTGACCGGAAAAGAGCTGCGCGAATGATCTGGCTTATCGTTAAAGTCTCTGCTCTGAGGTTATGGCATAACAAGGCCGAACTCGTTTTGACATTCGTTGTGCCGATTTTCTTTTTCAGTATCTTCGCAATGATCTTCGGTTCGCGCGAACGCTCGGGTGTCACAGCAAGCATCAAGGTAGCTGTTGCCGACTCTGCTCAAACCAGTGAGTCCGCTGCCATTGTTGAGCAACTCCGCACCAATGGCTCTTTGCGATTTATCGATGCCTCAGGACAGACCGCTCCGGAAGGAAAGATCGAACTGGTAGAACCGAAGTCGGGTGAGCGCATGGTGCGTGAAGGCGCTGCCAGTGTCGCCATCCTACTGCAACTGGAGGCGGCGGCCGACGCCAAGGACAAACCGAAAGTCCTAAGTGCCAAACTGCTAACCGATTCCAGTGATCAAGTCGCTCCCAAAGTCGTTCTGGCTCTCCTTCAGCAATTCTTGATTCGCCAAAATATCGACGCATTGCAAACGGCATCCGCAGCGCGCATGCCCCCACCATCACCCTCAAACTCGCCAATCCCCAGCGATCCGGCCAACATCGCTCAGTCGCTTCCTAACGTTCCAGCTGCAAGCGATGTAGCAGGTCCGAGTCAGGGGGCCGCTTGGAAAATGCCTGAAGTTTCAGTGATCGATGTCGTAGGAGGAGCGAAAAAAAATCCGGTCATCGCCATGTATGCTTCCGGAATCGCCGTTATGTTCTTGCTCTTCAGCGTCGTCGGTGGTGGCGGCACTCTCCTGGAAGAAAAAGAAAATTGCACGCTCGAACGCCTGCTTGCCAGTCAGCTAACTCTGGATGAATTGCTGATGGGCAAATGGCTTTATCTCATGCTCCTGGGAACCATGCAAACGACACTGATGTTTATTTGGGGACAAATCGTCTTCGGCGTCGAACTAACCACACATTGGGAAGGTTTCTTCATGATGACGCTGGTCACTTCATCTGCCGCTAGCAGCCTTTCACTTTTTTTAGCAACCATGTGCTCCAGTCGAGCACAGTTGAATTGGGTTTCGGTCGTGTTGGTGCTCGGCATGAGCGCTTTAGGTGGAAGCATGGTACCTCGATACTTGATGAGCGAAAGGATTCGCGAGGTGGGGCTTTTCACCTTTAATGCTTGGGCGCTGGATGGCTATAACAAGGTCTTCTGGCGAAACCTCCCCATACAGTCTCTTTGGCCGCAACTTGCCGTCCTTCTAATCGCAGGACTCCTCTTCATGATCGCTGCCCGCATCGGTGCTCGCCGTTGGGAACGAGTGTAGCGTTTGTACTGGTTGTAACACGCAATCCGAAAACAATAAAAATACCGAGTGACTCCGATTCCACTTGGTTCTTCTATACCGTTTGTGCCATCGACCAATTCTCTTTTCTTGGTTGCTATGCCTGAACTCTCCGTTTGGGCGGTATCTTTTAGACGATGACAGATTCTGTGCCAACTTGCAGTGGAGCTGTTATTGGCACGGCATGGAATGGTTCGTCTTGGAAGGAGTCAATCATGAAAGTCCATCGATTCATAAAGATCGCCGCATTGCTCGGGATCTTAACCATTGGTGACACCGTTATCGGACAAGTGCCTGTATACCAAGGCAATGGTTTGATGCCCAACGGTTATCCAATTCAAGCTTATGTACCGCCGCAAACAGGTTTCACCACACATCCACCCGTTGCTCGTGGTTTTACCGGTCCAGTCCCAACCCCGCATCAAGTTGTTGCCTGGCAAGAGCAATCGATTGCTGAAAACGCTCTTCAGGGAATCGATCCGAATTCCCAATTGGTCCCCGCTCCTGAGCAACTCCCAGCCGAAGGCAATGTGCCGCCCATCGGAAGCGGATTGGCCGCCCCGAGTGTGAGCGGCGATCACTACTCTCCGCAATTTGCGCCGCAGACGTTTGCCCAGCCACAGTACTCCTCAGGCAATTGCGCCACAGGAAATTGCGGAAGCCTGTCATGCGGACCGACTTTAGTCGCTCCAAAACCATGGTTCTTCGGCGCTGGTGCCCTGCTGTTTAACCGAATCGATGACGACAACGTTCGACTCACTTTCGATTCAACGATGCCAACCCCCGATTACTTGGCCACTCAAGACGCTCGCATCGGCCTAATGCCTGGTTTTGAATTGACTGCCGGACGCTACTTCCACTGCGGTCAATACGCCATCGCAGGTACCTATTGGGGACTCTTCCCAGATTCCGAAGAGGTCTCCGTCATGCCACCGGTCGGCGGAAACCTGCGAGCCAACATGCCTGGCTTCCAAGATTTAGATATCAATAGCCAAACCGCCTATGATTGGTTTGACGGCGCTAGCGAACATCGTTTGATCCGCAGCAGCGAAGTGCATAACGTCGAAGTCAATCTACTCGGTTTCGGTATCGGCTGTGCCAGTCGAGCAGGGATCGCCAATCCCAACGCCTGCAACACCGGTTGCGGTCCTGCTAACGCTTGCGTCGGCGGTCCAACCGGCATGTACGTCCCTGCTCCTTGCAGCCGCTTGAGCCTGACGTGGTTGGCCGGTTTTCGCTACTTCCGATTCGAAGACAATCTCGAATACGCGGCTAGCGAAGGCAATATGACCTTCGATGCGAACGACCTCTACTATATCAACAACGTTACCAACGATCTGTTTGGTTTCCAAATCGGGGGTTACGGCAACTACTGCCTCACTAACCGCATCTCCGTTTTCACCGGCGCGAAGTTCGGCGTCTACGGAAATCACATGCAGTACGACACATCTGTTGGAACAGGTAGTGGCACATATGCTGTTATCGATAGCACCAACGCTTTCGACAACATGCCCTACAACTACATGATCAGTAACGATGATGTCGCTTTCCTGGGCGAGTGGGATCTCGGAACCGGCTATAGACTCAATCAATGCTGGAGCGTTCGTGCCGGCTATCGAGTCTTGGCCGCATCCGGTATCGCAACCGCTGTCGGCCAACTTCCCTACGACTACGTGAATATCAACCACCTCATGGACATCAATAACAACGATGCATTAATCTTGCACGGTGCTTATTTCGGTGCCCAATACAACTTCTAAGTTTCAATCCAATTTGAACGTTAGAAGTCCACTATCAGATTGAAATTCAGCGATCGATTCCAAGCCAAGAACCGGTGAGAGAAAATTTCTCTTACCGGTTTTTTTTCGATGAGTGATTCAGTGATTCAGCGGGGAGAAGGGGTTTGTTTTTGGGGTGGAGGTGCTGATTTTCGTTTTTGATTCAGCCTGATCTCCGCTTCCAATTTGCTCAACACTTCCGAAGGCAGACGATCGATAATCATTCGATAATAAACTTCAGCCGCCGCATAACGTCCTGCCTGCCGCGCCGCTCGCGCTCGCTCGGCTAACTCGCGAATGTCCGCTGAAGTGTCCGCATTCAGGTGGTCAGCGAAGTTTAAAGCTGGATCACCCGCTAAAGCCTGCATGTAAGATCCCGGAATCGTACTAATTTTGCGATAGTTCGTCCCCGGATGCTTTCTGCCCGACAGCGGCAATGCACTTCTTCCAGCCTTGATCGCCAAACCGGGTTCAATCTTCTGATTCAAAATCGCTTCATCCAAGGCCCGCATATCGATCACCGTGGCGATCACCCCATTGCCTGACCCCGATGAATAGATCCCGCCTCCACGATTTCCAAACAGTGTCGCCCGCCTCTGCACTGAAGTTGCTCCAGCGCGTCCAAGCCCCCCTAGATACGCAGAACCACCCGCCGGTACATCCACCGTTGTCGAAACGCCCGTGTTTTGGAACGTTGGAGTCTGCACGACCTGCCCCCAACCCGCATTCGCTCCCAAAACAAATAACGTCCCAAACAGACAGAAAACGAGGGCTCGCATCCTCAGATTCCTTTCCACAAAAAACATACCCTTAGTGCTGGCAGACAATGGCAATAGGTTTCGATTATCGCAGGCATGCATCCCAAAAGCAAATTTTTTTCGCAGCCAGCATCGCAAATCGTGCCCCCTCCATGCTTAGAGTCTCCCTCGCATTCCAGTTCGATCATCCTTGCAATTGCTTCTTAACCATCTCCAAATATTCTTTCAATGGTCCCAGTCCCATCCTCTGCCGACGCTCATCCACGCCACCCGGTTCGAACAAAGGAGCAATCTCCAACTCACCCTTGGCGTTTGTTCGCAACTGTGTCCCATATAACTGTTCCTTCCCCTCACCAACCAGGACTCGGTCCGTCAAATAAGCAATATCCTTCGGATCCACTTCTCCTTGAGGCAGTTTCTTCATCACCTCTAAACATTGCTTTTGAAATTCTCGGTCCTTATCGGAATGTTGCAGCATCAACCAAGCCGCTTTAGCGCCATCGGTCCCAACCAATGTTTTGCTCAACCAGCCATGCTTCTCAACCATCGGTTTCATATATTTCAAATTATCATCATCGATTGCCACCAGCCGATCGCTCACCTCCTTCATGCGAGCCAGCAGGATCGTGTCGGTGATCGGTTTCGGCAGTTGGGCAAAGCCGGTCGTCTTCAAGAAATCAATCAAATCTTTTCGAGCCTGTTGATCCAATCTCTCGCGTTTGATCAGTTCGATACGAACCTCTGGCAGCAAAATCTGCTCGGTCGATGTCGGAATCGCATCGGTGGAGCCCCCCGTGTTTTGGTCGCTGAGCGCACCCGATGCTCCATCTCCAGTCTGACCATAAGCTCCACTAGCAATCACGCAGAAGAGAATGCCGAAAATCCATCGCGACCATACCATAATACGTTCCGTCCATTCCAAAAAATCACTACTGCGAAATTTCCGCCGCTTGCATTCGCCACGGTTCTCTTCATCATCCGCTGCCGTCCGCCGCGGTTCTCCCCCGTTGACACTCCATCGCCGCCTGTGATTCGCCACGGTTGTCTTGGCGTTTTTTCAGTGTCGCAACAGGCCTGGCGTGATGTCGACATCCAGTGGTGCAAACTCCCCTGAATCCACCTTTTCCCACGCAATCGCACCCATGATCGCATTGTCGGTGCAAAGCTCAGGCGATGCAATATGGAGTTCCGCACCAATCCGGTCACACATGGCTTGCAAAGATTGACGCAGAAGTCGATTGGCCGCGACACCACCTCCAACGCATAGTCGTCGCAATTTGGTTTTCCTCAGTGCCAGACCAGCCTTGGAGACTAAACAGTCCACCGCTGCCGCTTCGAAACTAGCGGCCATGTCGGCTATCAATTGCGGTGATAATTGCAGCTTCGAAAAATCCTGCTTCCCGTTGCCGACCAATTTGTAACGTACGGCAGTTTTGAGCCCAGAAAAACTCATATTCAGCGTCGTAGGGTCATCGGTCATGGGCCTGGGCAAGGAGATCGCTTCCGGATCGCCCGCTCGAGCAGCGGCCGAGATCGCGGGACCACCAGGATAGGGAAAGCCTAGCATCACTGCGACCTTATCAAACGCCTCACCAACCGCATCATCGATCGTCCCACCAAGATAATCCCAGCGACTGGCCGAATGACAATGGTACAGATTGGTATGCCCGCCGCTGACCACAAATCCCACACACGGAAAAATCGGTTGTTCACTCAGCAATTGGCAAGCATAAATATGGGCATGTACATGATGCACCGTAACCATCGGTATCTGCCAAGCCCAAGAAAGTGCTTTGGCGGTGGATAATCCGACAAGCAAGGAACCGGGTAAGCCAGGCTCAGTCGCCACCGCGATTGCCGCCAAATCGTCGCTGGTGACTTTGGCCCGCTTCAGCGTTTCGTCGATCACTGGCAGCATGCGTTCCAAATGCGCTCGCGCTGCGATCTCTGGCACAACGCCCGAAAATCGTTGATGCAATTGTTCCTGGCTCGCGATCACCGATGACAAAACCTCACGCTCGCGACTGATGATCGCAGCGGCAGTTTCGTCACAGGTTGATTCGATCGACAATAATAGCTTCACCGCGAATTGACCTTTTTCAAAAATCCTTCGAGCACCTCATAGCCTTCTTGCAAATCTTCAAGCAAGAGCGTGGGATCGGAGCTTTGCAATTCCTCCCATGAATGACCGCCTGTTCCTACCGCGATCGTCTTCGCTCCAAAAGCCTTGCCCAATGCGACGTCATCAGGCGTGTCTCCGATTACCACTACCTGATGCTTGTCCCACGGTTCTGGCGTAACCCTGTGCAATACATCGGAGATGTCTTGTGCTAAATCGATGCGTTTGAGTGCGTTCTCACCATAGATGCCGAATGTAAACCAACTGTGCAAATTGAAATGGGTCAATTTAATCTTAGCAGATTGCTCCGAATTCCCAGTCAATAATCCCATTTTGAATCTATGGTCTCCCCCCAGTACGCTGAGAAGCGACTCAACGCCCGAGCAAACTTTGCCAGGCCGGAGATGCATCTGCTGCGGCAATAGAGTCAAATAGGCAAGGCGAAACCGCTGCAGGTTCTGGGGGGTCACTTCAATTTGATGTCGTTCGAGATATTCGGTAAAGATGCCCAGGTCCGTTCGGCCCTGCAGAGCAATCGGCTCTGTCCGACTCTTCTCGAATTCCTGTTCCAAGGCCAAATCCAAGGACAAACGTCCAGCACCGGCGGCATCAATGAGCGTTCCGTCGATGTCGAACAATAAATACAAAGGGTTAGACATCGGTGGCTCAAATGCAAACAGGAGGGATCACATGCGGGTCTCAACTCCCAAAAATGGTAGCCCCTTCCCACTTCGTTACCAAGAGGGAGGTCGTCAACTTGCTCCCAACTGCTACACTATTCCGGCAACTCTGGACCATCCAGCGGGACCATCCGACGGGATGACCCAGCAGGATGATCCGACGGCGTTGTCCGCGGTTGCCTGGGTTGGACCATCCAGCGGGACTATCCAGCGGGACCATTCGACGGCATAAACCGATGGCTTTAGGCACAATTGGCCCAGTCCTGGAACAACCGACCACGGTTGCGTTACCTACAATTTCCTGAATCTTATAAGAACTCGAAATTCCACCAAAACGCCCAACAAATATACGTACAAATGTACGTGAAAAAATCATGATAACCGACGTTATTTTTAGCTTTTCTTTACGGTTCAGCGACGTATGAGTGATTCCACCGCATCTACCGTCGATAAGTCTGGCCAGCGAGTTCAGAAAATGTTCGCGGAAATCGCTCCGCGTTACGACTTAATGAACCATTTGCTGTCGCTGAACATCGACAAATCTTGGCGGAAATTTACGGTCGATAAGTTGCGATTATCGCCTGGTCTACCCGTTTTAGATGCGTGCACTGGCACCGGTGACTTAGCGCTTGCGATCGCCAAAAAATATCCTGGCCAATTCGAAGTCATCGGCACCGACTTCTGTCCCCCCATGCTCGATATCGCTCGAAAAAAAGGGGCAACGGGTAAGAATGGTGAACGGCAGGTCCAGTTTATCGAGGCGGACACGATGCATTTACCTTTTCCCTCGGATCACTTCCAAGCTGCCACCGTTGCCTTCGGACTGCGAAACGTGTCCGATACACTTGCGGGTTTGAAAGAATTGAGCCGAGTGACCCGCAGCGGCGGTGAAGTAGGTATCTTAGAATTCTCCAAGCCGACACTCCCTGGATTAAAGCAACTGTATCAATTTTACTTTCGAAACGTCTTGCCCCGTGTCGGGCAGGCGATGGCCAAAAATGATCAATCAGCCTACAAATATCTTCCGGAAAGTGTGATGGAATTTCCCTCTGGAGAGGAACTTGCCAAACTCATGCGGTCTGCTGGTATGGAAGATATTCGCATGTACCAGTTGACCTTCGGGGTTGCTACGTTGTACTTGGGTCGAGTTTCCGAGAAAGAATCAGGGACCTAAGAGATGGCCAAGCCCATTGTGGTGGCGATGACTGGAGCCAGCGGAGCCATTTATGCTGTGCGTCTGCTCAAGTTGCTCCTGGCGGCTGGACGAGAAGTACATTTTACTCTCAGCCCTGCGGCCCAAGCGGTAATCCAGCAGGAGTTGGGCGTTACGCTCGATCTGCGTAAGCTCGATCTGCAAGTTCTGCTACAAGATACGTATCCCAAACTGTCGTCACTGAAATTGCGGGACATCGACCAAGTGATGCCGGAGGTGAGTCGTACAGGTGGGCACGTAGTCTATCATCATTACCAAGATTACATGACACCCATCGCAAGTGGATCCTTCTTAACCGAAGGCATGGTGATCTCGCCTTGTTCGGGGAGTACATTAAGCGGCGTCGTGCATGCCTCCAGCAACAATTTGATTCAGCGAGCTGCCGATGTGCATTTGAAGGAGCGACGTAAGCTGATCTTGATGACCCGCGAGACACCTTTATCGACCTTGCAATTGGAGAATATGGCACGAGTGTCACAGGCTGGAGCAACCGTGCTCCCTGCGAGTCCCGGTTGGTATCATACGGTTAATGGCTTGGAAGATTTGGTTGATTTTGTGGTGGCCCGCATGCTGGATCATTTAGGAGTTGAGCATCGGTTGATGCAGCGTTGGGGACAACCGAGCGATGAGCGGTAACACGAATACGACAAATGGGAGCGTCTTGCCCCATCGATCTCTGTGGGTGCGATTTGGCGAATTGGTTCGATTCAGCCACACTTTATTTGCGTTACCTTTTGCGATTTGGGCCACTGTCATGAGTCTGATTGTGCCATGGCCCGATTCTATCGACGTGGTTGCCAACACGTATTGGCGGTGGCTGGGGATTGTATTGTGCATGGTGTTTGCGCGTAGCTCGGCGATGGCCTTCAATCGGTGGATGGACGCCGACATCGACGGAAAAAATCCGCGGACTTCGATGCGCCACCTTCCCGCGGGAAGTTTGACTCGAGGCCAAGTCAAAGCGTTCTGGTTGTTGAATTCAGCTGGGTTTGTGCTGAGTTGTTTCCTTTTTTGGCCCAACGTATTGCCGGTGATTTGTAGTCTTCCTGTGTTGTTTTTTTTGTGGGGCTACAGCTACACCAAGCGATTTACTTCATTTTGCCATGTGTGGCTCGGCATTTCGTTGATGTTAGCTCCTGTGTGCGCTTGGGTTGCCATGCGTGGAGAGGTGGTTCAAGCGTATCCACAGGACTTACTTCCTGCGGTTTGGATCGGTTTGAGTGTTCTTTTTTGGGTGACGGGATTCGACATTATTTATGCATTGCAGGATGAAACATTTGATCGCGCCGAGGGATTGCATAGCATACCGGCTCGATTGGGTGTTAAAAAATCTTTGTGGCTTGCCGCGGGGTTACATGTCATCATGCTGCTGCTGTTGGTGAGTTTAGCGTTTTTGTTTCCGCAGTTATCTTTAGGGGGCATTTATTTGACGGCGGTAGGAGCGATTGCTTTGCTGCTTATATGGGAACATCGACTTGCCAATCCTCAAGATTTGATGAAGTTGAATATCGCCTTTTTCCAGATTAACATTGTGATTAGCTTTTTGTTGATGACAGCGGGCATTGTGGATGGTTTGATTTAGTCGTTTGTTCGCAGCGGCTGGTTGCCGATATGGTGACTGCTTGACGGCGCGTTGAGTGCTTGCCCGGGCATGAATAGAGAGCAATGGGTTGGTGCTAACTCGTTGAGGCCAAGGGAATCGGTAGCGGAAGTGAGGCTCCGATAACCGCGGTGTTGAGGGTCCGAGGCCATGGCGTTCTTCAGCTGTTATGGCGATGGGCTGTGGCCGAGTGAATGGGCTGCGTTGTTGGTTGTTCGTAGCGGATTGGAACGGCCGAAGAAGTGGCTTTGTGTTATAGCCGCAGTGGATAGGGGCAGATTTTTTTGAAATACGTGATCACGTTTAATGATCGATGACTCAGGAAATCGACCTCTTGGGTGCCTCAGCGGCATGACGGTCCCGGGGACATGCCAACCCGAAATCGGCTGGAATCTATCGATTGGGTTTGCGATCCGTAGGGGTTGCACAACACCCCCTAAACCCACAAGTCTCCCGGTTTGACTTCCCCGATTCAGGCCTTTTCAGAAGTCTCATTGGTTGTTACATTTTCAACTTCGCTGGGCCCTTCTAGCTCAATTGGCAGAGCAGCTGACTCTTAATCAGCGGGTTGTAGGTTCGAGTCCTACGAGGGGCATTGTCAATTTTTCCTTGTTTTTACCGCGTTTTCTTTACTTTTTGATCGTTCAAAACTTTCAATTTGAGAATCAACAAAAACGGTACGTACCGTTTTTTGTGAATTGGAAGAATCACCTAAGTTCATTTGGCCGCCGTGAACATGTCTCGGTTGCCGATTTACGGGGAGATTCTGTCCAGTGGGTTCGCAAAATATACCGAAGTACCGAAAACATCGTCACAGTGGTCAAGCGGTCGTTACGATCGCGGGTAAAGATCACTATCTAGGACCGCACAATTCACGTGCGTCTATTGTCGCCTACGATCGTTTAGTTGGCGAATGGCTTGCCGGTGGTCGCAGCAGTTCCTTTGGTAAGCCTGACGCCGAGATCACCGTCAAGGAACTGATTCTGGACTTCTGGCGGTTCATTAAAGAAGGTCAGCGCGGCAAGAAAAGTAAAGGCGAACTTTGGTCAAACAAAAATGCTTTGAGTGAAGTTCGCAGACTCTACGGTAATGAGCCAGCGATCGACTTCGGACCGCTTCAGCTAAAGGCGGTTCGGCAGCAATTCGTTAATCGAGGTTGGTCTAGGAAAACGTGCAATCACCAAAGTAAGCGCGTGGCGCGAATGTTCAAGTGGGCGACCAGTGAAGGTAAACTTCCTGCTGCCGTTTACGACGCATTGCGATTGGTCGAGCCACTGAAGCCAGGAAAGACTTCTGCCCCGGAATGTCAGCCGGTCCTACCGATTGCCGATGACATCGTTGGAAAGACACTCGCCAAGTGCAATCCAATCATTGGCGATATGGTACGACTTCAGCGTTATTGTGGTTGCCGGCCGAATGAAATCGTCAGTCTTAAGCGTGGCGACATTCAGCAATCCGGACATGTCTGGATTGCCGAAGTGGTGGAGCATAAGACCGCGTATCGTGGCAAGAAGCGTTTTCTGTACTTCGGTCCTAAGTCGCAGGAGATCCTGAAAAAATATCTGGACCGGAAGCCAGAAGCATTTTTGTTCTCACCGAAGGAAGCTGAATCTGTCCGGCGTGCGGAACTTTCTAAGAATCGCAAGACTCCGCTTTCATGCGGAAACAAGCCAGGATCGAACGTAAAGCGTTCGCCAAAGAAGTCGGCCGGTAATTGCTACGACGTGGCTTCCTACCGCCGTGGCATTCATTACGCGTGCGATAAGGCGAAGGTGGAGCGTTGGTCGCCTAATAGACTTAGGCATTCGGCAGCAACCGAAGTTCGATCCAAGTTCGGACTGGATGCAGCCAGCGCGTTACTAGGTCATTCAGACCTTGCGATCACAACCACCTACGCGGAACTGGACGCACAGAAGGCGGCAGCCGTGGCAGCGGCTATCGGTTAACTCTTCGTGAAATCTTCAACCATCACAGGGCCGGCAGCAGAATTGTCGGCCGGTTTTTTTACGTCATGAATCATTCCATAAAACCAATTCAGTTGTTACTGTTTTGAAATCGTTCGCAAGTTGTACTATTGCAATGGCAAAAGGATGGAAAAAAACGCGACTTGCTATAATCAGGCGAAATCATTTTGTTGGCTTTGAAAGTGATTGGTTCAATTCGTTTTTTTAGGAGAAATAGTTTATGGCCAGTGTTGGTTGTAATTCCAAAATGCTGCCGATTCGTGATGCGATTCGCGAGGCAACCGGATTGGATGTATCGGAGGTTACTGCGTGGAGATTCACGACGTCGGGAAAAAATGGCGTGCGACTTCGCCATTGGTCGCTCGGTTGCCGGAAATTGACCACGGTGGACACCGTGATTCGGTGGATGGAAGAGTGCGCAGAACATTCAGGAAGCCGGCCGGCTGCGAAGAATCGCAATGCTAAGCGGATGAGGCAGATTGATCGGCAGTTAGATTCGGAACTTTCATAAAGGAAAACAGGATGAGCAAAGAACAGTTTTTCACAGTCGAAGCCGTGGCAAAGTATTTCAGAGTTGAACCACGCGACATTTGCCGTTGGATCGAGTTAAAGCAACTCGCAGCCGTGAATGTTGCGCGGTCCGGTCAGCCAGCGGAATATCGAATCAGCGTCAAGGCGATCGCGGACGTTATCACCCGCAAGCCGAAACCGACACCGAAGCCGGTTGAAAAGCCGAAAGTTCAGCGGATTCTAGGGCGGATTCAAAGGCCAGGATGGACGCGGCTTGGCGATTGTCGCTGAGCAAAACTTAAACTGAACCAAGCGGAGGGAACCGCATTTTTTAGACGGAGTTTTCGCGATGGCAAAAGAAAAAGCCGCCGGTGCTTCGAACACCAAGCGGCAAGGCGATGGCACAAACATTATACCGGCAGAGTCGCAAACACCAAAGGAAGCGACCTACGTTTCATTTCCACTGGCTTGCCTTCGCAGCGATTATCCTTTGGAAGAAATACCACCTGCCGATGCCAGGAGGATTTTTCAGCGTTGCCTTGCATGGCATATCGTCACTGCCAAAGTCGAGCCTAGATTCTTCAGCGACTTGATCGACGACGTTTCAGCGATTGAAGCGTTAGCGGCAGACGTTGCCACGAATTACGGTAAACAGCGTGCGTTGTTTCCTGTTACGTTGTTTCGAAGCGCGATGAATGATTGGTCGTACCGCAAGTTCGCGATCCTAGCGGCCGTTTACGCGTCTGTAGGGCAATCCGAGTATCGCGTTGTAGTGCGCGACAAGATCACTGCCGGAAGCGTTGGTTTCAGCAACCAAGAAGAACGTGAAGCCTTTGGTTCGACATTCGAGCCGATCACCGTTAACAAGCTGCGAACGACGCTAGAGCAACTCCAAACTAGTCGCCTAATTGTATCGGCAAGATACAACGGCCGAACGACTGCCTATGGTCGCGTGAAGTCTAACATCAGCTTGGCGGACAAAATAAAAAAGCGGCGCGGCGAAAAGAATAATGGGGATACGTTTTTCGAGGATTTCCAAAAGATGCATGAACGAGTGACAGCAAATTTAGAAGTTCCGAGAAATATGGACGCGTCAGCCGTGAAACCACAAGAGTCGAGTGCCGAACGAGACGCACGTTTAGCGCGAGAATCATTAGCTCGTGAAGAAGCCAGCAACCGGAGAAACCTTCACCTCTATCCCACGAAGGGAGAGCAACCAAAGCCAGTAGTTGCCAGGCCACCAAAGGATCCACCGACACGCGAAGAAGTCGAGGCAAAGCGGCAAGAGATCAATCGGCTGGCAAGCGAATAATGAAAATCACCACTAGTATAGGCAACCACCACTAGTATAGCTTCACCACAAGACCACCACTCGATCACCACAAGAACACCACTCGATCACCACAAGACCACCACTAGTATTAAACATGTATTGAACTTGTATTTAACTTTGTATTGAACTTTTTATTCAACATTTATAAGCGTGCCAAAATTTTGAATTTTCAGAGGAGGAAAAGACAGTGACAGGATCGCCAAGAGAACACCAGGAATCACAATTCATGGGAACTAGTAGATCCCAACCCTCAGAACATCCCGATACTAAGCTGCGACGTTTGCGCACAGAGGCGTTCACCGCGCTTATGGCACACTGGCAGCGTATCGACGATCGGCAGCGTAGGACATGGCTTGCCCTACTCATTGGATACATGTCCGAGTCGGAATTGGTACTACTTAAAAACAGATTATCACAGAAGCGCGGCAACGTTTGTCGTGCTAGTTCATCACGTTGAAGGAGGATGCGGCAATGAGAGATTTAGTAGAGCGATTGGAACTGGAGTCACAGAAGCAAGCGGAGCGATTGGACGATGAGTTACGAGAAATGGCATACCAGGCCGTTAGGAGCCCTGATGAACTTAATTGGTCGCAGCTATCGGTTCTACTTCGCGAGTCCAATACCACTCCTGAAGGATTTGATCGCTTGGTTCAAATCGCTAGGGATCGCGAGGAAAACCGAACCAGGCTTCAGGAGCGGCCGGCAATTCAAAGGGAGCTAAACGCCACTAGACGCGAGCTATCAGACCTTGAGAGTGAGTTCTTAAAACAGAAGCAAGCCTACGAAAGCCAAGCGTTCCCCAGGTGGGATCGCGTTCGTCAGTTGGAGCAAGAGTTGGCGGCAATAGACTCCGGCCAAAACCGATTGAGTCAACCGCCTACGGACGCTCTGCGAATTGCGATGCGATCCACAGAACTGAA
The DNA here is from genome assembly GCA_044359485.1 of Pirellulaceae bacterium. GTDB lineage: Bacteria > Planctomycetota > Planctomycetia > Pirellulales > Pirellulaceae > JAFLCP01. Next base: position 623 of record JBIKMB010000031.1, on the reverse strand, counting down.
GATCAATCGTCTACAAGGGCATTTAAGAAGCTGCGCGGATTGGCAGCGTTCCAAGCTACAAGAGGAGTTGGCACAACTCCAGGCCGAGAGCAACGCCCTTGCCGAGCGGATCCAGGCTTGGTAGGGGTCGCCAAAAGGTACTCCCGGCGCGAAAAACGCGTTTACGTCCACATGGCGAACCGTCACATTTTTGGACAGACTTTGCCCCCCACAATAGCTATACCAACCTGTTTGGGGGGGCTGTTTAGGTCCCTCTCCGGACAATTCATAAACACCCCCAAGGGGAAAAACCGCATGAAAGAACACAGTTTCGCAGCATTATTCGTAGTGAACAAACGTGAGTTCTTTGCCCCCTTTTTATCGTTTTTCTGAAACGTTTATCGGTTTATTCACCAGAAACACTAGGAAAAGTCGAGAATGAATAGACACGGTAAAAATAAGGGTTAAACTGTATTTTCCCTAGGGAAATCTCGAAGAAGTCGAGTGTTTTTCAACCCCATGGCATGCAAGAGGTCATCGGTTCAAGTCCGTTATCCTCCACTTTAAGTCTCTATCCAGTGAGGACTTGCGGCTGGTTTGGGGCCTTACAAACAATTCGATCAGACAGGCTCAATGAAAATCTA
>JBIKMB010000030.1:0-40567 GCA_044359485.1 Pirellulaceae bacterium | reverse complement strand
CGTCGTCTCCGTGCGCCGTCGTCTCCGTGCGCCGTCGTCTCCGTGCGCCGTCGTCTCCGTGCGCCGTCGTCTCCGTGCGCCGTCGTCTCCGTGCGCCGTCGTCTCCGTGCGCCGTCGTCTCCGTGCGTCCTTTTCCCTCCCTTCACCACGGTTTCCGCCCCACTGCCCCACTGTCCTTCCCCAAAACTCAACCGAACCCCGAGGTCCGGAATGGCGTAGGAATGTTCATCTGGCAGATTGGCTACAATGAACTGGCCGAAATTCGGCGAAATCTGTTCAGGCTATTTTTCTGGTGCTAAACATTTCGTGTTTATTTTGAGGGTTGTGATCATGCATCGAGGAAGATTGGGAAGTTTTTTGGCAGTGGGAGGTTGCCTACTGTTGAGCGGTGGTGCGATTGCGATGTGGAATGGGGCACCTGGCTTTACCGCTTCGGAAGTGTACACGAAACAATCTGCGGATGCCGAAGCCGCTCGAGGTAAGTTGGTTGCACGGGCGGAGGAGTTGTCGGGCGCATTTCGAGCGGTTGCTAAGGTTCTTAAGCCGTCGGTGGTGAGCATTACGGCGACAAAGCGAGTGAACATGGGGCGGGGGGGCGGTGGCTTGCCACCTGGGCTTCCCGAAGAATTTCGTCGGTTCTTTGGGGACGATTTTGGTGGTCCGGAATTTGAAACGCCAGTTCCCCGAGGAGGGCGTCGTGGAGACGTTCAGGAGCAAGAGATTCCAGCCGGTTTGGGATCTGGAGTGATTATCAGCGAGGATGGATACATTGTGACCAATAACCACGTGGTGGCTCAAGCCGACGGTTTGAAGGTCACGCTGAGCGATGGGCGTGAATTGGATGTCGACAAGGTCGTTGGAACGGATGAAAAGAGCGATTTGGCGGTGTTGAAAGTCAATGCGACGGGCTTGGTGGCGGCGAAGTTTGGCGATTCAGAGGCTCTGGAAGTTGGCGATTGGGTCGTGGCGATTGGGAGTCCTTTTGGGTTGGCGCAGACGGTGACACAAGGCATTGTCAGCGCGACGAATCGAGCCGACATGCAGATCACTCAGTACGATGACTTCATCCAGACCGATGCGGCGATTAATCCTGGCAACAGTGGGGGACCGCTGCTTAATTTGCAAGGAGAGGTGATCGGGATCAATACGGCGATTGCTTCCAGGAGTGGTTCGTATAACGGGATTGGCTTTGCGATTCCCAGCAATACAACGCGTCGGGTGGTGGAGAGTTTGATACGCAATGGACGGATGATTCGAGGATTCGTCGGTCTGCAGCTTGCTCCATTGGATCGCGAGCGATTGGAGCAAGAAAATCTTCCGAGTGATTTGCGTGGTGTCTGGATCGAAGAAGTTTCGCCTGAAGGACCGGCCGCGAAGGCAGGTTTGCGACCCGGTGATATCGTCACGGCGGTTAATGACAAGGCGGTGGATTCTGTTCCTGGGCTTCGCAACATTATCGCCAGCACTCCCCCCGGTACTTCCGTAGAATTCCGGATTCAACGGGAAAGCAAGGCGATGGAAGTGCAAATCAAGATCGATGAACAAACGGATGAAAAACTGGCTGCAATGGGAGGTCCCGCTGGTGGCTTGCCGGGGATTCAGTTGGAACCAAATTCACCGGAGCTAGCGGCCGAATATGGTCTACCGGAGTCGGCCAGTGGGGTAGTGGTCACCGGATTAGCTTCCAACAGTCCATTTGCTAGTTTGCTGTCGCTGGGCGACATGATCGTCAGTGTGAATGGTACCAAAGTATCCAGTGTGAATGATGTTGCTGTGAGCCTTCGCCAGGGACGCTCACTCAAACTGGAGATTGTCAATAAGCAGGGCAACCGAACGGTGGAGTTGCGCATCGGTCGTTAAGGCGCAATTCAAGATCGTCCTGAAGCGAGGTTTGCGCAGCGAGACCTATTGGCGAGATTTAGGAAAGCCTTGGGAGAAACCGGCCGTCGCGGAATACGTGACGGGGGTTTCCTCGAGGCTTTTCTCATGTTGTACTTTGGACAGAAAGAGCGCTTCGTAACCATCGAGTCGTGAGAGAAGTTCCATGCCGCGATTTCGCCCCAGGACGCAGAGCGAGGTCGACGCAGCATCGGCATCTTGAGCGTTGCGAGCGACGACGGTAACGGCGACTGGACCTTCGATCCCCCATCCGGTTTTCGAATCAAGTATATGACTTCGGCGAATTCCATCGATGAGCATAAATTGCCACAGATCGCCTGATGTCGAGATAGCGGCGTTTGCAAGATAGATTCGGCGGAAAGGAGGTTGGTCTTCTTGCAAGGAGGAGATTTCGATTCGCCAACCAGATCGATCTGGGGGTGGGGAGCCGCAGCGGAGGTTGCCTCCCGCGTTCACCATGCAACTGGATAAACCTTTTTCTTGAAGGATGCGGAAGGCTTGGTCTACGATATAACCTTTGGCGATGGCACCGAGATCCAGGTGCATGCCGGTTAGTTCGAGGCGAATCCGTTTGCCTGTGCGATCGAGTTGAACATGTTTCCAGCCAGCGCTTTTGAGGGCCGCGTCGATGGTGGGTTGGGTGGGGATTTTGTTTTGACGGCGGGCCTTTCGCCACATTCTCGTGAGCGAGCCGAGGCTTGCGTCAAAGGCCCCCTCGGTCTGTTGATGCCAGCGATCGGAGGCATCCAGAACTTCCCACAGTTCGGGCGATACAGGACTCCACTGGCCTGTGCCTGCAAGCTGATTAATCTTGGAAAGTTCACTATCTGGATCGTAGTCGCTCATGATTTGGACCAAGCGTTCCACCTCTTGTTGAGCTGCTGCGAAGGCTTGTTGCACTGTTTCCTTATCATCGGAAAATGCTTGGAAGGTCAATCGTGTTCCCATGGAGGGAAACTGTAGCTCGTACCCCTCCATCGGTCCGGTTGGATTCGAGGGCGAATTGCAGCTTAAGGGGGAGTGGAATATGGTTGTACTGGTCGTGGCGGGGACTAAGGGCAAACAGCCTAGGCTGAGCATGAAAAAAATGTAAGCCATCCAAGGAAACCTGTCTGAAGATCAAGAATGGAGCGTAGGAATCTGGCGTTTTGGTATCGGTAACCACGAGTCGGTGACCACTTGGTGATTCCCGATTATTATGCTTCAGGGGTGGTGTACAAGCCACTTCAGCAACCTGTGGGGCCCCTAGGCAGCCAAGATTTGTTCCCAAATTTGGTTCCGGGCGGTCGGGTGAGGTAGGGAATTGCAAAACCAAGCGGTTTCAGTCATTGTATGTAGGGTTGTAAAGAAAAGCGTGTCCGTTTTCCTTGCTTGAAAGACGTTAGTGGAATGTTTGGTTTTCTTCAGTTGGATTGTCTCGAGGCAAAACGAATCTCTATCGGATGTCTTGTCGGTTTGCTGTTGGGTGCGGGCGTCTGGGGATTATCGTTTGTGGGTAGTGGCCCGAGCGCTTCAGATGGGCGATTGTTGGCCGGTGAGCCGCCTGCAGTCCATGCGCCCGTAGCCGCAGTGCCCGTAGCCGCAGTGCCCGTAGCCGCAGTGCCCGTAGCCGCAGTGCCCGTAGCCGCAGTGCCCGTAGCCGAAGTGCCTGCAGACGAAGTGCCTGCAGACGAAGTGCCTGCAGACGAAGTGCCTGCAGACGAAGTGCCTGCAGACGAAGTGCCTATGGTCGAGGTGCCGGATGCTGCGGCCAAAACCGAAGGAGAGATGAAGGCCTACAAAGAAATCATTGTTGATTCCGATGTGACGATCGAAATGCTGCCAATCCAAGGTGGTAAGTTTCTGATGGGGAGTCCGGAAACCGAGGAATCACGCGAAGAGGACGAGGGCCCGCAGAGAGAGGTTGAGATATCGCCCTTTTGGATGGCAAAAGTTGAAATCACGTGGGATGCGTACGACATATGGATGTCGGACTTGGATATTTTTCGCCGTCAGGTGGATAGCCGTGAGCCGACGTTGCGGGATAAGTTGGCGGATGCTTTTTCCCTGAGCCAGCCAACCAAGCCTTACACCGACATGACGTTTGGAATGGGCAAACGGGGGTTTCCTGCGATTTGCATGACGCAGCATTCGGCACGTACATTTTGCAAATGGTTATCCGCGAAGACAGGGCGTTATTATCGATTGCCGACAGAAGCGGAGTGGGAATATGCCTGTCGAGCGGGGACGACCACCGCTTATTCTTTCGGCGATGATCCTGAGCAACTTGATCAGTACGCCTGGTACTCGGGCAATACGGAAGATGGTTATGCGAAGGTGGGACGCAAGAAGCCTAATCCGTGGGGACTGCATGATATGCACGGCAACGTGGCGGAATGGGTTTTGGATCAGCACTCTGAGGATGGCTATCCTGAGGCGGAAGGGCCATTGAAGGATCCCTTGCAAGTTCCGATGACTCTGTACCCGCGGGTTGTTCGCGGCGGTGGTTGGGATCAAGATCCAGAGCAATTGCGAAGTGCGTCGAGGGAAGGTTCGACCGAAGATTGGATCGCTCAAGATCCGCAGGAGCCTGTGAGCATTTGGTATTTGACAGACGCATTGCATGTCGGATTTCGAATTGTGCGGCCATTGAATTCGCCAACGGAAGAAGAATTGAAAGAGAAGTGGGATAAGAGTGAGCCTGTTCAAGTGGATCGCCCGAAGCCCAAAGAAGATCACTAATTTTAAATTTTATTGTCTAGTTGTTTTTCCCTCCCGTGTTTCCTCCCATAAGACGTTGGGGTACCAACTCTTTTCGAACAAGGAATTTCAGTTATGTCAAATCAAGAATTGCAACAAGGTACAGATCGTCGAGCTTTTCTCAAAAATACTGGCGTGATTGCTGCTGCATCGACGCTGGTGGCGGGCGCCCGACCGGCTGTGCATGCTGCGGAAGATAATACGATTCAAGTCGCTTTGGTGGGCTGTGGTGGCCGTGGCACCGGGGCGGCTTCCAATGCACTGTCGGTCAATAACGGGCCGATCAAATTGGTGGCAATGGCCGATGTTTTTGATTTCAAACTCAAGAGCAGCTACGAAGCTTTGGCGGGACAATTTAAAGCGCAAGTCGACGTGCCGGAAGAACGCAAGTTCATTGGTTTTGATGGCTACAAACGAGCCATGGATTGTCTTAAGCCGGGTGATGTGGTTGTGATGGCATCGCCTCCCGCTTTTCGTTGGGTGATGTTTAAGTATGCTATCGAACGCGGACTGAACGTGTTTATGGAGAAACCGGTAACCGTCGATGGCCCTACCAGCAAACGCATGTTGGAATTGGCCAAGCTATCTGCAGAAAAGAATTTGAAGGTCGGCGTTGGTTTGATGTGTCGGCACTGTGCGGCACGTCGCGAATTGTATGATAGGATCAAAGACGGCCAGATAGGCGATATTTTGCTGATGCGAGCGTATCGTATGGCTGGACCGACCGGCAGCGCGGCGACAGAAAAGAAGCCTGCCAATATGAGCGAGCTGTTGTATCAGATCAATCGGTTCCATGGATTCTTGTGGGCCAGCGGTGGTGGATTCAGCGATTTCTTGATTCACAACATCGATGAATGCTGCTGGATGAAAGATGCTTGGCCGGTGGAAGCCAAGGCTTCCGGCGGACGGCATTATCGCAATAACTGTGTCGATCAAAACTTCGATACCTATTCGGTCGAATACACTTTCGCCGATGGCACCAAAATGGATCTTCAGGGACGCACGATTCCAGGTTGCCACGATGAATTCGCCAGCTATGCGCACGGAACCAAGGGGTCGGCCGTCATCTCAACCGCAGCCCATACCCCTGCCCGTTGCCGCATTTATAGCAGCCAAAAGATGATCAGTAAAAATTTGGTGTGGCAATACGGTCCCAATGAACCCAATCCTTACCAGGAAGAATGGAACCATCTTATCGAAGCGATCCGCCAAGATAAGCCGTATAACGAAGCGGAGCGAGGTGTGATTGCCAGCGTGGTCACTTCAATGGGACGTATGGCGGCACATACCGGTCAGGTTGTCACCTATGATGACATGCTCAACTGCGAACATGAGTTTGCACCGGGCCTCGAGCAATTGACCCTGGAAAGCCCTGCACCACTGCAGGCTGACGCCGAAGGCAAGTATCCAGTGCCCCAACCTGGCTTGTTGACCAATCGCGAATACTAGGATTCACCCGCGGAACGGTCCGCTGGAAGTTTTGGGTGGAGTCCTCTAAGGTAGTATGCGAGCCCGACCCGTGTTTAGTCATGGGTTGGGCTTTTTTAGTGGCATGGCATCGACCGCGAGGGAGCGTTAAACTGCACGGTTTTGGAACCGGCAAGAGGTGGGACGAAACCGCCAGAGATTTGGTTGATTGCCGGACTTTTATGGGTGTTCACGGAACGGGAAATTCAAATGCCTAGAGGCCAAGCATTCCAGGACGTCACAAAGACTATCGGCAATACGCCTATGATTCGCATCAATCGACTGGTTCCGGCGGACCAGGCAACGGTGTTTGCAAAGTGCGAATTTTTCCAACCTCTCAATAGTGTTAAGGATCGTATCGGTGTCGCCATGATTGAAGCAGGCGAGCAGAGCGGAAAGCTGAAGTCCGATACTCATGTTATTGAACCGACCAGTGGCAATACGGGAATCGCGTTAGCTTTTGTCTGTGCGGCAAAAGGCTATCGCTTGACATTGACGATGCCCGAATCGATGTCGGTCGAACGTCGCGCGTTGCTGCGGGGCTTGGGAGCCAATTTGGTGCTGACGCCAGCTGCCGAGGGAATGAAAGGTGCTATTGCTCGAGCCCATGAGTTGGTGCAGCAAGACCCAGACGGTTGGATGCCGCAACAATTTGAGAATCCTGCCAACCCTGCGATTCACGAAGCGACCACGGGGCCTGAGATTTGGGAAGACAGTGGACATAACATCGATGCGATTGTAGCGGGTGTGGGGACCGGTGGCACAATTTCCGGCGCCGGACGTTTTCTCAAAAGGATGAATCCCAACTTCAAAGTGATCGCGGTCGAACCGAAGCATAGCCCAGTCATCAGTGGCGGCCAGCCAGGTCGGCATCGTATTCAAGGGATCGGAGCGGGATTTGTTCCCAAAAATCTGGATACTTCGATTATCGATGAAGTCATCACGGTGGATGATGAAGACGCATTCGCTTGGGGACGTAGGCTGGCGAAAGAAGAAGGTATTATGGCTGGGATCAGCAGTGGTGCCAATATGTGGGCTTCGGCTCAAGTTGCAGCCAGACCAGAGTACAAAGGCAAACGTATCGTCACCATCATGTGCAGCTTGGGTGAACGCTATTTATCTACGCCGCTGTTCGGTGATTTGGGAACCTAATGTTCGGTGATTGGGGAACCTAACGCGAGCATTCGAGCATGGACTTTGAGTGATTTGTGTGTTGACTAGCGTTAAAAAATAACAGGTATCGAACGAATTGCAGAGGCAAGCGTTCGATACCTCATTTTCTTTTGGATCCTTCAGTCTCCGGTCGAAGTTAGCTGGAGGTTAGGCGAGGCGTCTAGGGAAACTGCGACGGTAGGGTGGTGTTTCTGCTGGCGGTGGAATCTGACCTGTTTCTTCCGCCCAACCTTCGCGCTCCTCGGGGGAGGCGTAGTATCGCAGCCACGTTTCGATATCGTTATCGTCCAGGCAATGCCAATGGAGATAATTTCTGGGGAGATCGATTTTCTTCTCGAACGATGGAAGGATATCTCGGCAAATCAAACAATAAAGTTGTCGATCCGAGAGATGATCGGTAAAGTCCAAAACAATTCGTTGTTCATAGAGTTTCTGCTGGGTCTCCAGCAGAATTCGGCTGAGCGCTTCATCGCTGAGGCTGTCGGGAAGAGGTAGCACTAGTTCGGGCTCGAACCACTTGCTGATGGGCAGCATCGGCGCCCGCTCCCAGGCCAGCATCGAGGCGAGGAATTCATTTTCGGCAGCCAGCGAAAGTTTTTTGGTGGCCAGCAAGTCAAACGATTCATCGATGAAGGGCTCTAACTCATCGCGAAGTCGAGCATTCAAAAGCAGTAGGTCCACTTCGTCGGAACTAGGTTTGTTCGATGATGTACTCACGATAATGCCTATCTACTCGCAAAGGCGGCAGCAAGCTGCCCGGAGGACTGAAAAGATTGCAGACTCGAAGAATCGCAGCGACATGCTGCACTGCCAAAACTGTATCCAAAGGCTGAAGATCGAACAATAAATACTTTAGCGAATTGCTTTCTGTTGGAATGAATTTCGGCCAGCGTTGTGGATCAATGGATACAACCGCCAAAGCTTAGCCACGCAGCAAAGTCTGGTACCGTTGCGCAGCTTGGCTATTCGTTGGTCTTGGTTTCGAGTGTCTTGATTTTTTCGATTCTGCGGAGGTGTCGCCCGCTTTCGAACTCCGTTTGGAGCCAAACTCGGACCAAATCCGCGACGGGTCGGTCACCAAAAAGATCGCCGGGTAAACAGAGCACATTGACATCGTTGTGGCGGCGGCAGATTTCCGCCATGACTTCGTCATAGCATGTAGCAGCTCGGACTCCTGGAAATTTATTTGCGGCGATTGCCATGCCGATTCCGGTTCCGCAAATCAAGATGCCGCGATCCGCTGCGCTACTGGCAACCGCTTGGCTGACCAAAGCCGCGTAGTCTGGGTAGTCAACACTTTGGTCGCCATGGGTCCCATAATCCTCAACCTGATGACCGGCTGCGCTGAGTAGTTGGACTAATTTTGCCTTGATATGAACGCCGCGATGATCACTCGCAATGGCAATACGCATAGGTTGGCTCGGAGATTGTGTGAAATGTGGTTCAATAAGTGTCCAATCGAAATGGAAATCGCTCGTGGCTTTTATCCGAGCCAGATCAATCCCACTGGGCAAACCAGTGTTCGTCGATGTCTTCGACAAACTCATCAAGAAAGTGTTCGATTTCGGTCGCTGCGGCAAGATAAACTTGCTGTGAGCCACCGTAGGGATCTGCCACATCGCGACCCGATGAACTGAGCGGCAAAACTTTTGGGGTCAAATGGGGCCAACGGCTCAAGATGGCTTGGCGATGATTTTGCGTCATCGTCAGAACGAGATCCGCAGTCTGCAGCAGGTCGACGTTGACTTGCCGGCTGCTATGCTGCGAAAGATCTAAACCGCGACTTTTCATGGCTTGCACGGCTTCATGGGAAGCGCCGCTGCCGGCCGCCGCGTTGGTTCCAGCAGAAATTGCGAATGCAGGTGGAATCTCGGACTGAAAAAACTTGCCGAAACGTTCTTGCAGTTTTTGCTGAAGCAATACTTGGGCCATCGGGCTGCGGCAGGTGTTTCCGGTGCAGACCAACAAGATGACGATCGAGGTGGCTCGCCTCACTTCGGAGGCCCCAACAGAGCCTTCTCTCAAGATTCGACAATGATTGTTTTCTGTAGCCAGCACCGTCGCAGGTTCTTCTGAAGATGTCGCCGAATCATCGACGATCAGTCCGGCAAATCGTCCAACGCTGCTGCTGGCCGCTTGCGAATCAAAAGCTAACTTGCCTCCCGAGGCGATAATCTCGGCAGCCAGCAATGGACCGGCGCAAAGTTTTTGAATTTCTTGAATGGCGGGATGGGCGGCAACGCGGAAGCCAAGTTCACCATCACGCGATTCGATGTGACCTTGCAGCGTAGCGGGGAATTGGCGAATGAGACTGTCGGGATGATGTAAACCGAGTTGCAGGATCAGTGGTCCAGGCCACAAACGCGTTGCCACTCGCTGGGCTACGATCGAGGGATGGGGGATATAATCGCGGAGTTCGCTTTGCGATCTCAAAAATATCGCCGGATCCGTCAGAAGCCCTTGCGCGTGGATGGCCAAAAGCTTCTCGACCGCAATCGGATGCAAGGGGCTGCACGCGAGAACATAGCTGGTTTCTGTTGGTAGGATGACGAGTTGCCCCTCGGCGATCGACTGAACTGCCAAGTGAACCAAATCGCGACGATCCTCTGCCGACTTCCAATCGATACTATATGCCATCGTAACCGTATGCCATCGTTACCTGCACCCGAAAAGATTGCTCGAGCAACGAAGGCCGAATTGGGCCGGGCTTGCAGATGTATAAGCGCCGATGCCACCCAAGCGACGACAGGCAAGACGGGACTGCATCGCGCGAGCGTGACGCCAGTGGCAAGCCTGCCCTTTCGAGCTCTTATATCTTAGAAAAAGCCATCCTTGCAATCAATGTCATTTCCCTTTTTAGTGGGGGGTGTAAATTGACCTAAATCGACGATTCAACCGGTCGATTTTGCAGTTTCCATCTGCCGAAAAACCGTAGAATAATGAGTGGGTCGTGATATTCACTGGCTACCGAAGATTCTTGGCCACGTTTTATTGGTACGGCATCATGGGCGGTTTTGAGCACAATAAACCCCTCGGACCAAAGGCTTTCAAGCCGCAGGCATTAAAGCTGGAACGTGATGCGTTCCCAAGCGAGGTACCATACCCCCGTGCGGAATCGAGTCTCCCAGGGGCACGAGTTGCGTCTGATAAAATCCCGACGGCACTGCGGAAACAACTTCCGTCAGGTTGCAGTGTGCGGCAAATGGACCGCCGCGCTTGGTTGATGGCCATGGGGGGGCTGGGGGTATTGTTCAGCTGGGGATGCGACAGCGCTTCCACCGATGGAGCGGATCGTGCTGGGGCAGATGTCACGGGTATTTGGGGGAAAAGAGGCCTTTCCAATGGCAAATTCCACAAACCGCGGGCGATGACAATCGATGCTCAAGGCATGGTCTATGTCGTCGATATGACGGCCCGAATTCAAGTGTTCGATGCGCGAGGCGAGTATGTGCGACATTGGCAAACACCGATCTGTGAACAGGGGCGGCCGACAGGTTTGAGCATCGATCGCCGCGGAAGAGTCGCGGTAGCCGACACGCATTACTTTCGTGTGCTGTTCTACGATCCAGTGGGAGAATTGCAGGAATCTGCGACAATCGGCGGCGTTCACGGCACCGCGCCGGGAGAGTTCGGTTTTGTGACGGATGTTCTCGAAGATGCTGAGGGAAATTTTTATATTTCCGAGTATGGGGCATCGGATCGAATTCAGAAATTTACAGCCTCTGGTGAGTTTATATGCCAGTGGGGCGGCCATGGTGCGGAGCCTGGGCAATTCGAACGCCCTCAAAGTATTGGCATGGATTCCAAGGGGAATATTTGGGTGGCCGACGCATGCAATCATCGCTTGCAGGTATACAGATGTGATGGCGATAGGCCAGAATTAATCAAAGTGATCGGTCGCCAAGGAGAGGGGGCGGGGGAGTTTCGCTATCCTTATGGCTTAACGATCGACCGCTCGGACCGTATCTGGATTAGCGAATTCGGGGGGCATCGCATCCAATGCCTCGATTCTGAGGGAAAGTCGCTGTTGTCATGGGGAAAACCGGGGCGAAACCCAGGGGAGCTGGCGAATCCTTGGTCGATTGCCTTACATTCCGACGGAGATATTTTGATTGTAGACAGCGGAAACCATAGAATTCAGAAGGTAAGGCTGTAAAAACGGTTGGCAGTTCTCGGGATAAGTTATCAGTTCAGGTTATAACGAGCAAAAACGCTCCTCTTGGCCTAAACCTCCCATTTTGTATGAACTTCGTTGACATTCGAAATCCTCTGTAACTATACTCGAAACTGTCCGTCGTCCAGACTCAAAACGGTTGACATTCATAGTTGCTAATCAGGGTAGTCTCGTCATGTCGTTGCTCGGCAAGGTCTTCATCGTAGCCACTTTGCTTCTAAGTCTGTTGTTTTTCTTCGCAGCAGCAGCGGTGAATGCGACACATAATAACTGGCGTGATGCCGTCATCACACCGAACACAGGTTATCGCGACCGATTGACCAATGTGGAAAGCGTCAATCAACAATTGCGAGCGGACGTAGAAGCCAAACAAAATGAATTGGCCAAAGAACAAGCTTCTCGTCGAGCTGCGTTGTCTGCATTGCAAACTCAGTTGACGCAAGTTCGCGACGACCTGTCCAAGAAGGATAAGCAATTGTCGGACCTACAAGCTGCTCATTCCGAATTGGCCGCTTCGGAAAAATCGAGCCAAGAAGTGTTGGCTCGTTTGACCAAGGAAACGGAACAGTTGAGAACTCTGATCACGACAACGCGTGCGGATCGCGATTCACAATTCACCAAAGTGGTTGAGTTGACCGATGGCGTGGCACAATTGCAGGGTGAGTTGCAAGCTTTGACCGAGCGTCGCGAGCAGTTGCTTGGCCAAGTAACGATGATGAAGAGTCAGTTGGATATTTTGGGAATCAATCCTGAGACTCCACTGGACTTGGCACCTGAAGTGAAGGGTGAAATTCTAGTGGTCGGCAAAAGCGGTTTAGTGGAAATCAGTTTGGGAAGCGATGACGGTTTGCGAGAAGGTTTGGAGTTGGACGTTACGCGCGGCAGTCAATACTTGGGTCGCATTCGAGTTCGAACCACGGAGTCTGACAAAGCTGTCTGTGAAGTTTTGGAGAGCTATCGAAAAGGTGCGATCCAACCGGGCGACAAAGTGGATTCCAAGTTGGGTTAAATTTGCGGTGGTTTGAAAGTCCTTCGGTAAGAATCGTTCTTGCGAGTCGCAATCAAGTAAGAGTCGCTCAGGTCAATTATGAATAAGCCATCCACTCAAAAAATTCCCTTGACGGTTTACACGGTAATGTTGATTTTGGCGACGCTGTTTATGCTCGCAGCCTGCATCTTGATGTTTGTTGAACTTTATCGATACGGTGGCAGTCCATGGGACAAAGCGACATTGCCGCCGCGGGCGATGCAGGCGGTGGATTCTTCCTGGGCTTGGAATGGCCCAACCGGCACTAGGATCTCCTAAAGCCTATTGAGAGAGACGTAGTGCGCGAGATAGCCCCCAAGTCACCAGGAAATCTCGAATACGGTCCTCCGTTCCAGCATCCCACGTCTGAGCATCGGATGAAGATGGAACATTGCTCGCCTTGGCTGATAGTCCATCAGAGCTTTTGCGCCTATCCGTTGGTAAAGCCTACATGAAAATCCTTGCTTGACGAGCGATCTCGATCATGCGCGTCCCTCCGCACCCGATCGATTGAGGCTCGTAATGACCGCTTCGATGGCAGCGAGATTGGACGAAGGAACTCTCACCATTATACCGCTGGCATGGGAAGCATCGACTCAAGTTTCTTGGCGAGAGAATGTAGTGTTAGACGGGAGGGTTACTTCAAGGAACGTTGGTTTCACTGTCGGACCATTCGGCGTGACATTTCCAACAGGAGCGTTCGAGCTGAATCATCGAGCGATTCCCAAATTTGAACCATTTCCAGCAGCTCTTTTGGCGGATCTTTTGCGATGATGTGGAACGGGGGCACCAGTGGGGGCACACGGCGAGATTTATCAATCTCTTCGAGTGTTTCTGATGGGTGTTCGAATCCTATCGGGCCGTTTTTCTTGAATAGCGAGCTTCAGTAAATTTCGTTTCAGTCGCCCATCTTCCTGGGGCAACGCTTCGGTAACGGCGCAAAGGCTCGGATAAATCTCTTCGTTCCGCCTTGAATGGCCCTTTTCAACTGGGGCGTTCTTGCCACAATACTCCATCGTGCTCCCAAACAAGGGAGCCCCGTGGTTGTATTTTGGCCCTTTTTGCAAAGAGATCGTGGCGTGACTCAACCTCATCGAGATCAACTCGAAGTGTTCGATAATTCTTACCCCGGCCGGGATTATGAGATACAGATTCGCTGTCCCGAATTTACCTCGGTTTGCCCAAAAACGGGGCAGCCAGATTTCGGTGAATTGATTTTTACCTACGTACCCGACAAAAAATGTGTCGAACTCAAGAGTCTCAAGCTATACCTTCAAGCGTATCGCAACGAAGGAATTTTTTATGAGAATGTGACCAACAAGATCCTAGATGATTTTGCGGCGGTCGCGGAACCAAAAACGGCCACATTGGTCAGCCATTGGGGGCCACGAGGAGGCATTTCTTCGATCATCACCGCTAAATACGTCAAAACCTCGTAGGTAGTCGGACCGAAAGTCGCAATACAAAAAAAGCGTTAGTGGGTACTACATCAAACTTCTTTCACTCTTTCCCAGTTCAGGTTCATCATGTCCAACGGCAAAGTTCTTCTCAGCGGTTTTAGCGATGAAGCAGCGAACAATAAATTGGCCGTAGAACAACTTGCAGCCTTTGCTGCATTGGGACTGAAATACCATTCGCTCCGTTTTATCGACGTGGGTGAGGGGATTAAAAACGTGATGTTGTTGACCAAAGGAGAAATACAAAAGCTGAGAGCGATGCAGAAAGAGTATGGTATTGCTGTTTCTTCGATCGGTTCGCCGATAGGCAAGGTAAAGCTTTTGGATGTTCAGGATGGGACAACGAATCGATATGTTCCTTTCAAGCAATACTTGGAAAAGGACGTCAAAAAAGCTTGTCAATTGGCACAAGCCTTCGAGACTAAATTGATTCGCGGATTTTCCTTCTATCATCCGAAAGGGACCAGTCCGCAAGAGCATCTTCCCCAAGTTGTCGATCAACTCGGAAAAATCACCGATGTTTGCGATGCGGAAGGTTTAGTTTTCGGATTGGAAGTGGAAGCGAATTTAGTGGGGCAAACAGGTAAATTGCTCGCCGAAATTCATCGCCAAGTCAAGCATCCCGGCATGATGTTGATTTTTGATGGAGCCAATCTTGTCTGCCAAGGCATGACGCCCGATGAGGTCTTTGCCGAATACTTGGCGATGAAACCCGGGTTGGGTTGGGTCCATATCAAAGACTACCGTCATCCATCGGCAGCCCAACGTCTTCAACATATCGATGAAGCTTCGCTCAAAAATTTTGTCCCAGCCGACATGGGCGATACGGGACACGAAGCCATTTTGCGCGATTTGGCTACTGAACTTCCCAAGTTAGAGAAGAAGTTAGCCAAGCGAGGTATTCCAGGAGTTTTCCTGGATCTCGAACCGCACGTCAAAGGTGGGGGGCAGTTTGGCGGCTTTAGTGGGCCAGATGGATTTGGTGTGGCGCTACGCGGTTTGTGCCGTGTACTGGATTATGTGGGCATCGACTATAGGCTGAGGGGCTTTGACGATATTTTAGCCTCTCGGGGTTAAATGCCCCGATTTTGGGCGGGGGCGACTGCCGGAAAACGTTGCAATTAGAAACTCTTTGCGATAGTCTAAAGAGTGATCGAATTCCTCTTTTTTCCCGCCAATGGTGCCGCCATGGATGCCCTCCTTCGCCGTTCAAGTTTCGCTGCCTCGGCAGTTGCCCGATCTTGCATGACTATTTTGCGGATGAGTCTGTCCGCTCGTACATCTTGGCCCAGCACATGTCTTACAGGTCTGGCACTTATTTTCCTTGGGCTCATTGGCACTCCGGCACAGTTGCATGCTCAGGGGGCGACAGAGGGCGCGTCCTCTCCAGAAAGTTCCGCCGATGTTTGGCAAGAAAAGATTTCGGGAATCGAAGTTTTTCCAGCCGAGATTCATCTGCGTGGATCGCTCGATTATCGACAGATGTTGGTTACAGGAATTTTGCCGAAGGGGCTGACAGTCGATTTGACACGGGGAGCCAAGATTGAGGTCGCCGGTGGCGTGGTGAGTGTTTCTCCGCAGGGGCGAATCGACCCGATTGCCGATGGTGAGCAAACTGCCATTGTGAGATATGGCGCGTATTCGAAAGAGGTGAAGATTAAGGTCGAAGGAGCGACATCGCTGGCGACCATGAATTTTGGCAAAGACGTCCAACCGGTGTTGAGCCGATTCGGTTGCAACCAAGGGACCTGTCACGGTGCGCAAGATGGTAAGAATGGTTTTAAATTATCGCTTCGCGGCTACGATACTATCACCGACCACTTAAGCTTGGTGGATGATGTCGGCGGACGGCGGCTAAATCGTGCTGCTCCCGAGCGAAGTTTGATGTTGCTCAAACCAACAGGTGAAGTTCCGCATGCTGGCGGGGCCTTGATGAAAAATACAGATCGAGGCTATCGGGTTCTCAAAAAGTGGATCGCCGATGGTGCCCCACTCGACATGAATTACTCTCGCGTCACGCGTATCGAGGTGTTCCCGCAAGATCCCGTGCTTCCCGAATCTGGCAAACAGCAACAGATGGTGGTTTTGGCGCACTATGATGATGGAGCCATCAAGGATGTAACGAGCGAAGCGTTTGTGGAGAGCGGCAACATCGAAGTGTTAGCGGCTGAACCGAATGGCGTGGTTAAATTTTTGAGGAAGGGTGAATCTCCCGTTTTGGTTCGATACGAAGGGAGATACGTTGCCACAACATTGACCATCATGCCGCAAAAGGCTGATGTGCAATGGGTCGCCGGTCCGCAATACAATTTCATCGATCAGTTGGTCGACAAGAAACTTGAGCGAATTCAAGTGACTTCAAGCGCGATCTGTACGGATGAAGAATTCGCGCGTCGCATCTATCTCGACCTTACAGGTACCGTTCCAAGTATTGAGGAACTGCAAGCATTCTTGAGCGACCCAGCACCTTCGAAAGAGAAACGCGAGAAATTGATCGACGCTTTGGTGGGCAGCGACCAGTTTATTGAGCAGTGGACCAACAAGTGGGCCGATTTGCTGCAAGTGAATCGCAAGTTTTTGGGTGAAGCGGGTGCGGCTTCATTCCGGGCCTGGATTCGCCAACAGATCGCTTCCAATAAGCCGTATGATGAATTCTCGCGAGAAGTCTTGCTGGCCAGCGGAAGTAATTTACAGACTCCACCCGCTTCCTATTACAAAATTTTGCGTGATCCATTGGAATTAATGGAGAATACAACTCATTTATTTTTGGCGATTCGATTCAATTGCAATCGCTGCCACGACCATCCCTTTGAACGCTGGACTCAAGATCAATATTACGATTTGGCTGGCTACTTTGCCGACGTTGCGATGAAAGAAGATAGCCGTTTCAGCGGCCAAAAAGTTGGCGGCTCCGCCGTCATGGGAGCACTGCCTCTTGTAGAAATTATTTACGATCGGCAGGGTGGTGAGGTCAAGAACGAGCGAACCGGTAAAGCGGTCGATCCGAAGTTCCCTTATCAGTTCACCTCGGCAGATCAGGCGAGTGATCCAACCGATTCGGCTTTGACCCGCCGAGAAAAATTGGCTCAATGGTTGACTTCCAAACAAAACCCCTATTTTGCGAAGAGCTATGTCAATCGCATTTGGAGTTATTTGCTAGGTATTGGAATTATAGAACCTGTCGATGACATTCGAGCAGGAAATCCGCCAACCAACCCGGCGCTCTTGGAAGCGTTGACCAATGACTTTATCGAACATGGTTTTGATACGCAGCACTTGATCAGGACGATTTGCAAGTCGCGAACGTACCAGTTGTCGTTGCAAACCAATGAATCCAATGTGGATGATTCGATCAATTATTCTCATGCACTAGCTCGTCGGCTTCCAGCGGAAGTTCTCTACGATTCGATCTTCAAAGCGACCGGGGCAACCACGCAAATTGCCAATTTGCCTCCTGGCACTCGAGCCGCCGAACTGCCGGATGCGGGAGTGAGCTTGCCATTTTTGGACGATTTTGGACGACCGGTCCGCGAAAGCGCCTGTGAATGTGAACGCACCAACAGCGTGGTGCTTGGACCGATCA
Organism: Pirellulaceae bacterium; assembly: GCA_044359485.1. Classification (GTDB taxonomy): domain Bacteria; phylum Planctomycetota; class Planctomycetia; order Pirellulales; family Pirellulaceae; genus JAFLCP01. The sequence continues at coordinate 23,048 of JBIKMB010000030.1, read as the reverse complement.
TTAAGCTTGTCAACGGGGAAACGGTCGCATCGGCCTTGACTCAACCTAACTCGTCTCTGAATCAACTGGTCGCCACCGAAATGGACGATACGAAGGTGGTCGAAAATGTATTCTTGCGATTCTTGGGACGTCGACCTTCGCCTGAAGAAGCCCAATTAGCGTTGGAATCTTTGCAGCAACCTGGTCGAGATTTGGCAGATTATGAAGCCAAACTGAGCGCTTTCGAAAATGGTCCGTTGCAAGAGCGAGTCAAGAACTGGGCCGAAAGTTTGATCGTTGAACCTAAATGGGATGCCATCACTTGGAATGACGCTTCGTCGACCGCAGGTGCCGTTTTGACGCTCAATGAGGATGGCAGCTTCTTGGTTTCCGGTAACAAAAACTTGGACAAGTACGTACTGCGAACCAAAGTTAAAAATCTCTCCGCGTTACGCTTGGAGGTACTACCCGATCCATCGCTCGCTCAGCAGGGACCCGGCCGAGCGACCGATGGGAACTTCGTTTTGAGTGAGTTCGTCGTCAAAGCGGCCCGGGCCGACAAGCCGATGGAGGTGGTCACTATTCCTTTGATGGAGCCACAAGCCGACTTTAGTCAGAACGATTGGAATATTAAGGGCTCGATCGACGGGAACGTCGGATCGGGATGGGGTATTGCACCTCAGTTCGGTAAATCGCATGAAGCGATTTTCCTATTGTCCGAAGCTTTAGCGGGTGATTTGGAATGGATTGTCACAGTGGAAATGGATCAGCAGTTTCCTAGCAAAGAACATTCCATCGGTAAATTCCGCCTGACGATGTCACAGCAGATTGGAAAATTTGTACAAGGCTTGGATGCCAATTTGGTCGCGGCGATCAAGACTCCCGCTGATAGTCGCACGGCAGAGCAATGGCAGGTGTTAAAGAAAGCGTATGAACCGCTGGACAACGAATGGAAAACCATGCGGGAAACTATAGCGCAAGTTCGCTTTGAGGCTCAGAATCGTCGATTGGTCGGAGTGCAGGATTTGGCCTGGGCTCTTCTCAATAGTCCGGCGTTTTTGTTCAACCGATAACGTTGTCTGCAGCAACTTTGAAAATCGAATTCTAGTTGAGTGAAGGACGCTGCGCATGTCCATACGTCTTGGGGTGATATTCACCATTCTGTTGGTATGGGGCTTGGACTCTCCATCGCTGGTCCGTGGCCAATCGCCCAAATCTGCGGAAGACGCGAGTGTCGTGAGGGCTGAAATCAATCAACATTCCTTTCAATTTCCGGCCGGACTCAAACTTCGGCTTGTCGCGGGCGAATCGTTGATCAAGTGGCCCATCAGCGCGGATGTTGCCGCGGATGGAAGTCTTTTTGTCACAGAGTCTTCGGGGAGCAATGCGCCGGTTCAGCAGCAACTTCAAGAATTGACGCATCGTGTTGTTCGGTTGATCGACCAAGATGGCGATGGTACCTACGACCAACGTCAGGTTTTTGCCGACAAGTTGATGTTTCCAGAAGGTATCTTATGTATTGATCAAGGTGTTTTGGTTGCCGCTCCGCCCCAGATCTGGAAGTTGCAGGATCGCGACTCCGATGGGGTGGCCGAAGTTCGCGAAGTTTGGTTTGATGGCAAGACTCTGACTGGTTGTGCGAACGATTTGCATGGCCCCTATCGCGGGCCGGACGGTCTGATCTATTGGTGCAAAGGTGCGTTTGCCGAACAGACGCATGAGTTATCCGATGGCAGCATATTAAAGACAACAGCCTCGCATATCTTCCGTCGATCTGTGGAAGGAGGAAAAATCGAGTCGGTGATGACGGGTGGTATGGATAACCCGGTTGAAGTCGCCTTTGATCGGGCAGGAAACATTTTTTTTACCAGCACCTTCGTACAACATCCTGCTGGTGGTCGACGCGATGGATTGGTCCATGCCGTGTATGGCGGTGTCTATGGAAAAGATCATGGCGTGATTCAATCGCACCCGCGCACGGGCGATTTGATGCCGATCATGACTCATCTAGGCCCAGCCGCACCTTCTGGCCTAATGTCGATCAAAAATAATTTATTGGGGTTGGAGTTCAATGGTGCTTTAGTTGCGACTCATTTTAACCTACAAAAAATTACTGCGCATCGTTTGGAGCCTTTTCAGTCAGGCTACATCACCAAGGACACGGATTTATTGAAATCCGATCGTCTCGATTTTCATCCAACCGATGTCCTGCATGATTTGGATGGAAGTTTATTGGTGATCGATACCGGTGGTTGGTATCGGCTCTGCTGCCCCACTTCGCATCTAGATCAAAGTGCAGCGGCCGGGGGAATTTATCGTTTGGAAAACGCCGCCCTATCACCGCGACCTGCGCAGAAAATTGAAAAACAGATCCAATGGGATCAACTCGGATACGATGAACTGTTTCGTCACTTGGAAGAGATGCGAATCGGCAATGTGAATCAAGCCCTCGCGGAACTGGAGCGTCGAGGTGCAGATGCATTGCAGCCCATTAGGGAAATTCTGGCTCGTCAGGGCGTTTCGGTGGAAACGCGACAAGAATTACTCTGGTTGCTTGGTCGCAGTCGTCAGCCAAGATCTCTGGAGTTGGTTGCCGAGACGCTTTCTCTGCCCGAAAATCGTCTGCGGCAAACTGCGCTGCAAATACTCGGCACCCATCGATCATCGTTGGCCAAATTACGTGGTATTTCGGGGAGCCAAGTGACCGATCCCATCGAATTGCGACTAAGCCTTCAAGGTTTGGGACGACTGTGGGCTGTTACCAACGATTTGCGGATCGAAAATGTTTTCAATGCACTGGCTCAATTGCCCAATCTCTCTGAAGATCGTCTGCTGGAACATGCGCTAACTTATGCTGTCATTGAATCCAAGAACGTCGAGCTAGCGAAACGTCTTTTGAAGAGTCCAACCAACGTACCTGCCTATTGTAAAGCGCTGCATGCCTTAGAACCACAAGCCTTGGAATTCGCCACGATTTTTGGCTTGCTGACGAAGAAAGATGGTAGTCTGGCTGAGCAAGCATACGCCCGTTCGACCGCTCTGTGGTTGATCTCGCGCAGCGATGGTTGGGATGTTGAGATCGCTAAGCAATTGGATCAGGTTCTGGCTGCGGGACTTGAATCGTCCGAACGTGAGATGCGATCTTTGCTCGCTTTGTGCATGAATAAACCGAAGTTGTCACCAGCGATGGCTGAATACCTTCTATCCCATAAAGGGGATGCCGATATTCGCAGTCGAATTCTTTCCCATTTGGTATCGCTCCCTGCGATAGATTTGTCCGAAAAATGGCTCGAAACATTGATGCAACTTGGGCAGGAGCAAGAGACCTCGGCCGATCATGTTTTGATATTGACGATGTTGAGACGCAACAAGATTCCCGAAAACGCTCGCGAGAAACTTTCAAGTTGGCTTAACTCTCTACTGGCAACATCACCGGACCAACGAGCCCCTTCTACAGAAATTTTAGCAACCTTCCCAGCTCAATCCCACACGATCGTTGAACGTGAACTGGAGGAACTCGTCCGGCAACTGGGGAGCGATCAGCCGGTTGCGCAGCGTGGGCTTGCGATCGAGGCTCTTAGACGCGGAAGGTTGTCCAATGACCAACGCGATCTATTGGCTTTACAACTTGAGAGCGTTGGACCGATGGAAATTTCATCCTTACTCTCCCTACTTGAATCCGATCAAAGGCAGCAACTCACCGAGAGTATTGTGGCGTCATTGCTGAAGAACGAAGTAGCGCAGTCGATTCCCATGGATCGCTTGATTCGCCATTTTGCGATGCATCCAGTGGAGCAGCGCGATTCGGCACTTAAGAAGCTTGCAGCAAGCATCGATAGTTCATTGGAGCAAAGAAAAGAACGTTTGGATTCTTTTATGAGTCAATTGAAGGGGGGAGATCCGCTTCGTGGATTGCAGGTTTTTCATGGATCCAAAGCATCGTGCGGAGCTTGTCATGAGATCGGCTATCGCGGTGGAAATATCGGGCCAGATTTGAGTCGAGTCGGTTCGATTCGTTCGCGCCGCGATCTTTTGGAGGCGATTTTATATCCAAGCGTTAGTTTTGTTCGCAGTTATGAACCTGTAATGGTGCTCACCCGCGATGGCGAAGTTGTCAACGGTCTGCTGACAGAAGAGAACGCGGAGGGGGTTACCGTGATTGTGGCAGCCGATCAGCGACGGCGAATTGATGCTCAAGAAATCGAAGAAATTCGTCCAGGGAAGATCTCCGTAATGCCAGGTGGGCTGGAGCAAGTCTTGACTATCCAAGAGCTGTCCGATTTGATTGCGCTCCTGGAATCGAGCCGATAGTTCAGTAGTAGCCAATGACAGCAGATAATAACAGAGTGTAGTCCATTTTTTTAGGGTTCTACTGATCGGCCTTCGTGATACGCGGGTGGCTTCTCGACTTCAACCTTGCTCACCTAGAGGATGTCCTTTAGCGATTGGATAGTGCGAATCTCGCTTGGCGGCGGGCGATCCGAGCGAGAAACGAGCGGCGTATCCGGAATGCGTTGCAACCAACGAGCATGCCAATTGGCATGCAGTGCGCCAAAATAGTCCGCTTGCAGCGAATCGCCGATCATAAGAAGTTCATGACTTTGCAGATTGAGTCGTTGCTCAATACTGCGAAAAAATTCAGCACAAGGTTTCTGGTATCCGACATCAACCGAAGCAAACCAATGATCTACAGTCGCAAGTTCAGGGCGGCCCGCGGCAATCTCATGCAGCCTGCGATCAAAGTTTGAGACGACGCATATACCGTAACCTTTGGACTTGAGCGTCTGCAGAAAGGGTTCTACGTCGTCGTAGATGCGCCAGTGATGAGGCAGGCGAAAATGTGCCCATAATGCTGAAAAAACAGGTTCAATTTCCTCTGCGGGTATTTCATGCAAAACCTGGGAAACAAGACCACGCCAAGCGGACCATTGTTGTTGATGATCGGTGCTTGCCCGTGCGGGATCCCAAGACATGGGAAAGAACTCATTCATCGCAGCAGGAAAACGATGCTTGATCTCAGTGGGGTTCAGAGAGTAACCGAATCGGTTTGCGACGTCACAGTAGGCATGATGCACTGCGGGTTCTGGCTCCATAATGGTACCCGCAGCATCCAGTGCGATCATGCGTACGCTCGGTGGGATCATATCGGCTCGCGCTCGGCCGCGGCCGAGCGGTGTGACTGTGTTGTTGGAGGAATGTGTTGTTTGAGGAATGTGTTGTTAAAGAATCATCTGGAAGATATCGTTAAGGATGACAAACGCCATGAGGCAAAGCAGTGCCAGGACGCCCGCTATGGTCAGTCGTATTTGCCAAGCTTCATTAACGGGTTTGCCGTAAGCTGCTTCGGCAGTCAAAAACATGATATGTCCACCATCGAGCGCGGGAATGGGCAGAAAATTGACTACGGCCAAGTTGGCGCTGAGTAGTGTCAAGAAAATCAGCAGAGTCGATGGGCCCTGCTCTGCTTGAATACTAGCGGCTTGAGCAATTCGAAGTGGCCCCCCCAACAAATCGACAGGGACTCGGCCGGTGACCAGCATGCGGAGAAAGTTCACTACTTCGCCAAGGCGTCGCCAAGTTTCTTTCAGGCCAAAGCCCAAGGCCTGCGTGACGGATGTCGCCACCACTTGGCGAGATAGTCCTTGCATCATGACACCGCGGGTGTACCAAAAGTGTTGATTCGACTCATAGGTGTTGATTTTTGCTTGTTGAACCACGGCATCGCGCGTGAAAGTGAGTTCGGTTTCTAGATCGAGCGGGAGTTCCTGTACCAGCACCATCAACGTGGCGATTGTTAACTCGGAGTCGATGGTGAGCGACTTATCGGTCGTGTTGATGCTAATTTTTTCTGCATATTCGGGCTTGGGATAAAACTTGATTTTGCCAAGCTTATCGCCGATTTGAATGCCTGCTTTCGCAGCGGGACTCTCGGGTTCTACAAAGCTTACTTCGGGTTCAATATCGTAGGCGATACCGAGATGTTTGATCGTCATCATGCCACCGACCTGGGCAATGGTGTCAAAACTGGGCATGAAAGGTTGTAGGGTGACCATGTAATTCGAAGGTTGGGTTTCTGTATTACCGCGTTGGAAAGTCAGTTTGACTTCTCCTTCGGCTCCCTTGCGGGCGATGATCAGCGGCAACGTCCAACCATCGACGACCGGTTGATCGTCTACGGCGATGAGTTGATCTCCGACCTGTACCCCGGCCATCATTGCCAACGAGTTTTTGGCGATGCGTCGCACTGGACTTGCTTTGAAACCCAATCCCAGAGTTCTCATAGGATTGGGTGGGAGCGTTCGCGTGAATTGTTGGCTGACTTCCCCTTCCTTTCGTTCCACAACAACATCCACAGGCTTGAAAAAACTGGCCTGAAATTGACGGTTCACTTCAAAGCTGAGAGCTTCTCCGAATTCGGCGAATGGTGGAAGAGTCTGGCCGTTGATCGAGATGAATTTGTCTCCGCTTTTCAGATCAACATCTTTCATCGCCGGATTCGAGAAAAGAGCGAAGGTGCCGGCAGAAGAAACGGAGGCCAGGTTGGCTGGCGTGATTCCCAAGGCGACGAACCTACCATTCGTTGAAAACTGTTTCGAGCCTTGGATAGAGAGTTGCTTGGTGGATTGATTCGCTTCAATCGTAATAGGAATAGGGGCTTTCTCATCTTGGAGTCCATCGGTCGCGATAAGGGCGCTCATTTCCCGAAAATCCAACTGCTTGCTGGGCTGGGTCATGCTGCCAACCTGGACGATATAGTCACCAGGTTGAATACCACTTTCCCAAGCGGGCGATCCACCGATGACCTGTCCGACGACGGTGGGCGTGTAGGGAACACCGATGGAATAAGCGATGGCGGCCATGAATACAGCGGAGATTAGGTTCATAATCACGCCAGCACTGATGATGATCATGCGGGCATAGACAGGTTTGGCCGGATAGGATCGCGGGTCGAGTTTCGGTGCGACCGTAGGTGATTCCGCATCGTCGCGCGATAATTTAATTCGCTCATTTTCGTTCTGAGCATTGCGAGGATCATCGTCCTGTCCAAGCATCTTTACGTAGCCGCCCAGTGGAATAATGCCTATCCCATACTCGGTTTCGCCCCATTGAAATTTTCCAAGTGTGCGTGGGAATTTAATGGGACCGATCGAAATGGGAACATCAAAGCCGACGTAAAACTTTTCGCATTTCACCCCAAAGAATTTGGCGGCTAAAAAATGCCCCAATTCATGGATGAAAATGACGAAGCCCAAACCGAGAGCAACTTGGAAATAGTTCCAGAACCGACCGATGAACGCTTCAAGATAACTCGGGTCGGCTGCTAAAACGGGAATCCAAGTGGATAGCTCACCGTTAAGAATCAATTCCACTTCATAACCTCCTGGCGAGCCCAACGATCTAATTCACAAAGTCTTTCGATCGTGGGTGTTGTTTCATAGTGATGATGATTTAGTATGTCTTTACAAATTTTGGCAATGTCGATGAAACGTATCTTTTCCGACAAAAACAATTCAATCGCGGCCTCGTTGGCGGCATTTAACACGGCACCCGCGGTGCCACCCATTTTTGCCACTTCGAAACCTAGTTGAAGAGCGGGAAAGCGTTCTAAATCGACCGGCTCTAAATCCAATTGAGTTCGTTTGGTCCAATCCATGCGCAGCGTAGGGGATTGTAGCCTTTTTGGGAATGTCAACGCGTACTGAATCGGGAGTTTCATGTCAGGTGGGCTCATTTGGGCCAAAACGCTGCCATCTTTGAACTCTACCATGGAGTGAATGATCGATTGAGGGTGCACCATCACATGGATTTTTTCCGCTGGAATTTGGAACAACCAACGGGCTTCGATCACTTCTAGAGCTTTATTCATCATCGTGGCCGAATCGATGGTGATCTTGCGACCCATCTGCCACGTGGGATGCCGGCATGCTTCTTCTACGCTAACCTCCGCAAGTTCCTTCAGCGGTTTTCGCAAAAAAGGGCCACCGCTGGCCGTTAAAATAATCCGCTCGACCTCATCGACTCCTCCGGCTTGCATCGCCTGGAAAATGGCAGAATGCTCGCTGTCGACCGGAAGTATTTGAGCGCCGCTCTTGGCAGCCGCTTGCAACATGATGGGGCCAGCTACTACCATCGATTCTTTGTTGGCTAAGGCGACCCGCTTACCATGCTCAACGGCCGCCAGCGTGCTCGCCATGCCGGCGCTTCCTACAATGGCCGCCACGACCGTATCGACCTCGGGGGCTGAGGCGAGAGCCACTAACGCTTCCGTCCCTTCTCGAACTCGCCAGCGTTTGTTCCCTATAAGAGCGTCCCTGTTAGTGTTACGCTTGGTTTGGGTGTGTTCGGGGCCCCTTTGGGTAGGTGCATCAGGGGAAGTCGAGGAGGACTGCGCGGGGTTGTCGCCGGAAATAACGATTTCCGCAGGGGAAAGAAGGTCGGCAAGTTGGCTGAGCGAATCGAGATCGCGGTGGGCGGTCAGTCCCCAGGCTCGATAGGGTGATCCCAGGTGTCGAAGAACTTCGCAGGTCGCCCGCCCAATACTGCCGGTCGCTCCCAGAACGGCTACGTTTTGCCTTGCAGTCGCGTCCATGGATGGCCGTTCGGTAAAGAGAATGGATAGCTATCGTCGCAGCTCCAATGAGCCTAAACTCCAACCCGTTTGAATATTGTAGAGACAACGAATTGGCTCGCCAACCACAGTGACTCGATTCGTCGCATAGTTCATATCCTCCCAGTCGCGATATTCGTTTCAGACGTCCGAAAAATGTCTCAACTCACCTTACTCGGTGGTACCTGCAAACAATTAGTGGAATATGATACCGTAGGCTTGTTGCCTATTGTCCCCCTTAAACGGTTAGCCCGTGAGAAACGGATTCCAGGCTGTGCAAGCGAGGTGTGCGGCCGTGATTGATGGTAGGTCGATTATGCAACCGTTAGGGTTTAGCACCTCTACGACTACTCAAGCTCTGACTACTCAAGCTAGGTTTGCCCATGAGTGATTCTTCGAATAATTCGAATCGTAAAGCCAATTCGGACCGCAACATTTCTGGTGGCCAAGTGATTTGGTACATCCTGCTGGGGGGCATGTTGGTCCTGTTGATAGGGGCTTTCGTGGTCAACAATTCCGGATACCGATTGGAGTATTCCGATTTTGTGAGATTGGTTCAGGCAACCAAATATGTCGAACCAGGTTCGACGCAATTGGCCGAAGGCTTTGAGGGGAAGATTGTCATAAGTTCCAAGACCAAGAGCGATACCAAGATCGAATTGAGCAAGCTCAAGAATATTCAGATGTCCAATGACTTGATTACCGGTAAGGTCGAGTACAAGGTTTTGAAAGGCGAGGGTGGAGACGCTGAAGTTAAGGATATGGAATTCCGCACGGTGCGTTCTTTCACCGACTCGGCCGACAATCAATTGCGTGAGATGTTAACCTCGGCAAATATTCCCTTCGGTTATTTGACTCAATCGGCGTGGGGACAATTCGGTTTCGCAATGCTGTTGATGACGGGTTTGATCATCTTCTTTACCTATATGATGCTCAAACGAATCAGTGGCGTCGGTTCGCCGATGCAGTTTGGCAGAAGTCGGGGTCGGTTGTACGCTCAAGACGACAATGCGACTACCTTTAAGGATGTAGCTGGGATTGATGAAGCGGTGGAAGAGGTGCGTGAGATTGTCGACTTTCTCAAGTTTCCAGATAAATATCAAAAACTAGGTGGCCGCATACCCAAAGGTGTTTTGTTGGTCGGACCTCCTGGCACTGGGAAAACTTTGTTGGCCAAAGCGATCGCTGGCGAGGCGGGGGTTCCATTTTTTTCACTCTCTGGTAGCGACTTCGTGGAAATGTTTGTCGGTGTCGGTGCAGCTCGAGTGCGAGACATGTTTCAGCAAGCAGCGAGCAAATCGCCCTGCATCATTTTCATCGACGAGTTGGATGCGTTGGGCAAAAGTCGTGGTGGAAACATCATGGGGGGACACGATGAACGCGAGCAGACGTTGAATGCGTTGTTGGTGGAAATGGATGGTTTTGACGCAAATACGGGCATCATCGTGATGGCTGCAACCAATCGTCCAGAAACTCTTGATCCTGCGTTGCTGCGCCCCGGACGATTTGATCGGCACGTTTTGGTGGATCGACCTGATAAAGGTGGACGAGAAGAAATCCTCAAAGTGCATGTTAAGAACGTAAAGTTGGGGCCAGACGTCGCGCTGAAAGAAATCGCTAGTATTACGCCCGGTTTCGTGGGAGCTGACTTGGCAAACTTAGTCAATGAGGCCGCCTTGCTGGCCGCTCGCAAAGGGAAATCGTTGGTTGGACAAGAAGAGTTCAATGACGGAGTCGAGCGGGTCACCGCGGGCTTGGAAAAGAAACGACGTATTATGAGCGAAGATGAGAAACGCCGCGTAGCCTATCATGAGGCGGGACATGCTTTGCTGGCTTACAGTCTTCCGAATACCGATCCGGTGCATAAAGTGTCCATTATTCCTCGCGGCTTAGCTGCGCTTGGTTACACCATGCAGCGTCCCGAAGGGGATCGCTACTTGATGACAAAATCGGAACTCGAAGCTCAAATGCAGGTGCTGTTGGCTGGTACTTTAACGGAAGAGATCATTTTTAAGGATATCAGCACCGGGGCCCAAAATGATCTGGAACGATGTGCGACGATCGCTCGCAGTATGGTGAGGGAATACGGCATGAGTCGATTGGGCCGAGTAAATTACCGCGAATCGAATCGTTCGCCCTTTTTGGCTGGCGCCGGTATGGAAAGCAACTCGCGGGAATACAGCGAGCAAACATCCCGTGAGATCGATCTGGAAGTGAAACGCATTATCGATGAAGCGGTTGCATCGACGCATCAAATACTGATAGAACGCCGCGAAGCTCTTGAGGCTGTCACCAAACGATTGATCGAAGTAGAAATGATCGATGGTGAAGAACTCAAACGCCTGGTCGAAGCGACTTTGCCCGGTCCGCGTGTGGTACCTGGAACGGATCATGCACTGGCTCGAAGTCCGAATTCCTGGGAAAATAGTGTGCGGGAATCTGGAACCAAAGATTCAGGTATCCGAGAAACTGGAACAGGAACCAGTGGCATTCAGGGGACATGATTTATCCCGAAGGAATTGTTATATTGCTGTGGGCTGGAGCATTCTTCTCGCTCCGCGAAACATGCCAGGAAACTCGACTGTAAATCGGCATTTAGATTTGTAGTAAGTTTCGCACACGATCAATGATTGTACGCTTTATGGACTCACCAGCGCCGAAACCTCAACGACTGCACCAGTTGTTTCTGGGATCGGGGTGCCTGTGGATGCTGGTTACCATGGCGATCAGCGGAGTTTTGCTGGTCTTAAACGCTGTTTTCTCCATTTCTCTCTACTTCGGTTTCGTCTCGCAATTGGATCAATCGAGCCGAGTCTTGAAAAGTTGGTTGGAAAGCTCGGCAATCAGTCAATTGTTTATGTTCATAACGCCCGTCTTGATGTTGGCCATCCAATGGCTATTATTCGACGCGATTCGAGACCAATTGCGTCAGCGGAATTCACGAGAAAGACGGTAACTTGGTTCATGCGTTCGCAAGGAAGCCATCATGCGGTTAGTATTGGTCCGGCATGCACAGTCTGCCAATAATGCTCTCCCCGATCATCAGCGAGTGCATGATCCCGGTCTCACCGACGTGGGGACTCAACAGGCCGAGCAATTGGGTGACTGGATGCAATCGCTGCCGCTCACTGCATTGTGGTGCAGTCCGTTCAAACGCTCGCTGGACACAACCGAGGCGATTCGGCGTCGCAATTGTTTGAAACCTTTTGTGCATATCGATTTGCACGAAGTGGGGGGATGTTACAGCGGTTATTCGGCCGTTGGTCGCAAGGGGGAAGCGGGCATGGGGGCCGCCGAACTTCAAGTTTACTATCCTGACTATGAAATCGATTCGCGAATTGCGAGCGATGGCTGGTGGCAGAAACGTCCTTTTGAAACCTCGGACTTGAGCAGCCAGCGAGCTGTGCGTGCGATTCTCTGGTTCAAGTCCCAATTGCAGAAGTCCAGCGATTTCGCGTGTGCAGTCATCCATGCAGATTTCAAACGACTATTGCTGAAACAAATGCTTGTTGACAGCAGCAACGTCGAACAGTGGGGGCCGATTTTCAATGCGGCCGTCACCGCTCTGCGTTGGGATGGCGAGCATTGGAAACTGGACTATTTCAATTCGATCAGCCACCTGCCCTACCCCCTGCATACCTCTTGAACAACATCGCCTGCTTAGGGTAACCGCTTCAGCCACTGTATTTCCCGTTTCTTGGACAAAAGTTTGTTGAGCGGGGACTTTAGCTCAAAGCTCGAGGTGGTTTCTTGCGTATCGCTGTCAGAAACCGTCGCTTCGATGGCTTGACGACGTACCGATTTGAGTAACCCGAAGTCATCGAAATAATCGCTGCTAAACATCCCCAGCACCTGCTGAGCGATCAATGCATTCAGTCGAGGGCTGTTAGGGCGGCGATCGAGTTGACCACTGATGTTTCCTCGCAGGCCTGCCAATAACAGGCTCCACCACAGTCGATCGCTCAACTCGTTGATATCACCGTGGCGAATTCTCTGCGAATCAGCGAGATGATCGTATGAAAAACAATACTCTTGGCTTTCGATCTCATGAGGCATACGACTCAGGATTTGATCAATCCAACGCTCCATGAGAAAACGGAGTCGATTGAGATGAACGGAGAGTTCGACTGGAAGCCCTGGAGCATAGACCATTAAATGGAGGCAACGATTTCGCACTTCACAGTGCGATTGAAAGATATTGCGAGCGATCGGATGACCATCCTGGTCAAAATGGGTTCGCTCCAGAAACGATGCCATGCTGGCCACGTAACGCGTGAGCATTTCGCTGAGCAAGACTTCTTCGATCACCGGTTGCGCTTCGGCCCATAAAGCGGCCCGACGTATCGCGCCGGGGCGATCGAGATGTTCCTTGATGCGATGAAGTTGTTCATGCCATTGGTTGATGCGTTGTCGACTGTAGGTCCAGTAGTCTCGAATACTGTGGCTGGGTAAACGGGTTGGTTTTCGCGTCCAAATGGGACCTTGAATCGCCATGGCTGCAGTCAGTTCAATAAGCCACAATGCATGCATAAGGAGGAGTCCGCCAGCGATTGGGGTATCAGTCGATTCGTCGCGAGCTTTCGTTGACAGGAACAAAGAAAACCCGAGTATTTGAGTGTTTAGACGGAGTAGCAATCGATGGGCCGCCGTCTCAGTCGCCTGGGATTCTTGGGTTGTAAGTCTATTGTGCTAGGGAGTTTGCGTCATTTTGTTGCCGCGGGTGCCGAACGCGGTGATGTTGTTTAAGAGCATCATTTCGTTGACCCGAAACGAGTTGCCATCGCACCGATGCGGGCTTCAATTTTCGTCTGGCCATGGTACTCCAGGTTTGGTAAAGACACTCTCGGAATAAAGCCAAGATTGGGTTGCCCAAGATCGATAAGGGCCTCAGATAATCCTCTGAAGCTTTGTTCTTTCAGAAATCCAATCGCTAATGAGATGAGGGACTTACGATGGACCGTAAAGACTTAATCCGGCTGTTTACCGCAGCTCTATTTACGATGACAATCACCGGTGGAATGAATCTATCGGCTGACCCACCTTCGTTTTTAGCGATGTTTCGCAAACAGCCCACCACCAGTGATTTAGTTTTAAAAGATGTGCACGGGCCTTGGTTAATTTACGCTTATACCTTTACCGGTGAGGATGCAGAAAAGCGTGCCCAAACGCTAGCTCTCGAATTGCGTCAGACGCTGAAAATGAATGCCTATGTTCACTCCAAGCAATTTGATTATGCGAAAGAACTTGGTGATGAACGTGTGACTGCAGATGGCCGCGTTTACAAGGTAAAGCCGATGAATCATCAAGCGACCAAAGGCTTTGCCGTTTTGGTAGGTGAATTTGACTCGATCGACAATCCTGCGGTCAAAGAGAAATTGAAAATCATCAAATATCTGCGTCCAGCTTGTCTCGAAAAAACTACCGGCGACCTCAATGGTGATAACAAAATCGAGAGCAACGAATGGGTAGATGCCTATCGCCGATTCATTTGGAAACGAACAGATGATGAGGAGCGAAAAAGCAAAGGGCCTATGGGTACAGCTTTCATTACCAAGAACCCACTGCTTCCGGAAGAGTTTTTTCAGGCACCCAAGGTTGACGACTTTATCGTTGGAATCAACAAGCAAGCGGAGTTTTCGTTGCTGAATTGTCAAAAGCGATATACTGTTCGCGTCGCAACATTCAGCCTGTCACAAACGATAAGTCTCGGCGAAAATGATCCGAAAGGTCAATTGCTGACCAGTGAAAAGAATCATGAGGTCCAGGCGGAACGAGCCCATCGACTCGCTGCGAGCCTGCGGAAATCGGGCGTGGAAGCGTATGAATTTCATGACCGATACGGGAGTATGGTGACCGTAGGTAGCTTTGATTCCTTGGGTGTTACCAATGCAGAGGGAAAAATGGTTTATGATTCCCAAATTATCGAAATCATGAATCGTTATTGCGGTGTCAAAAAGTTTGAGCAAACGCCCTACGGAACAGTACCCGTCCCAAACACCTTAGACAAAATTCCGTTTGACTTGGAAGCAAAGCCCATTGCCATTCCGAGAGCGCAAACTCGCTCGATTTACGCAGGATCATTACTCGGACGCTGAGCGGCGAGGCGATCTCGATAAACTCGCAGACCATTGAGCGCATGGTAGAGGCTACCGCACTCCAGGTCTTGTTCGATCGTCAGGTCAAGTAGTTCACAAATTCGCACCGCCGCCCGCTGAATCCAGCGTTCGCGCAACATCTCATCGGGCGCCGCGATCGCTACAAACTCAAAGAGATGTCCTGAAGAAGAAAGACGCTGGACCAGGTCGGCCGTCGCGCCGGGGCGTTCAAAAAAGTGGCTCGATAAACTTCCATCACGATTCTGCCAGCGTCGTACTTTATCAATCTCTGCATCAAGTCGTTGGCGCGTCTTCAACCAAACACCTTCCAATTTTCCACCCTGCTCGAGGTGAGTCTCTAGTGCCATCGCTAAAGCTTCCAGGCGATGTGTTCCTCCACAGGCTGCTGTGATCAAATCCTCGTTGAGTTCGAATTCAACCATGGTTTCCCAATCCCATTTACGACCGTCGCGGGCAGTCCATGTTCGTTCCTTCGGAAAATATTGGCTCAAAGCGATAAGAGTCCAAGCATATTCGGCGGTGACATTTCGCGACACATCGAACTGCGATTGTCGCAACCAATCCTCTACCGTGAAAGTGGCATCTCCCACCTTGATCTCCGCTTCCTTGGGAACGCCCGCCTGGGCCATGATAGCCAACCATTGGTCGACGTGACCTTGACCGTAATAGTCGGTTTCCGACAGCCTAGTAATAATTCCCCTCCGTTTGGTGCTTGGCACAACATCTCCGGGATATAGTTCCCATCCAAGCATCGTGCCGCCGTTCAATAAATGTTCCAGCAGATTAACCTTCTCTCCGTTGTTGAGTACCGGTAACGCAGCTCCGTAGGGGAGAAAGCCATGCATGATCTGCCATGCTGCGTGACGCTGAAGAGAAAGTTGGCGACTGCTGAGTTCTCGTTGCAGCGTGGTGTCTAGACGCCCGACATCGATCAGTGGCTCAGCGGACTTGTCGCTCCTAATTGCGGTCGCATCAACCGAATCATTGGTTACAGAAGGTGCACAGCTCAAAAAACACACAATCTGAACCAAGAGAGTTAGCTTCAGCAGCGAGGCGGAGGCAAAAACGCGAGAATTGGGCTGCATTTTGTTGACTCAGTCCAACTAAAGAATTTGTTTTGACGTACAAAGAAAATGAGGAACAACGATTCACTTTCGTCGGTGCGATCGGCAAAGTCAATTCTGTGCAAAAAAATTACAACGAATTGGCAAGGGATTTGCACCGTAGTTCCAGTAGGCTGTTCGGCAACAGTTTACGCCGAAATGGCATTGTTCAACGTCGGTACTCCATTGGGTTGGGAACTAAGAGCCTATCCGAAAACCCCGAATCCCGCGAACAACACCGAGGCGGTTCATGGCTAATCGGATTGACTCTTCGCTCCATATGAAAACCGCGGCGAACGCCGTCGGCTAATGGTTTTCCGATAGGCTCTACGTACAAATAAGGGGAAAGAAAGCACTATGTTTTTTTTCGATTTTATGCTGATCCTGTTTACCCTACCGGCTGTCTTGCTGGCCTTGTTTGCCCAATATCGGGTCTCCTCGGCTTACCGAGAGATGTCCCAGATACAAGCCAGAATGAGCGGTTTTCATGCGGCTCGCAAGATTCTTGACGATGCGGGGCTCTATGATGTGAACATTGAACAAATTCCGGGCGAAATGACCGATCACTATGACCCGCGAGAAAAAGTTCTGCGACTTAGTCCCGGTGTCTACCAGGGCTACTCCATGGCTGCAGTTGGAATCGCCGCCCATGAAGCAGGCCACGCCTTGCAAGATGCCAAGCATTATGCGCCATTAAAGATCCGCAACCTCGCCGTTCCTGCTGCCAGTATCGGAAGCAACTTTGGAATGCTGGCGATCATGATTGGCTTTTCACTGCTGTTTGCCGGAGTCGCCTTCGGTAAAGGAATTATGCTGCTCGGTATCTTGATGTTCGGAGCGGTGGTCGTATTCCAACTGGTGAATTTGCCGGTCGAATTCAACGCCAGTTCTCGTGCCAAAACCGAATTGCTGAACCTCGGAATCATTTCAGGCCCCGAATTGCCATACGTAAGCAAGGTGCTCAATGCGGCCGCTCTGACCTACGTAGCCGCTACGCTGCACAGCGTGCTGACCTTAGCCTATTACGCCATGCAATTCGCGGGTGCTTCTGGAGATCGAGAATAAAACTATAACGGGTTGTAACCAGAATTCCGTCCGATTCAGCGCGCTCTGTGATTGGAAACTTATGGGCAAGCAGCGCTCGACAAACCCGCCATGGGCGTTACTGTAACAGTAATAAAACAGAGTATGTGGCTAAGCAGACTGTGAGGCCAAAACAAACTGTGTGCTCAAAAAAAACTGTGTGCTCAAAAAAACTGGGGCTACACAAACAAAAAGCCTCGTCTGAACGCAGACGAGGCTTTCTCTATAAATTGTCGCTCATGATCGTCGCACATGATCATGGCTCATTAAAGGCTCATTGCGAGCCGGCTAAATGCGTCGTCCAGTGGAGTTTTAGCAGAGTCGCTCTCTTGTCACCTCCATGATACTGCAGCAATTCGTCCGCTGAGGATAACTCCTGAGGACTAGGTTCATGTCCCAAGGCATGCTGAACCAATTGTGGCCAAGTGAGCTTACTTTTGAGCAAGCGTTCGATCAGTTGTTGATGCGTTGCATCCGAGTCAGGGCTTGCGTGCAGTCGCAGGTTTTGTTGCCAAGCTGGCAGCGGCTCATCGCTCAGATTGATCGGGTTAGGACTGGACAGAGACGGGGTTGGCATAGGCTGGGCTAGTACAGTTCGTTTAAGCTTGTTCCCTGCTTCTTCACGTTCGAAACGCACCAGCTTTTGCAATACTTCGCGGGAATCATCTTCTAGTAACTCCAGGCGTCGGTAGTTTGCAAACAGATTCTCAGCGTTGCGAATGTCGCGCAATTCAGATTCGGAGGCCAGCAACCAATCTTTCTGAGTGATGATGCGTGACGGAACAGCAAAAGGTTGGCTTCCTGTAACCCACAGCACAAGTCTCGAGAGATCGTAGCGATGCACACGGAACTGCTGAGCCAGAGTCTGAAGTAGTTTTTGTCGTTGGGCTGTGGTTGGATCTTCAACTGCGGCTTCGATGGAAACCAAAGGAGCTCCGAAGACCAATCTCCAAGTCATATTCACGGTCCCTTCAGCGAAAGAAGGACTCGTCGCTAGCCATTCGGCAAATGCTGCGCGTCTCCCCTCGGCAGGAACGGACTCGATACTCTGACCGTTGGGCAAAGCTGCAACGGCCGCTTTAAGTGTTCCATCTTTTAGCTCAAAGAAATATTCAGGCTTGTCGCCAAGGTTCAATGCTGCTACCAGCGACCAGTAAGCGGTTTGCGAGGTTTCAGCCGAATCTCCCTGGTTATGGCATTGGCTACACTGAAGACTCTGATTCAACCACAGCGAACTGACCCGTTGAGCCACTTGATGACCATGAGAGTCGCGGAGTTGACTCAACCAATAACTTTCTGGTCGGCCTGTCGTCGGATTGTCTTTCACGGGCTTGACTGGTGACGCGCTGAGAAGCTTATAAACAACCTCATTGTACGGCGTTCTTTGTGCGATGTTTTGGGTCAACCACAACTCAAAATCGTCCCGCCATGTGGAGGTCTCATCGCGTTTGGGTGCAACCAAAAGCGATGCGATTTGCTTGGCAAAGAAACGAGAAAATCTTTCGCTCGAGGTAGCTTGTTGCAACAGATAGCCGCGTTTGTTGGCATCTTCGGTTTGTTTGAACAAATCAATTTGGGTCGAGGTCGGCGTGGTGTTCAAGAGAACCGACGCGGTTCGTTCGAGCCATTCTTTATCATCGATCGTACCGATGGGCTGCACTTTGTACTGTTGCCAAAGAGTTGCAAACGAACTATTGATTTCAGCGATGATTTCGCCATCGGATAAAGGGATATCGTCATTGGGCGTTTGGTTTTCTTCGGGATTGGTTGGCATTGCATCGGGTTCAACAACTGCGAACGGCAAGCCTTTGATATCCAAACGCTCCGGTCGAGGCAAAGGGACAACGTCTTTGTTTGCAGGGCTCTCTTTGGCTGCAACCGAAGGCGTTGTCGGAATTTTGACCGGCGGGTTTGTAGGCCTGGGAACGGTGTTGGAGGGTTGATTCTGTGCTAACTTGTTTTCCGACGAGTAAAACTCGGGGAACACACTTACCAACGAAACTATGGCTAACAGACAAGCCACCACACCTAAAGAAAGTGCGAGTGTTTGTCGCCATCGCTTGGCACTATGAGCCTGCGCTTCCACTCTCTTTAAGTTGGGATTTGATTTGGTTGTCCAAGAGGAGGCATTGGAAGCAGTAACTACGGGGACCTGACCGCTGGCCGAAGAATCAATCGGCGGAACATGCACGACTTGCTGCCACCAAGAACGATCCGCTTCTTCATCGTCCGGCACGTCTGGGATTGGGATACCCGCGTTTTGAGTTTGCTCCTGGCGAAGCCTCCATTGGGCCAAAACTCGATCGCTCACATCAGAAGGAGTTTCTCCTGAAATGATCTCATCCAAGAAGCTATCGAATATGCGATCGGACCAATCGTTCATTTTAGTTTGTTTTCCAAACACTCTCGCAACTGAGCTTTCGCTCGCTGCATCAAGTTCTTGGCTCCATGCTCGGAAATTCCCAGTTCATCGCCGATTTCAGTTCGACTGTGCTCTTCCGCGAAACGCTTACGCAATGCAAGTTGAGCTCGTTCGGTTAATCTCCCCATGCACTCGCGTAGTGCCTCGATTGTGCTGTCGCCATTATCGAAGCCTGCCCACCGAGTCCACGCGTCTTCCAATTCCGAAGCTCTCTCGGTCACCGATATTTTGCTGGAACGGCGACGTTGAGAAATAAACAAATTGTGTGCAACTCGGCGGAGATAAGCTCCGGTGGCTGCATCGTTCCTGTGTTCGAAAGGACGGTGAAGAATTCTCAAAAAAGTTTCTTGAATCAGGTCTTCTGCCGTCGTCGAATCGCACCCTAACGCTCGCAGGTATCTCCACAGGCCGACTTGGTGTTGTCGTACCAACGAGACTAAATCGAGCTCGGAGGATGGGCTCGAACTTAAATTCAACGGGTTGTCCCCTCCCTGTGGCTGGTTGTCACCGGGATCTTCCATAGACGAACCAGCCACTTGCGTGGGAGGAAAATCAGACATTCAAACCCATCCGAACCGACAATCGATTAGCTCAGTAGTCCTTGAATGATCTTACCGCTGTTAGCAATCTTCATCGGACGACCACTCTTGCTGGTGTAGGTTGTCTCGAGTGAGATGCCGAGAGCCTTGCAAACAGTAGCCATCAGGTCTTCGGACGAATAAGGTTCTGTGATCACGGAGGTTCCATCTTCGTTGGTTGCACCAACCGCTGTACCACCCTTGATGCCACCACCACCAGCCACCACGCTCCAAGCACGAGCCCAGTGATCGCGACCGGTATCGGCGTTAATATTTGGTGTACGGCTAAATTCGCCCATCCACAGAACTGCGGTATCATTGATCAACTCGCGTTGAGCCAAGTCTTCAATCAAAGCGCTCATCGCGCGATCGAGAACGGGCAATCGGTCGTCCTTAAGCGTGTTGAAAATGTCCGAATGGTTATCCCAACCACCAAGATCGACTTCAACGAAAGGAACACCGGATTCGACAAGACGGCGAGCCATCAAGCAGCCTTGGCCGAAATTGTTTTTGCCATAGCGTTCTTGAACAGCTTCGGGTTCTTGTTCAACGCGGAAGGCTTGCATTTGGGCACTGGTCATCAGATCCAATGTCTTCTTTAAGACCTTGCGATGGTCTTCTGCTGCTGAACCTCGTTGCTGGGAGATAAAGCCTGTTTCGATCAGGTCCAGTGCGGACATGCGTTGAATCAAGCGTTTTTCATTCAACTGCATCTCGAGATTGCGGATGCGACCGTTGCTGCTAACCGTAAACGGTGCCCAGGCCATTCCGAGGAAACCAGGGCCTTCGCTGGCACCACCGACCGAAATAAACGGAGGGATTTCCAGTTCTGGACGCTGATGCATCAGTTCATGGGCCAACACGGAACCGTAACTTGGGTACTCGATGTTCGGGTTAGGAACATATCCGGTGTGCATATAGTAGCGGCCGCGATTGTGATCGGCTTCTCGCGTGCTCATCGAGCGGACGATCGACATGTGATGCATTTGTTTTGCCATCATCGGCAGGTGTTCAGAAATTTGCATGTCACCTGTCGTGCTGATTTGCTGGAAAGGTCCGCCGGTAATTGCACCAGGCTTGAGATCCCACAAGTCCATGGTGGATGGACCGCCCCCCATCCATAGCAAAATGGCGGACTTCTTGGACTTCTTCAGATCATCCGCATGCACTCGCAGCGAATGTCCCAATGCAAGCGAAGAGCCAAGCATTGCTGAGGCACCCGCCAAGTGCTTCATGAAGTGGCGACGTGTCATTCCAGTAGGGGTCAGAAAAGAAGGCATCATGTACTTTGCTCCACGCATCTCAATGATTGATGATAAACTCGTTACTATTCAAAATCGCCCACCACATATCCTGCAACATTTCATCCACCTTTCCTTCTCGAGCCTGCAGGAGTTTGACGGAAACCGCCAGTTCTTCTGCTCGTGCTTTACGAGCGAGGCCAACAAGGAAGAGTTGATTTACTTTTTCTTGATTCTTTGTAGGTGCATCGGCCAGTTGCTTGAGCCAACTTCCTTTATCAAGCGAAGTCGCTTTTTGTACCAGTTCGCCGTTGAACATCATTAACGCTTGGGGAATAGTACCATTGAAGGTTGTCGCTTCATCACCTTCGTCGGTACCAAAGGCAATCACGAACTGTCTCAGCCACATGTCGCGCTGCTGTTGTTGTTGCTCTAAGGTTCCTCGCGAAGCATTGGAACCTGCGACAACAACCAATGATTGGTACAGCTGTTCGGCCTGCATTTGCCGAGTATAAAAGTGTGTAAACTTGGGAGATTCGCCAGAAGCTGGATCATCCTTTTGATTTTCTTTGATCGCACGACTGCTCAATTGATAGGGTTGCGAAAGCACAATCCACTTGATCAAAGCCTTGTTGTCGTAACTTGCCTTTTTGAATTCTTCAGCCAATTTCTCGAGCAGTTCGGGATGGGAAGAAGGGTTGTGCGGTCCCAAATCATCGATAGGTCGAGTGAAACCATATCCCATGAAATGAGACCACATGCGATTGACGGCCATCTTGGGTAGGAACTCGCTTTGCAAAACTAGTTTACCCAATTCGAGCCTTCGATTGACTTCGGAAACAAACCCACTCTTTCCAATTTCTGTTCCATCGACAAAGACCGGGAAGGCGACTTTGGTTAGACCATTTCGAAGCTGATAGAAAATTTCAGCTTCCGACGGTTGGCCCCCTTCACCAGCGAAGTCTTGGTCGATGAGTTCTGCGTGATCAATGTCGCGTCCGCCTGGCACGAACCTTCGCAGAGCCCGAGTCTGTCGGAAGAATGCGTTAAACTCCCAAAACTTTTGCTGCTTCCATTGATTGAAAGGGTGATTGTGGCACTGAGTGCATTGTACCTGAAGGCCCAAGAAAACCTTCGAAACTGACGCTGTTGCTTGAACGGCCATCTCTTCGTTGACTTTCATCACCAAAAAGTTGGTCGCTCCATTGAATTTATCTGTACCCGGTTTCGTAGATCCTGTCGCTGTAACCAGTTCATAAACCATTCGATCGTAGGGCTTGTTTCGAGCGAAGGAGTCTCGCAGATATTTCATCATCCCTTCTCGGCTGATCAGCGTATCGTCTTCCATGCCTCCGTTGCGACCGATTAGGACATTGGTCCAAACGGTACTCCAGTTCGCAGCATACTCTTCCGTGTAATTGGGATCGTTTAAGATTTTATCTACCAGTTTCTCTCGCTTGTCCTTGGACTTGTCCTTCACGAACGCATCCAGTTCGGAAATGCTTGGAATGCGCCCAAGAACATCCAAATAAACCCGTCGGCACCATTTTCCATCTTCTTCAACCGGCGAAGGTTTCACTGCATGATCATTCCAAGCTTTGCTGATCTCGGAATTAATTAGAGCAGTAGGCGAATTGTCTGCCCCTTCACTCGCTGCAGAACCGGTGGCAGATTCCGTTTGCGCCAAAGCGTTGCCTGTGAAGCAAACCAAGGTGACGGCAACAAAACTTGCCGCGAAACAGCGCTGATAAAAGTTTTTTAAATTGCTAGCCATAGCGTGTGTAACCAGTTGGGGTTCCTGTCCGGCAGGGCATTACTAAACATTGAGCGATTGCAACCTATTTAGTGTACTCAGTTTTCCACTTCAGTTGCACATAGTTGTTTCACGGAATTTCGTGTAAACAAACTCGCCAAATAG